>DATJVT010000642.1:0-3307 GCA_035501695.1 Terriglobia bacterium | reverse complement strand
TTCGAGTCCGGCAACACAGGCTGGACGCTGGGGTGTGGGTTCTCCATCGATACCAGCACATCCTATGATGGGACCAGTTCCCTGGCCTTCTTGCCGGGTTCCACTTGCTCATACCCTGACGTCTCGAGTTCGAACACCGTCCGGGGCACCGGCGCTGCCCGTTCATACACCTTGCAAGCGTGGGTGAAAGGAACCTCGGGGACGGATATCACGGTGAAACTGGCGATCCATGACGTTGCCCGTGGCGGTGACATTGTTGGGGAAACCTCGGTGGTGACGCCCAGCTCATCGTGGCAGCTGATTTCCCAGAATGACATCGACTTATTGCCGCTGCTCGATGGTGACACTTTGGCAGTCCAGCCGGTGGTGATGGGGGGGACGACGGGAAAAGTCTGGTTCGACGATGTGGAACTCATCGAACAATTGCAGCCCCCCGTGTCCGCGTTTCTGCTCTATCCCAATTATAAGGGTTACCTTTGGAGTGATAAATCCCAGACCATCCGCCTCGAAGTGGAGGTCCCCCGGCCGTCCGGCATGACCGTACAGGCCGTCCTGGAGAGCGCCGCGGGCATGGCAATCTCAACCGTGACGCAGCCCGCCAGTGCGACTCAGGAACTGGACTTTGACGGCACCGCTCTGGGCCCGGGCTCATACTTCATCCGAACGAACTTGCTCAACGCTTCCAACCAGACGGTGGCCTCCTACCCGGCCTACATGATCACCAAGGTCACGCCGGCTTTCCGAAGCTCCCTGGTCAACTGGTTTGATACCGACAACTTTCTCGTTCGCAATGGCCAGAAAGTGTTTGTTTGGGGAGCTTACGACCGCTGGGGCGCCAACCGTTGCAACCAGTGCCTGTTCACGTCGGAAACCGGGTATTTGGACATCCCGGGGTTCAATGGCCTGTCAACGGTGGAGAGCTACCAGGACACGATGTTGAACGCCGAAATGAATATCCTGCCCTTCGTAAGCGTCAACGTCAGCTCCACGGACAATCAATTGACTCCGTGGCTCCAGGCCCTCAACTCGGCGGGTGTGGGCCATATCCAGATTACCAACTCTTACCTCAACGGCCAGAAACCCGTTTGGGCTTCCGCCGAAGGTCTATCCGACCCGGAATTGTGGCAGCTTCTGGCGGGGGTCATGAATGGGAATCCGGGCGCGCTCGGTTACTACCCCTATGATGAACCGGACCCCTCGCAGATCCCGGCGGTTTTCCAGCAAACCCAGGCGCTGTCGGCGTTGGACCCGGGCGACGTCACCTTTGGCACTTTGGACAACTTCGCCCAGGTCTTCCGGTGGCGCGACGTGAGCGACGTGCTCAGCAGCAATCCCTATCCGGTGGGCCAGGGTTTGACCGTCTATGCAACCTACCATGGCGCCACGACGACGCCGGCCATGGTGTCCACCAACATCGCCACCTCTGCCGTTGTACAACAAGTTTACGGCAGCCGGCCGGTGTGGATGGTCTTGCAGCTCTTCGACCTCAACAGCCAGTTCCCGACCTACGAGCAGATGAAGCAGCAGGCTTACAACGCCATCATCAGTGGCGCCAATGGCATCCTGTGGTGGGGTTTCGTCAACCAGCAGGGCCTGGAGTACGAATGGTATGTGGCAGGCAATCACCAGCCCTACCTGGACTTCAAGCAAATCTCCGGCGAAGTCATGGGCCTTGCGCCCTTCCTGATTTCGCCTTCCCAGCCCAGCTTGTTGCAGCCGGTTTCCAACGCGAATATTCAGTACCTAGTGAAATCCAGCTCCAGTGAGATCGTCATCTTCGCCAGCAACACCAGCCAAAATGCGGCCGGCAGCGTGACCTTTACGCTTCCCTCCTCCGTAAGCGCCACGGGAAGCACCGTGCAGGTCTACAGCGAGAATCGCACCGTCCCTCTGAGCGGCAACACCTTTACGGACACCTTCAATGGCTACGATGTCCACGTCTACATTGTCAGCCTCCATTAAAACCTATGGAAACTAAGTGGGAAGTAACCGCTCCTTCGCAGGAACCCCGCTCGCGCTACTTCAAGAAGCTGGTGTGGGGAATCAAATGGCTGACCGGCAACAGCCGTGGCGGCCGGAACTTCGGCATCTACCCGGACGACACCTTTCTGGTCTCCTACCCAAAATCCGGAAACACCTGGGCCCGCTTTCTCCTCGCCAACCTGATTTACGGCCAGGAGAAGGTGAGCTTTGCCAACATCGAGAGCCGCATACCGGACGTTTACAAGGACACCCAGAAGGAACTCCGCCGCGTCCCCCGGCCGCGCATCCTGAAGAGCCACGAATACTTTGATCCCCGCTACAAGAAGGTGATCTACATCGTGCGCGATCCGCGCGATGTGGCGGTGTCGTACTACCACTTTCACCTGAAGAAGGGAATTATTCCCGACGGCTATCCCCTTGCCCCGTACGTGACGCGCTTCGTGGCGGGGAACGTGGATGCTTACGGAACATGGCGGGAAAACGCGGCGAGCTGGCTCGGCACACGCTACGGGACGGCGGCGTTCCTTCTCCTGCGCTACGAGGACATGCTGGAGAACACGGCCGGCGCCCTGGCCAGGATGGCGGAATTCCTGCAAATCGCGCGCAGCCCGGAAGAGATCTCCCGGGCGGTGGCGCTGAGTTCCGCGGACCGCATGAGAAAAATGGAGAGAAACCAGGCCAACCAGTGGGTGAATACCCGCGACAGCCGCAAGGACATCCCGTTCGTCCGCGCCGCCTCCGCGGGCCAGTGGCAAAACACCTTGTCGGAAACCATGGTCGCCGAAATCGAGTCCGCCTGGGGAGACCTCATGCGGCTGCTGGGTTACGAAACGGTCACCGAAGTCGCGGCCATGAAATCCCCAATGGGGCAAGACGAGACGGAAAAGTTCCTTCCGACGTTGCGCTAATCAATCCACTGTTGACAACCCACGTGCCGGGCTAAAGCCCGGCGCTACTTCCGGCAACTCCATCGGCATGAACATCGCTTGGGTATCGTCGTCCCCGCCGCATTTGCCTTCCACAGGGGGTTTCAGTTTAATTGGCGGCAACCTGATTCCGCTGCTGGCCCGCCGGCACCGGATCGACCTGGTCTCGTTGACCCGCCCCGGCGATGAGAAGCACCTGGAGTGGGCTCGCCGGCACTGCGCTTCGGTGCAATCCATCCCGGTCGGCCGCCCCAGTTTATCCCGGCGTGTCGCGAACTTCGCCTCCTGCCATCTTTGGGGACGTAACCTGCTGGCGCGCGACGCCATGGAAAACGCCCTGCGTGCCGGCCTCGACGACCGGCGCTGGGACATCCTGCACGTGGAAGGCGGGATGGTGG
>DATJVT010000641.1:0-6926 GCA_035501695.1 Terriglobia bacterium | reverse complement strand
GCGAAGGGGAGGAAGTACGCACTTCTCCCCTCGTGCGACGCATCGCGCGCGAGCACCATGTGGACCTGAGCAAAGTGAAGGGCACGGGATTGGGAGGCCGGGTCAGCAAGAAGGACATCCTGGAATACATCGACCAACGCGCGGCAAGTGCACCCAGCGCGCCCTCACCCGTGACCGCTGCGCCCGCCCCACAATACCTAGCACCGGCGGGTACGCCGCCCCTGGCCTTTACGGGAGCGGCGCAGGTTGTGCCCATGACACCCATCCGCCGGCAGATTGCCGAGCACATGGTGGCGAGCAAGCACACTTCCGCGCATGTGTACACGGTGGTAGAAGTTGAGATGACGCACGTGGTGGCGGCGCGGGAACGTTTCAAAAAGGAGTTCGAACAGCGCCATGGCATCAAGCTGACCTTTACCCCTTTCATTGTCCGGGCCTGTGTGGAAGCGATCAAGGAGTTGCCGATCATCAACTCCTCCGTGGAGGGGACGAACATCATCCTTAAGCGCGACGTGAACATCGGCATCGCAGTGGCGCTGGAAAACGGTCTGATCGTGCCGGTCATCAAGCGGGCCGACGAAAAGAACTTCCTGGGTGTAGCGCGTGCGGTTCAGGATCTGGCCGACCGTGCCCGTTCCAAACGCCTGAGCGTGGATGATGTCCAGGGCGGGACTTTCACCATTACGAACCCCGGCAGCTTCGGCGGATTGTTCGGCTTGCCCATTATCAACCAGCCGCAGGTTGCCATCCTCGGCGTGGGCGCCATCGAGAAGCGGCCAGTCGTCCGCGACGACGCCATTGCCATCCGGCACATGGTTTATCTCTCCATCTCATACGATCATCGGGTGATCGACGGAGCGGCAGCGGAACGGTTTATGGGAAAGGTGAAAAGCGTGCTGGAGAATTGGGACGAAGCAGTGCTTTAATCGGGAGATCGGTGATCCGGTGATCGGGAAATCGAGTAAGCGGGCCTGGTGACCCAGCGAAAAGGTGATCGGCTCAAAACATCAAGGGAACTTGCACGGAGCGGGTCGCCCTCGGCCGATCTCCCGATCACCCGATCTCCCGATTACCTGATCCCCACTTACCGCCCAATGCCTGCAGCCTGCTCAGGCTCTGCGGCGGGTACCCGGTCCACCAACTCCTCCAACGCTTCCTGGCAGGTATTGGGATCTACGTTGTGACTTCGGAGGCTGGGAATTAACTGGCTCAGGTTGAGAGCGAAGAACCGCTTGCCGGCGTCCTTCTGGCCGACCACGGCATAATCCACAGCCACTGTCTGAAGAAGGTCCATACTCCGGTTTCTCTCCTGCCGCCACTTTCCCAGGTCCTGGCGGAGCACTTCCTGTAAGTAATCTCCGAAATTCATGGTCTCATCCTGAAAGTGATCCCCGGTGAAGGCGTAAACGGCAAGTACGTCAGCAGCGTCGGAGTGCGTCCCGCAGGCGGTGACAAAGGGGCGATGGGCGATGCACTGCCAATTCGCGGCTCTGGTGAGCTTGCGAACATCGAAGCCTTCGAAGGGCAGGCCGTCGATCCCGTCGATGCGACCAATCGGCACCACCGCATCCTTGCGAAGTTCCAGAATGGTGGCCACGGTGCAACAATGACTACCGCCCGAATACTGCCCTACGATGACATCGGGAACGCCATCGCCGGCAAGATCCCGGGTGTAACTTGCCCGGGCCCGGCTTCCCGGGACGGTAATTCCGTGCCGGCCGGAAAAGTCATAGAGAGCGGACCAGGACTCTTTAGAGCCTTCGAGAGTTTCCAGTTTGAAGACCGGGTGATTGGATTCATCGTAAATAACCAGCCGTCCCGGGGCGAAAATCAGCGGCGCAGGGGTGGCGCGATACAACCCGGCACGATAGTTACCCAAGCGGAAGTCCTTGAGCCGCTCGTAGCCCGCGATGTCGGGGACCTGGCCGCCGATGCCCGTGGTGGTCAGGATGAATTCTTCCGCCGAACTGGCAACTCTTTGCAGACTGGCGGGGTTCCATCGGCGCTGAATGGCAATGACCGCCAGTAACACGACAACAGCCAGCGCAATGGAGACGATGTTCTCACCCTTCTGCATAAAAGATCGTCCGAGGTCCGAAGTCCAGCGCCCACGGGCTAATGACCGAAGCTCAGAAGACGCACGTCAGTTCCCGGGCCTCCGAATGTCCGGTCTTAACACCCGCCCTCGGACTTCGGACTCAGGACCTTCCCCTCCTGTCCGCCGAAAAGAGTCGAGGCCCCAGGAGTCCTCGCTCTCCAAGTGGCGGAGAATGTATATATTGCCATCATCCGCGCGGACCTTGAAGCAACGGTAACCCACGCCGTACCACTGGTCCAGGATTTCTTCCACTTCATATACGGCTGCCCCTGTCCGGGCCGGGAAGGCGAAGCGCAACGGGCGTTCATCAGCCCGATAGCCGGAATAGCATTCCACGCGAAGCTCGATATCCATGGAGGTGGGAGGGGCGGGATTCGAGGCCAATCGGGAGAACAAGTGAAAGTGTTATCTGGCTCGCGCCTTCCGACTCCCGGCTCCTCTCCGATGCTAGGCGCCGAGGGGTGGCGCCGCGTCGCGCAGGAATTTAGCCGCTTCTTCCGGGGGCGTGGGATTTATGTAGAAACCCGTGCCCCACTCAAATCCTGCCACTTTGGTGAGCTTGGGCATGATCTCCATGTGCCAGTGAAAATAGTCCTGGGCGGATTCTCCGATGGGCAAGGTGTGCACGATATAGTTGTAGGCGGGGAAATCCAGGACGCGGTCCAGGCGGGCGAGCATGTCCTTCAGCATGGGTGCGAGTTGCTCGAACTCGCGCTTCTGAGACTCCTCGAAGGCGCATTGGTGCGTCTTGGGAATGACCCACATCTCGAAGGGGAAACGGGAAGCGAAAGGGGCGATCGTCAAAAACCCGTCGTTTTCGGCGATCAGCCGGATCTTGCTTTCGGTTTCCTGCCGGATGACATCGCAGAAGATACACCGTTCCTTGAAGTTGTAGTGCTCCCGCGCTCCGTCCACTTCTTCCGTGACCCGCTTGGGCACCACCGGAAGCGCGATGAGTTGCGAGTGGGTGTGCTCCAGCGATGCTCCAGCCGCGTCACCATGGTTCTTGAAAATCAGGATGTACTTGAAGCGCCGGTCCTTCTTCAAATCGATGATCCGATCGCGATAAGCCCAGAGCACATCTTCCACCTGCCGCACCGGCAAGGAGGCGAGGGTCTGGTCATGCTTGGGCGTTTCAATGATGACTTCATGTGCCCCGATGCCATTCATCTTGTCGTAGAGGCCCTCTCCCTGCCTGTTCAGAGAGCCCTCAATTCCCAGGGCCGGGAACTTGTTCGCTACCACGCGCAACGACCAGCCGGGGGTATTGCGGGCGCTCCCATCGCTACGATAGGCGAGAATCTCGGGCGGCGTCTTGGATTCATTGCCGTAACAGAAGGGGCAGAAGCCCGACCCGCGAATTTGGACCTTGTCGCGAACGAAATCGGTCGGCCGTTTGGCGCGGTCGGTGGCGATGATGACCCATCGGCCGGTAACGGGGTCTTTTCGAAGTTCAGGCAAAGTGATGACTCCTTTGCGAGTGGCTTTCTCGCCATCAAACCGGGCAGATGGGGTTAGGGAGTCGGGAGTAGGGGAACCACCTCAGTATGCCCTCCAGGTCTATTCCTAACTCCCTATTCCCTACTCGCCACTCCCTTTAGCTATGCCTTAAACGCGTCCTTGATCAGCCGGACCTGAAGGCCCGCATGGGGGTCCCAGGCCACGGCGGCGACGTCAAACCGGTAGCTTACGGGTTTGCGGCGAAGGCGGCGAAGATATTCGTTGGCGGCTCGCGCAATGCGCTTCTGTTTAGCCCTGGAAACAGCCGCCTCCGGCGGGCCGGCATATGCGGTGGTCCGGGTTTTAACCTCCACGAACGACAATACCGGGCCATCCCATCCCACTAGATCGAGTTCCCCCGCTCCGGAGCGTGCGGGGCGGTTCCGCGCCACAATCGTGTAACCGTTCTGGCGCAGGTACCAGTATGCCAGCATCTCCCCCCGCCTGCCGGTTTTCAAGTGCTCTGCTTCGCTTCCGGTTGATGGCGTGGGCGCGGGGAGGCGAGCTCGCTGGCGCTCCTTCCACACCAGCGCTTGATACATGAGCTGCGCAAGAATGCTCATGGCAAACTCTTTCGGGGCTGGGAACTGGTTACTGGGGGCTGGGTGAAGGGCCAGCTTTAGCTCCCGCAGCCGGAACCACGAAAGATGAGCAATTAAGTGTGCCGAGGATTTTCCCCAGCCCCAATTAACCAGCCCCTAGTACGCAGTCAGTGCTCCACTTCATTAAGGCAACGGTCCAACGTATCTACCGCAAAATCCGCCTGTTCCCGGTCGATCACGAGCGGTGGCATCAGACGGAGGGTACTCTCACCGCAACCCAGGACGAGCAAGCCTGCTTCAAAGGCGCGATTGATCACGCGATTGCGCGCCTCCGGATAGGGCTCGCGCAGATCCTGGCTCTTGACCAATTCAATCCCAATCATCAAGCCGCGCCCGCGCACCTGCCCGACAATGCGATGCTTGTGCGGCCAATCCACAAGCCTTCCCATGATGTATTCGCCCAGATGCGCGGCATTGAGAATGTACTTCTCCTCCAGCAGCCGGATTGTTTCCAGAGCCGCGGCGCATGCAACTGGGTTGCCTCCGAAAGTCGAAGCGTGGGCGCCCGGGCCCCAATCCATCAGGTCGGCGCGCGCCACAGTGACGCCCAGCGGCAAGCCGGAAGCGATACCTTTGGCCGTTATTAGAATGTCGGGCACCACGCCCACGTGCTCGCAGGCCCACATTTTCCCGGTCCTCCCCATGCCACACTGAACTTCGTCAAAGATGAGGAGGATTCCGTATTTGTCGGCAAGACGGCGCAGATGGTCGAGGAAGCCGGGAGGGGGAATAATGTAGCCACCTTCTCCCTGAATCGGCTCCACGACGATGGCCGCCACTTCCTCCGGTGGCACGGAAGTCTTGAACATCTGCCTTTCGATCAGGTCGGAACACACGCAGTCGCAGACGCAGTCAGGGGCACGGTGGCCGCGCGGACAGCGATAAGGATTGGCGTAGGGGACATGCTCGACTCCGGAAAGAAGCGGGCCAAAACCCCGCCTATGCACCGTCTTGCTGGCGGTGAGCGACAGCGCCCCGAGAGTCCGCCCGTGGAACGAGCCGAGGAAGGCAATGAACCGGTGGCGCTTGGTATGGTAACGGGCAATTTTCATCGCCGCTTCCATGGCCTCGGTGCCGGAATTGCCGAAGGCGACGCGCTTGGGGAAGTTCCCGGGCGTAATGCGGGCCATTTTTTCCGCCAATTGGGCCAAAAGGGGGTAGTAGAAATCGGTCCCCGACATGTGGATCAAGGTCTCGGCTTGTTTCTGGATTACCCGCACGATGTCGGGGTGGCAGTGCCCAGTGGAGACCACGGCAATGCCCGCGGAGAAATCCAAGAAGACGTTCCCATCCATGTCCTCAATCATGGCTCCCTGGCCGCGCTTAGCGACCAGCGGATAATCGCGGGTATAAGAAGGCGAAACGAATTGTTTGTCGAGTGCCAGGACTTTTTGTGCTTCGGGTCCGGGAAGGGGGGTCGAAATACGCGGCAGTTTGGTGTCCATCGGGTTTTCCTCTCCGCTGCGGGGGGCAGCGCCAGCGTTGGGTTCGCGATCCTTCATTGAAGGGATGGCGGAGCCCGGTACCGTACGGTGCCGGGCGGAGAGGATTAATCGCCCCCAAAGAGGTTGGGCCGAGCCAACAACGGGAGACTGATTCGCAGAATCCGCATGGCTACTTCCGCTTCCAGCGCGCTCCTACTCTCGTATCTTCTAGTATAACACCGGCCGCCAGCAAACTGGCGCGGATCTGGTCCGAGCGGGCGTAGTCGCCGGCCCGTCGCGCGGCCGCGCGCTCGGCAATCAGACTCTCAATCTCTTCATCACTCAGAGTCTCCACCACTGCGGCCGGCCTACCGTTGCCGTCACTCGCTTGCCCGTCGACGAGTCCGACAGAGGTCTTCATAGGAACACCTGTAACGCCGACCGAAGCGTCTTTCACGAAACCGAACCTCACTAGTTTCGCGTGGTCGTTGTCGTCCAGAACAGCAAATATGCGATCCCAGCGTTCCAGCGTGTCCAAGAATGGGCCACGGTCGCCATCGCGGAATTCCCCCCGGTCCATGGCCGTGTTGCCGTCCCGGACCATGTCGAAAACCGCGCCGTGCGCTTCCGCGGTGTTCAGGTTGTCGTCGAGTCCCGCTTCGAACATCTGCCGCGCTTCCTGCGCGCGATTCTGCAACGCGGAGCTCTCGCCTGCCTGGAAATTCTCTTTGGTCAGACGGAAATGGAAGTTCCGCAGCCGGTCGATGGACTGCTGGGCTTGGTGCAATCCGTCAAAGGTGAAGTTGAGCGGCTTACGATGGGGGACGGAAGTCAAGAGATAGCGGACTGCTGAGGGCTTGTATCCTTTGCCGATCAGGTCGCGCAAAGTGTAGTAGTTGCCGAGAGATTTCGACATCTTCTCGCCGTTCACAATCAGGTGCTCGGAGTGCAACCACACCTTGACAAATGGCTTTCCCGTGGCGGCCTCGCTCTGCGCGATCTCATTTTCGTGGTGGGGAAAGATCAGGTCGCTCCCGCCGGAGTGGATGTCGAAGGTCTCCCCCAAGTACTTCATCGACATGGCGGAGCATTCGATATGCCACCCGGGCCGGCCGCGGCCGAAGGGGGTCTCCCAGAAAGGCTCGCCCTCTTTTGCCGCCTTCCACAGCACAAAGTCGCGGGCGTTCTCCTTATCGTATTTGTCCGTGTCGACGCGCGCCCCGTCACGCACCCCGGAAAAATCGACGTGCGTCAGTTGGCCGTAAGCCGGAAAGGAGGCGACCTTGAAGTAAACGGAGCCCT
>DATJVT010000640.1:0-5649 GCA_035501695.1 Terriglobia bacterium | reverse complement strand
GCTGGGGATGGAGAGCCGGTCTTCCAGTTCATCTTCGCTTCGAATCCATTCAGCCATGGTCTGGAATCTATGTCCGGCGCAGTGGCAAGTCAAGGCCCGTGTCGGGTTAAGTTGCCATGTGTTGCCAGGGCCCCAGGAGGGTGTCGGTTGGACAGGGTCAGCCGCGCGGAAAGACTTGCTTTCCCTTAGGAAAAGCATTCTTCTCGCGTAACGGCACCTCCAGCTAAGTGCCACCCTGGGCACTCAGACGCTGGACGGCTTTGCGGTAGGCGTCATTCTTGGGGTCGAGTTGTGCGGCAGTGCGGTATTCCTGAAGCGCGGCCTGGCTGTTGCCTTGCTTTTCGTAGACCCCCCCCAGGCTGTAATGGACTGCCTGGTTGTTAGGGTTCAACCGCAGGGCTTCGCCATATTCCGCGGCGGCTCCCTCCCAGAGTTGCTTGTAGGAGAGGCGGTTCCCCAGGTTGACATGGGCCTGCTCGTTCTTGGGGTTCAGGCGGATGACCTCGCGGTACTCGGCGATAGCCCCGTCCTGGTCTCCCTTCTGCGAAAGCGCCACGCCCAGGTCAAGGTGGGCGTCCTCATCATTGGGGCTCACGCGTACGGCTTCGCGATATTCCGCGATGGCGCCGTCCAAGTCCTTGTCGTGTTCCAGGACACTGGCCACTTTTTCGTGCGCGGTCGTGTTGTTGGGATTCAGGCGGACCGCCTCGCGATATTCCGCCAGGGCTCCTCCCCAGTCGTTCAGGTGGGAAAGCCGGTTGCCGAGGTTAATGTGCGCCTGATCGTCCTTGGGGTTCAGGCGGATAGCCTCGCGATACTCCGCCATGGCTCCTTCCTGATCGTCCTTGTTGGAGAGCGCCACCCCCAGATTGAGGTGGGCGCGCTCATCGTTGGGATTCAGACGGATGGCTTCGCGCTCCTCCACCATTTCCCCATCCCAATCGCCTTTACTCCCCAGGATCCACCCCAGGGTGTTGTGCAAGTCCGCATTGTTGGGATCGAGCTGGATGGCGGCGCGGTATTCCGCCGCCGCTTCGTCATATTGCTTATTCTTCATGAACTGGCCGCCGCGCGCGGTGTGTTGCCGGACTTCCGCCTGGCGCGCCTCCAGGGCGGGAGTGGTATTCTGCGGTTTCTTCACCGTGGCGCTCTTGAGCGCATCAATCAATTCGTCGTCGCCCCCAGCCAGGCGGATTTCCGTGATGGCGAGCAAATTCGGATCGAAATCGATACCGCGTTCTTTCACCAGGATGGCGACGCGATGGCTGGGCACATCGCCCGAGAGGAGGGAATGAATCTGAACCTGCGTGAGGGGTTTTTCGGCTTCGTTGCCTCCCCCCGCAGGAGGTTTCGCCGCCCGCAAGGCGTTGAGAAAGGCCTCGCTGGCGCCCGCCGCCTTGAGGCTCTCCAGGAAATCTTCCGTGGGCGTGAAGTCCAGACCCCGCTGCGCGATCGCCCGGGCGCCCATTTCGTCCCCCATTCCGTCACGCACCAGGCCCTGCACCTGCTCCTGCGTGAAAGGCTTCTGTTGCGCAGCGACAGGGATGGCAAGAGACAAGGCCAGGATTGCGATGATCACAGCTATGAGTGGTCGGCCGCGCATTGACACCTTCCGGACTATGAAATGATCGTGCCAGATTATCCCCATTGTAACACGGGGTGGAAAAGTATAGGGCTCTACCCGGCGCCCGGCCCATACCTCTGGGCTGGGAGTATCCCAGGTCCGAGAGCTACAACACGGGGGACTCTATGTCGATTGCTTATCTCGACCAAAAGGAGCAGAATGTTGCCCGGCTGAACCCCTTCGGGCCCGTTTTGCCGGGTTCAGAAAGGCTTACGTTGCTTTTCCGAGTGCCGACGGTCAAGGAGAGACCTGAGATTACTGGTGCATGGAGGTTGGCCGGAAATGATTTCGGTGCATTCCCTGCGGTATATAGGCGGTACAACTTTTTTCTTAATCTTGATCGCCAACGTGACGCTGGCGACTGCCGGCGAACAGGCGGCGAGGAAAGCCGGGAGCAAGAGCAGTGTCGAACCCACTGCGGCCAGCCCCATTCAATTCACCAAGCCGGAGCTGGTTAACGCCGACACCAACCCCACCTTGCGCTACCCGGTTGCGGCTGGCCCGGCGTACAACTACCTTTATGCCAGTTTGTTGACATATGGGTGGTTCGAGGTGACGCGGACGGGAATTCATTTTAGCGTGGTCGAACCCACCAAGAAATCATCCGAAGGGTTCTACCTGCCCACTTGGCAGCTCAAACGCGCCGAAATCGACCAAAGCACGCAACTGGCATTGAGCACCGACGGACAATCATGGCATACCCTGTTTTACCTTCCCCAAGATCGCTGGGGTGTTTTCCGGAAGGATCGCGAGGCGCGGGAGGCGGCGGTAGCAGGCGCCATGGGAACGGCTTCGATGCTCGACGCCGTCAAGGACTTCGATCGGGTACTGGCGATGGTGAAGCCGGCTGCGCCGGCTGTAACAACGCCGACTGTGGCCACGCCCGTGGCGTCTCCCCAGCAAGAAACCAAGCCTGCGGCGCCCCCCGTGATCGTCCTGGCGTCGCCACCCGGCGCCGGTGCGAATCAATCTGTCGAAACCAATCAATCCTCTTTGGTTGTGCGGGGCATTGCCACGGACAGCACCGGCATCCCGGTAGTGATGATCAATGGCGTGCCTGCCAACATGCGCCCGCAAAACAACCAGGCTGCGGAGTTCTGGACGGATCCAATACCCATGAAGACGGGGGACAATCCCATTCAGATTAGCGCATCCAACTCCGCCCGCTTACAGACCACGGTGGCTTTTAATGTGCATTACACACCCGAAGCCCCCCGCGTGAATCCAAAGGCTGTGGACAAAGCCGAAATCATCTCCCTGCTTACGGGAGGAGTCTCGTCGCCACGCGTGGCGGAGGTTGTCAAGGATCGCGGGATCAAGTTCTCTCCCACGGGAGACGATCTAAACGAGATTCGCGCCGCAGGGGGAACCGACGAACTCATCCAAGCTATTCAGAATGCTGCGCCTCACCGGTAGGCCCGCCGGCAGCGGGTGCGCGCGAGGTTGCCTACCCCATTGCACATCCATGCTCGATGCTTTCCGATTCCGATCCAAGCGCCTGATTATTCACTTGACAGTCGCTGCCCTATGTCCACATACTGTGCACGTATCACAGGGCTAAAGGGCACAATTTCACAACGGATCGCAACTTGAGTCGCCCATTATGGGGCCACGGGATCTGGTGCGGCTCAAGGCACGATTCGTGCCCCCCGCAGGGGCTCAGAAATTCGAATGGAGGCAATATCGATGGCTCAACGTCCGACGACGATTTCGATCAAAGATGTATCCAAAGCTGTGGATCAGGCGGTAAAAGCTGCGAGCGAGAAGCACAAGGTGCAATTTGGCGCGGGCTTCCGCTTTGGCCCGGGAACCATCATGGGCCGGCAGCTCCTGCAAGCTGACATCCCGATCAGTAAGGCTGAGCAAATCGCCACCGAAATAACTCAGCAGGTTCCAAGCGCCGGGCAATTCGAGGCAAGCGTCTGGGTAGGAAGGGGCATCATTATCTGCGGCTTCTGGCCCCCGGACCCCGTCCAGTTCGGGTTGGAGCAGTCTCAGTAGGCTGTAGAAAGAGTCCCAGAAGGGCGGGGCTAAAACAGGCTGCGGAAAAATCCGTGATCTGCGTCTTGGCGGAGACCTTACGTCGCCATAGCCCGAACCATTGCAACGCGCAGATGGCGGGATTAACCCGTCGCTACGAGTTTTTCCGCAGCCTCTAAAGGCCCCGCCAAATAGCCCTCCCCTATTTATCAATAATCGCCTCTGGTGACGGCGTCAGTGCGGGGAGCTTACAAGCCCCCGCCCATCAGGGACTTTAACAAGGCGGAGACGCATATGGCCGACCAAGGAAGAGCATTCGACGGAGCGAATCATCTGCTCTGTCCCAGCGCGCAGCCCGAGATGAAAGGAAGCACAGTGCTGGGTGTCGTAGACGGCGCTGCCGGGCATCCGGAGCTGGCGTACCTCAACCAGCCGCTCCCCGTCACCGAGGAAGTACTTCGTCTCGCAGGCCCCGTAAAGCCTACCGAAGTGTTCCGATTTGCCGCGCATTGCGAGGAAAAGGCATGCCGCCACTTCGACGGAACGCGCTGCCAATTGGCGACCCGTATTGTTCAAATTCTGCCGGCGGTCACGGAAGGCCTGCCGGCTTGTATCATTCGGCCGACGTGCCGGTGGTACCAACAGGAAGGCAAGGCCGCCTGCCTGCGGTGCCCGCAAGTGGTCACCCAGACCTACGAGGCGAGCGATGACTATCGGCGCGCCGCCGAAGGTTAAACGAAGCGCCGAATGCTCGCCAAGGGAAGCGGCTTCTTCAGAAAGTGAACTTTACCGCCACCTGGATCAGGCGGGGAGAGTCGGCGTTGACCACCTTCCCAAAGTCCGCGCTGCTTATATTGCCATTCACGGCTGCCGCGCCGTAAAACTGTGCGTGGTTCACGGCGTTAAAGGCCTCCACCCGGAATTGGAACCACCTCGACTCGTTGAGGTGCAGGTTTTTCAGCAACGCCAGGTCGAAATTGTTCATGCCCGGGCCGTCGAAATACCGGTCCGCGGCGGTCCCCAATTGGCCGAGCGCGGGAAGATCGAATCGCGTGGTATTGAAGGCCGGACGGCCGTTGCGCGGGTTGGTGTTTGCCTCCAATTGGCCGGGAACAACCTGGGGAGTGTCGACGCCATTGTTGTTGATGCCGTTGGGAATGGTGCCGAGCAGAGAGGTGTCGTTGTTATTGTAAAGGGTCACCGGGAAACCCGTACTGAAGCGCGTGACCCCGGTGATAACCCATCCCTCGGTCAGCCGGTTCCGGCGCCCCGCGAGTTGCGCGATGGGCAATTGGTACTGGTAACTCACCACCAGGTTCTGGCGCATGTCAAAGGCGGACAGGGCCTTGCTGAGGCCGGGCGCGACGGGGTTGATGGCCTCAGCCAGGCTGGATGACTGGTCAAGAGACTTTCCGTACGTATAGCCGACCATAAGCTCCAGGGGGCCGTAATGGTGGCGCAGGTCAATTTGGAGGGCGTTGTAGTTCGAGTTCCCGATCGTTTTCTGGTAGGTCACGGCATCAAACTGGGAGCTGAAAGGGCCCCTCGTTCCCTGAATGGCCCCGCCGGAGGAGGTCGTATAAGTGCCGCCCTCGCCAAAGGGTCCGCACGTGGCGGAGCCTGGCATCACCTCGGAGAGCTGGCTTACGCTCAAGCACTCGGCGGGGTTGCCCGGGTTGGCGGAAATGAGCGCGAGCAGGTGATGGGCTTGCGATCCCACATAGGAAAGGGTAACCAGTGTGTTGGTCCGGAGTTGTCGCTCCACCGCCAGGGTGTAGTTGGCGCTATAAGGAGAAACGCTCCGGTAGTAGAAGGAGGGCACTCCTGTAATGGGCAGGTACCGCGACCAGTCCACGCTGGAATTGGGATTGGACGGCGAGGCTCCGAAGGGTGGGATGGGCTCAGGGAAGCGCTGGCCCACGTTCTGCCCGCTCGCCGCCGTGACAAAAGGATTCGAAAAGAGCGGGGGCGCCAGGCTGGTGTAGTCGTAACCATAAGGAGGGTTGGCGCTCATGATGCCGGCGGAGAGCCCTTCGAAGGCCGTG
>DATJVT010000639.1:0-3548 GCA_035501695.1 Terriglobia bacterium | reverse complement strand
TTGAAAACCGTACCGCCCCCGCCCGACCCGCCGGCACGAGTAGCGCCGTACAGGTTGCCCGAGTGGTCGAAGATCAGGCCGGCGTTGGGATTAAAATCCGTCGTTTCCATTCTGGAAACTGTAGAGAAGATTCTCTGTCCAGCCTGTTGATTGCATCAATTCGAAGACCGTGCCGTATCCGGAGCCGCCTGCATCGGTCGTGCCGTAGAGGTTGCCGGCGTCGTCGGAGATCACGCCGGCAGAAGGAAATGCTCCGTCACTGAATGAGAAGGAGTGAAGAACGCTCTCCTGCCAGCCGCTCCCCGAGGGCGTCAGCTCGTAAACAGTGCCAACGTGATCAGCGCCCCCGGTATACGTAGTGCCGTAGATGTCACCCGCCTGGTCGAAAAGGAGGTCACCATCTCCGGGATTAGCTCCGTCATTCTGATACCCCTGGAAGGCATAAAGCGGGTTCTCCATCCAGGGGCACAGTGCGCTTTTACAAACTGACGGGAAGGGCCTCAGATTGAAGACCGTGCCGTTGCCTCGGGCACCACCGGACTGTGTCGTGCCGTAAAGAGTGCCGTTCGAGCCAAAGATCACTCTGGCCTGGGGATTAGCCCCGTCGGTCCCATTAAAGGTGTAGAGGGCGTTGAGCGTCCAACCGGAGCCTTTATGCCTTAGCTCGTAAACCGTGCCAATTCCGTACTGGCCACCTTGGAAGGTCGTGCCGTAGAGGTTTCCTGCTTGATCCAACGTCACACCGGCGAAAGGGTTTGCACCGTCCCCTCCGCCGGTGAAGGTATTAATTACGTTGAAGGTTTGTGCCTGCGCCGGTTGGGTTGCGGCGGAGGTCAGCATGAACGCGATCGCCAAGGCGAGCGCGCTGCCCAACCAGTTCCGATTTTGCGCTTGTTGGGCTGGCATCGCGGCGGTTGCTGGCAGGGCGGCGAAAATCCGAACGTGGTTGTGTCTTGGGATTGCCATAATGCATCTCCTTTCGAGAGCGACGATTGTTTGTGGGATGGCCTCCCATCCAATCCGAAAGGTGGGGAACTGAGCTCGATCTGCGTTTCAGTCCCCCGGTTGGCTAATGTTGACAGTCGGGCGCGTTGGTCTGGCCAAGAGCCGCCGTATAAGTTGGGCAAAATAGCTCGGCGTTCCTGGAATAGAAGGCAGGGTCCATCGGGTTATTTGGTGCAATCTCCAGGCCATCTGCCCCACCGTCTGCATTTCACAATGGAATCAATCGTTTAGCAGTGGTAGAGGTTTCGTACCGTAACGTGACGGACTAACCAAATGGCTAGACACTCTATCCGATTGGTTACGCGCCATGCTTGGACATCGCTGCGTTGAGCTGCACAGACACAACTTGGCCGTAAGATGGCGACACCGCTCCACGTATCGCGCTTGAATGTGGCGACAATCCGGCCTAGACTCGCCTTATAAGCAACTGTGATGCTCGTCACAGCCCCGGGGTACATGCATCGGCGAAGATGAGAGTTCTGAAACTTAGTGGCGTCTTTCCGGTGTAGAGGTCCCTCGACTCGGACTGAAGTCCTCGCTCGGGATGACACTTTGTAAGCGAATAGCGAATAGCGAAGAGCGATACGCGAAGAGCAACTTTATCTCGGAAGCAGGTAATGCATGGGCTGGATTGAAAACAAATTCGAGAAGAACTTCCTGGTCACCACGGTTGATTATGTCTTCAACTGGGCGCGCAAGTCCGCCATCTGGCCGATGACCTTCGGCCTGGCCTGCTGCGCCATTGAGATGATCGCCGCCTCCACCTCGCGCTTCGACATTGCGCGCTTTGGCTCCGAGGTCTTCCGCCCCAGCCCGCGGCAGAGCGACCTCATGATCGTCGCCGGCACCGTCACCCTGAAAATGGCGCCGGTGGTCAAGCGCATCTGGGACCAGATGCCCGACCCCAAGTGGTGCATCTCCATGGGCGCATGCTCCTCGGTCGGCGGCCCCTTCAATACCTACGCCGTGCTGCAGGGCGTGGACCGCATCGTGCCCGTGGATGTGTACATTGTCGGCTGCCCGCCGCGCCCGGAAAACCTCATCTACGGCTTGCTGCGCCTGCAGGACAAGATAGACAAGATGTCCATCGCCAAAAAGCCCACCGAAGTGCGCCTGCACGAGAACATGGTGGACGACTTCAAAGAGCAGATCCGCATCGCCCAGGCCAACTTCGCCAACCCCGAGAGCCTGGCGTCGCCGGCAAATAGCGCCGTGGTGGCAGGGCGATAAAGCCCTCCTGGCGGAAACCGGCACGTCGGACTCGTCTCATCCGCGCCGCCGTTGGCCTTACGTCAGTGGAATCGCGGCTGGGTCACTGCGGAAGGGATTAATGACGATGACGCCATCGATGTTCTGGCCTGCCTGCAGGTCCTCAGTCAGCAGATAACGGCAGGACGTGGCCCGCGCCGCGGCCACAATCAGCGCGTCCCAGAACGATAAGCGATAGCGGTCCTGAATCTTCCAGGCCCGCTCCAGCAGCGCGGCATCGGCGCTCACCGGCTGCCACGCCAGCAGGTCGCGCACCTCGGCGCGGGCTTGCTCGCGCGCCTTTGGCCACTTCTGGGTCACCTTCACGTAAAACTCCTGTAGGACCTCATAACTGATGCGGCCCCGGCGGCCCTTCCACAACTCTGCCCGCCAGAGGCGAGCCGCCTGGTGCTTCTCTGGGTCGGTTTCGTCAAGGGCATAGATCAGGACGTTGGTGTCAACGAAGACGGGCGCGGTCATGGGCCTCCTCGCGCAACAGGTAACGCCCGTCTGACTTCGGGAAGGGCTTGCGGGCCAGTGCGCGACGCATGGCTCGCTGATATCCGTCCTGCCCCATCATGCGCTCCTTGAGGATCCCTCCTAGCAGACGCGAGACACTGGTCTCCTCGCGTGCCGCTTCCATCCGCGCCCAGCGCGCGACTCCCTCCTCCAGAGTGACCGTAACATTTCGCAACCGAGTCTTCATGACACTAGATTAGTGTTACACGAGATTCGTGTCAACCTCGGAAGCGCCGTGTACCGTAACTCACTTGGGCGGGTTGGTATCCAATATCGGGATGTAGGAGCCGGACGGCACCAGATCACCGCCCAGGGAACACTGGGCATTGTTCCCCACCAACTGGAACGTCCCATAAAACACAGGACACTTGCATTGCGCGGTGGTTCCGTCGGAGTTGAGCTTGCAGGGCGCAGTCATACACCCGGCGAAAGGCAGCCGCACGGGCGGTGGCGAACAGACCGTTACCGGGTTCTTGCCCTGCAGAGCGTCCACGATGGACTGGCGCGAGGACGGATCGAAGGTGGAGATTACGTCCGCCCCGGGGATTAGCGCGCCACCCTTCAGGTAGTTACAAACCGGCGCCTGATCGGTCCCGCCGCACAAAGAACCGTCCGTGCCGCAAAGCTCGACCGTATTTTCGTAGACTGGACGGTTCAGAATTGCAGTCATCAGCACGTAGTTGGTCGAGGTCATGACCATGCACTTGCAATTGGCCGAGCGGCCATCGGGAGCAAGATGGCAGGGGTACGGGTCCTGACCCGAATGGAAACAGAGC
>DATJVT010000638.1:0-8321 GCA_035501695.1 Terriglobia bacterium | reverse complement strand
GCATGGACAAGGTGCCAGCGGCGGAGGCGCAAAAAAAGCTGGATGACCTGACCGCGCAAGGCCTGATCCTGATTCATTACTTCTACGAATCCCTCCTCACGTTCGAGCACCAGGACGCTTCCATGACGGCTTATTACAAGCCCATGATTCTGGCAATCGATACCAAGGCGGAAGTGCGGCGTCTTGTCCCGGTCCAGTTTGCCACCAAGCCGCCCGCGTCCACGGCCAAGGTGGCTCCCGCCCAGTCGGACGAAGAGCGCCTTCTCGACCAGGGTGACAACCAGTTCTTCCAGGGAAAATATCTCGATGCCAAGGCCTCCTACCATGAGGTGTTGGACAAGGATAATCCCGCGAGCGAGCGCGCCATTTACGGCCTGGCGATGGTCTACGCCAATACGCGGAAACCCGACCTGGCAGAAGATTACTTTCAAAAATCCCTCGCCACCGCCCACGATCTGCGCATTATCACCTGGTCGCATATCTATCTGGGGCGGCTCGCCGATCTCGACGGCAAGCGCGATGCGGCCCTTGTCCAATACCACGCCGCCCTGCTGACCGCCGCGGCTTACCCCATGGCCCTGCGCGCCGCCCAGGCCGGGATGGAAACTCCCTTCGGCTCCCCCCCCAAAGAGAAGTGAGGGACTGGTTGCCCTGCAATGTCCTCCCCAGCGTGCATCTTGTTGTCTGAAGGATCCAGCCTCTCCGCGCGGGAGTCGATCACCGCCCTTGGCATGGCGGGATATCGGGTTGAGGTATGCGACCCGGATCCCCTGTGCCTGGGACGCTTCTCCCGATTCGTGCGACACTTCTACCGCTGTCCTCCGGTTGGAAAGGCCCCCTGGGCGTATTTGGACTTTGTCTGTGCGCTCCTGCGTCGCGAGCATCACGACGTTCTCTTCCCCTCGCACGAGCAGGCGTTTCTCTTTTCAGGCATGCGCGAACAGATTCCGCCGGGTGCCGCGCTGGCGGTTGCGGAATTCGATTCCTTCTTACGGATTCAGGGGAAGGCGGCGCTGGCCCGAACCCTGCGCGAACTGTCGATACCGCAGCCGGAATCCGTGATCATCCAGGCGGAAACGGAGTTGGCAAGGGCGCGTAGGTTTCCGTGCTTCCTCAAGGCGGACTATGGCACAGCCTCCACTGGGACTTGGCGGGTCGATAGCGCCGATCGGTTGGTGAAGCTGATTCCCAAGCTCAGGTCAAAGGGCTTACTCGGGGCGGGATGTGAACTGGTGCTACAAGCGGCGGTTAGGGGGAGCCTTGCGCGTGTGCAGGCCATTTTTGCGAACGGCAAACTCGTCCTGCTTCATGGTTATCGACAAATCATGGAAGGGTTGGGGGGAGGTGACATGGCCAAGCTCAGCGGGGCCCACCCGGATGTCCTCCAATATCTCGAATGTCTCGGTGAGCGTCTCCACTGGCATGGCGCTTTATCGCTTGACTACATATTGCCGGAGGACACCAACGCCCCTCTCTTTATTGATGCCAACCCCCGACTTGTCGAGCCCATGAATGGCGTCTTTAGTGGAGTGAATCTCGCGGAGGCGCTGGTGCGGGTATCTCTTGGGGAAAAGATTCCGGCCGTGGAACCCAGTCGCGCCGGCGTCCGCAGCCACATGCTCCTGATGGGATTGCTGGCGGCAGCGGATCGCCGGCGATCGAGGCTTGACACCCTCCGTGAGCTTTGGCGAGGGTTGGCGCGGCGCGGCCTTTACGCCCATAGTCGCGAAGAGTTGTTACCTGTTCATTTCGATCCGTGGGCCGTCGTGCCTCTCGGATACGCGCTTACCCGCCTGATATTAAATCCGAAATCGGCAAAAACCCTGAGCCTGGGTGCGATTACGTCCTATTCCTTGACACCTGAGGCAGTCCGGCAAATAAGCGCGGCACATTGACTGGGTACCGCGGAGCGAACGGAAGAGCCGCGGAATCACAAAACCGGCGGTCCGCGCTATCTTCTGATTTTGCTTGACCTGCCGCGCTACCAGGCGTACTACTCCCGTGTCGAACAGGTCGTAAAGCCGCGGAGCCCTGCAGGAATGGTGGCAGAGGCTGCGGCGCGGGGTGGGTTCGAACTGGTGATTTTGGCGTATGGGCACTGACCCCAATGCTTGCGGGGACGAAAGAGAGTATTAAACTATGAACGCTCGCGAACGATTTCTGCAAGTTCTTGACTTCAATTCCAACGTCCACTCTCTCAAGTGGGATTTCGGGATTTGGGGCGAAACCGTTGACAACTGGTATGCCGAGGGTTTGCCCAAGAAGGCCTATCCGGTCGTGAGCCGGGTGACCACCACCCCCACCCGGTCGCTGTACGCGCCCGCCTGGCTGAGCATTGGCGAGGGCAAGCTATCGAAGGGCCTCGCGGTCATGGTGGGGGGGTTGTACTGGCCCACGCAGGGTTTTCCTCTGGCCCCGGATGTCACCAATTTCTTCGGCATGGACAGTCCCCAGCAGGTCGTTGATGTAAATCTCCTATTCGATCCCATGTTCGAGGTCCAGGTTCTGCATGAGGATGATGAAACGTTTGACTACATTGATCTTGACGGGGTTCAGCGCCGCTTCTTGAAATCCGAAGGGACCATTCCCAGCAGCATGAAGTGGCCGATCACGGACAAGAAGAGTTGGCAGAAGCTGAAGGACGAGCGCTTGAATCTCAACCGCCTCGGAACCCGCTTTCCGGCCGGCTGGAACCAGCGGGTCGCGGAATACCGGGACCGCAATTACCCTTTGGCAGTGGGAGGTTATCCCCACGGATTTTTCGGCACGCTCAGCCACCTGATTGGATATGAGAATCTATTCTACTGGTACCATGACGAACCCGCGCTGGTGCACGACATCCTGAATACGTTTACGGAACTCTGGATGGCGGTTTACGAGGAGGTTTTGGCCAAGGTCGCCGTCGACGTCTGGCACATTTGGGAAGACATCTCCTACGGCCGGGGATCGATGATTTCACTCGAGACCGTTCGGGAATACATGCTTCCTTACATCAGCCGCGTTGCGCAGTTCCTGAGAGTGCGGGGCGTCCGGCACGTTCTGCTCGACACTGACGGGGACTGTAGCGCCCTTATCCCCTTGTTTATGGAGGCGGGCGTGACGGGGATGTATCCTTTCGAGGTTCACTGCGGCATGGATATCGTGAAGGTGCGGCGGGAGCATCCGAAGCTCCAGATGATGGGCGGAATCTCGAAGGGCGAAATCGCCAAAGGCAAAGGGCGCATTGACGAGATCTTAAAACCTGTCGAGGAGGTCCTGAAAACGGGTGGTTACGTTCCCTTTGCCGACCACCTCATTCCTCCCGACGTTTCTTTTGCCAACTACTCGTATTTCCGCCAAAAGCTGCATGAAATGATCGACCGGCATGGCGATTAAGCCGGCGATGCTCTGTACGCACTGTCTGACCCGCGAAACCCGGGGCACGTCCCCGTCCTTTCCGGAACCGCAAGGCGGTAGCTGCTGCTTCGGTGCTCCAAGCTGGGGCGCGAATGCATCAGCCTAACTGGTAAGGCGCGCGCATCTGGCGGCCCAGCATCCGGGAGGCTTCGGGGTCGCCGACGATCTCCATCTTCTGGGGATCCCACCGGATCTTGCGCCCCGTGAGCATGGCGATCTGGCCCAGCCAGCCGGGGGTGGCCGAGTGCAGTGCCACGGTGGCGGGCGTCAGTGTCGCGGCACGGGTGCGGACGCAATCGATGAACTGGCGATAATGGCCGGGGCTCACCGGAAGCTTGGTTTCGCCCTCGCCCATCTGCTCGTCGAGGAGGGACTTGGGATCGGCATCGATCTTGCCGCGGTCCACCCACACCCATCCCTTTTCCCCGATCCATTTCGTTCCGCTCCTGATTTCAGGGTAACCGCCCGCAATCGTCATGGGGGTGCCATCGGGATAGACGGCATGGACCTTGTAGCGGGTAGCGGCGTTGAACGGATCGGTGGGCGGCGGGTATTCGCCCACACCCTCCACCGTGACCGGGCCTATTGCGTCCCAGCCCATGCCCCAATGCGCGATGTCGACGTGATGGCCGATCCAGTCCATCAACTGGCCCCCACCATAGTTCAGGTTCCAGCGCCAGTTGATGTGGACGCAAGCCTCGCGGTAAGGCAGTTCGGCGGCGGGGCCAAGCCAGCGGTCATAGAAAAGGGTGGGTGGCGGCTGGCTGATTTCGAGTTTCGACTTGTCCTTGACCTCGTAAAAGCCCGAGGGCAAGCCGACCTCAATGGCCTTGACCTTGCCGAAGCGGCCGTTGCGCACGACCTCGCAGGCATGGCGAAAGTTCTCCTCCGCGCGCTGCCAACTGCCAGTCTGCCAGACGCGGCCCTGGAGTTCGCTCTCCTTTACCATGGCGAGTCCCTCGCGGAAGTTATGCGCCAGGGGCTTTTCGCAATAGATGTCCTTGTGGGCGCGAGCAGCTTGCGTGGCGACGATGCCATGCCAATGGTCCGGCAGGGCGATGCTGACCGCGTCCACGTCGCGCCGCATCAGCACCTCTTCAAAGGCGTGATAGGCCGTGCAATCCTTATCGCCGTTCTCCGTGTCCACCAGCGCCTTCCCACGTGTCAAGTGGCCCTCATCCAGGTCGCAGACGGCCAGGATGCGCACGTCCTTCAACTTCAGGAAGGACTTTAAATGGCCGTCGTAACCCATCCAACCCAGACCGATGCAGGCCAGGCCGATACGGTCGCTGGGTGGCATGGCTCCTCCCCGCCCCAGGGCCCTCGCGGGAATCATCAACGGGGCTGCTACAGTCGCCAATCCGGCGTCTTGCAGGAACTTACGTCGTGATTTCATGGATCGTCCCTCCCGGCAGAACCACTCTGCGCGGGGAGATCATATTGCAACCCCGGCGATTGCGCAACGCTGGATCGTCGTGGGATTTGGTGTGGTCCAGCAGGCAGCAAGGGGGCGCTGCCCTAATGCACGACTGGCCCACGACTACCGCCTTAACCCTCGTCGCAACCGGGGTTTGACCTGAATTGACAGCTGCATCCTTATTCCTGTAACCTCAACTATTCAAGTTGAAAGACGGGATCTTTTAGAGGAGAGCGAGATAGGACATGAAAACCAAATCCGGATTATTACTAGGGGCTGCGCTGCTTTTGGCCAGTACCCTATTTGCCCAGATACCGGGGAGTAACCCGACGATGGGACAGTCGCCCGCGCAGGCGCCCATGACCGACAAGGAGGTCATCACTGAACTCAAGAAAGGCAACACCGACCAACTGCTGAAAGACTTGAGCAGTCGCGGCGTGGCATTTGAGATGGACGCCGACATGGAAAAGAGACTGCGCAAAGCCAAGGCCACCGACGACATCATCAAGGCAGTTACCGCCGCCGGCCCGAAAGAAAGAGCGGCCGCCCAAAAAGCCGCCGCCCTGGCCAGCGGGCAGATCGTGGTATCGAAGGAGGAAACCGCTGATTTCCAGGCGCTCCAGGGCGAACTTGACCCCGACAAAGCGATTGCCCTGGCGGAAGACTACGTGAAGAAGTACCCCAGCAGCGAGGTCCTGACTTACGTCTATGCTTTTGAAGCCGCCGCTTATGCCAACAAAGGCGATGCCGCCAAGATTGTGGAATTCAGCGAGAAGAGCCTGCAGTCAAAGAAGGACAACCTGATGAGTTTGCTGATGGTGTGCGACGCCATCCCCACCCCGCAATACATTAAAGACCACGGGGGGGATGAGGACAAACAACTCACCAAGGCCGAAGCGTATTCCCAGGCGGCCATGGCGGCGATCGATGCGCTGAAGAAACTGCCCAATGAATCGGACGAGGATTTCGCCAAGCGCAAGGCCGGGTACGTTGCGACCATCCACGCTGACCTGGGATTGATTCACCTGGACCGCGCCCAGGAAGGCTTGATGGGAATCGACAAACAGGAACTAGCGAAAGCGGAAGCCGAATACCGTCTGTCGGTCACCGGAGTTGATCGCCCCGATGCAAGCAACTACTACAGGTTGGGCGAAGCCTGCCGGATCCAGGGGAAACTGGATGAAGCCCTGGCAGCCTTCACGAAAGCCAGCGAACTTGGGCAAGGCGTGGTGAAGCAATACGCCGACCAGCAGGTGGAAGCTATCAAGAAGGCGCAGGCGGCTGCTCCCGCGAAGCAATAGGCGGGAGAAGGGAGAGTGGGCGGTGGGCTATCCCCCGTCGCCCATTCCAAACCACTAAGAAACGGCAGGATAAAACTGGCTCCGCGTTTGCTTGGCACTTTCTAAGGGGCGATTCAGAGATTGAAGGACCAGTCTCAAGGCCCCGGGTTGGGGTGTATTGTTCCGCTGTGCGACCCGGAAAGGTCGCGCGCCTGACACGCAAGGAATCACCGCGCAGAAAAGCATGCCCGAACAATATTCCGACCAATTTGAGCGCACCCTCGGCTACCAGTTTCGCAACCCCCAACTTCTCTTGGAAGCCCTCACGCATTCGTCCTTTGCGCAGGAATCCACGGACCGGCCGCGGGACAACGAACAGATGGAATTCCTGGGCGATGCCGTGCTGACATTCGTGGTCAGCGTGATCCTGGCGGATGCTTTTCCCGACTGGGCAGAAGGCAAGTTGACGCGCGCTAGGGCTCATCTGGTGGCGGCCCCTCATCTCTACACAGTGGCCAACCGCTTGAGCCTGGGCCAATACCTGCGCCTCGGGCGGGGCGAAGAAAAGACGGGAGGGCGCGAGAAACCCGCCCTGCTGGTGAACGCCGTGGAAGCAGTAGTGGCCGCGCTCTACCGGGACGGCGGCATTGAGCCGGCGCGCCGGTTCATTGCCCGCTTCATTGTCCCCGAGGACCTTGGCGCCGCGGCGGGCGAACTCTTTTCCATCGACTACAAATCCGCCTTGCAGGAACACTTGCAGAGTGAGCGGACTTCGCCCGCGGAATATCGGGTGGTGGAGGAATCCGGCCCCGAACATCAAAAGACCTTTACGGTGGAGGTCGTGGCAGGCGACAATCTAAATGCTCGCGGGCGTGGTGGCAGCAAGAAGTCGGCGGAACAGGAAGCGGCCCGGCTGATTATGGAGAAACTGGGGAGGATCCCCGATACCCATGGATGAAGCTCACGGCAAGTCCTCAATGCGCGACACCTTTGAATCGCTGGTCGTCACCGTCATTCTGGCGATCTTTGGCACGACTTTCGTCCTCCAGGCGTTCAAGATTCCCACCGGCTCCATGGAGAACACGCTGCTGATCGGTGACCACCTCCTGGTGAACAAGTATATCTTCGCCCCGCAGGGTGGCTGGCTGGCCAAGCTTCTCCCTTACCGGGACTTGCGCCGGGGCGACGTAGTGGTCTTCAAGTTTACGCCTACGGAAGGGCAATCGGAGCCTGGCGAGCACTTTGTTAAGCGCGTGATCGGCACCCCGGGAGACCATATCCGAATCTTTCACCGACAGGTTTTTGTAAACGGGCAGCTCCAGAATGAACCGTACGTTCGGCACGATCCCGCCTACGTCGACGAACTTCGTCCCGGCGACGATTTCCCTCCCCCGGATACCGAGTATCTCCCCGGATCCACGTCCGCGTGGGACGCGGAAATCACCAGCGCGGTCAGCAATGGGGAACTCGTCGTGCCGCCGGGAAAGTACTTCGTGATGGGAGACAACCGGGAGCAGAGCTGGGACAGCCGCTTCTGGGGCTTCGTGACGCGCGACGTTGTGATCGGCCGGCCCATCCTGATCTACTGGTCATTCGAAACGCCACGCGATGAATACCTTCACAATTCTCTCTCCGACCGCCTCACGCAGGTTGTGGACCTGATCATCCATTTCCCCACCAAAACCCGCTGGCGGCGCACGCTCAACCTGGTACGCTGATGCCTTCGCGCGCCTACCGACGTGTTCGCAACATCGCGACCGCCCTCTTTTTGTTAGGACTGGCGGCTTGGACGGTGCCTACCTATTTCAGCGCCGAACGCTACCGGCGCCGCCTCCAGGCCGGGTTGGAGCAAACTCTACACCGGCCGGTCAAATTCGGCGCCTCGTCTTTCCGCCTGCTGCCGCGTCCCGGATTCTCGCTCGAAAACGTGGTAGTAGAGGAGGACCCGGAATTCGGCTCCGAGCCTTTCGCGCGTGTCGACAGCATTGATTGTGACCTTCGCTGGCACAGTCTTTGGCGGTCGCGCCTCGATTTTGCCCACCTTCACCTCTACCGCCCCAGCTTCAACATCGTTTTGAATCCGCAGGGGAAGTGGAATGTAGGTAAATTCTTGACGCAGAGCGGGGTGACGGCCCCTCGCGCGGCAGGCACCGGAAACGAGAGCGCCCACGCGGCGGAACAGTTGGACCTTCGGGTGGACGACGCTCGCATCAACTTCCAGGTCGGGC
>DATJVT010000637.1:0-3370 GCA_035501695.1 Terriglobia bacterium | reverse complement strand
TGGCAGAAGGCATTCGCGAGGACATTGCCAACGCGGTGCTGGTGAAGATGAATCAGATCGGGACGCTCAGCGAAACGCTGGAGGTCATCCGTCTTGCGCAGAGTGCCGGTTACCGCACGGTGGTCAGCGCGCGGTCCGGCGAGACGGAAGACGACTCGATGAGCGATCTGGCGGTTGGAACCGGCGCGGGACAACTGAAGGTGGGCGCCATCACGCGTTCCGAACGACTCGCGAAGTACAACCGCCTGCTCCGCATCGAAGCACAATTGGGCAGCCGCGCGGTGTATCGCGGGGCGGAGGTTTTTCGGGGGCTGAAATCGCCATCCTGTCCTGGTCCCGACGGCTAAACCCCTGCCGCCCGGGGCATGCTAGAATAGGGCGGAGGCGGAACGATACACAAGGATATACAATTCGTTATCGACGCCGAAGGGCAAAGAAAGGCCGTCATACTTCCTGTTGAAGAGTACGAGGAAATGATGGAAGACCTCCACATAGGCCGAGCCGCATCCGAGGCCAGATCGGAATCTCGCCGTCCGATCGAAGATGTGGTGAGAGATTGGCGCGCCGCCGGCGATATCGATGTTTAAGGTCTTCATCGCGTCAAGCGCCGAACGCGACCTCAAACGCCTTGACCGCCCCATTAAGAACCGGATTGTCTCCGCCATTCTGAGACTTGCCTCCGATCCCCGGCCCCAAGGATGCCTCAAGCTAAGAAGCGAGGAAGGCTTATGGCGAATACGAGTAGGAGACTGGCCGTGGGTTATGAAATCGACGATAGCGCTGGTGAGGTCGTCGTGCTCGAGATAGCCCATCGCAGCGACTTTTACGAGTGATGGATGATCATTCAGGACAGGAACCTGGCATCAGGAAAGCTTGCGCCGGCGTTGCTCCTTGCAACGCTAGTGCTTTCGCCCGCGCTCGCGCCGGCGGTTGAGCGCCTGGATTTCAAGCCTGGCTTCAATCTCTTCTCCACGCAACAGGACGTGCAAGTGGGAAAGGAGAACTCCGCGCAGATCGACAAGCAGTTGCCGCTCGTAAACGATCCGGAAGTGCTTCGATACTTGAATGCCCTTGGGAAGAAGCTCGTTGCCTTCGCGCCGAACAACCAACCGGAGTATGCCTGGCAGTTCAAGGTCGTCAACAGCGCGGACATCAATGCCTTTGCCCTGCCGGGAGGGTACATCTACGTCAATCGCGGCGCCATTGATGCCGCCGAGAACGAAGCCCAACTGGCGGGCGTGATATCTCACGAATCCGGCCACGTGGTGATGCGTCACGGCACGCACATGGCCACGCAGGCGATCCCCTTCGAACTCCTCATGGGCGTGATGGGACAAGGCCAGACCCTCGCCGGGCAGTTGGCGCGCGCCGGGATCGGTTTTGGAGTGAACTCCATTATGCTGCACAATTCGCGCAACGCGGAATCGCAGGCGGACGAAGTCGGCACCTACATTCTCTATCAGGCCGGGTACGACCCCCACGCCATGGTGCAGTTCTTCCAGATCATTGAAAAGAAATACCCGCAGCGCACCCTGCAATTCTTCTCCGACCATCCCAATCCCGAAAATCGCATCAAGGACGTGGACGCGGAAATCAGGAAACTCGGTCCTGCTCGCGAGGTAAACACGGACAACGCCGGGTTCGAGAGGGTCAAGGGGCAGTTAGCCGCTTTGCCTCCCCCTCCCCAGAAGGGCGCGCCCAAAATCGAGGCCGCGCAGAAACCGCCACCCCCGCCTTCGGCGAACTTGATCCGGTACGACGGTAAAGTATTCGCCCTCGAATATCCCGATAACTGGCAGGTGGAGCGGGGCGAGGGCAGCGTGACGCTATATCCGCCAGGGGGAATGGTATCCGGCGCGGAGGGGGAAACGGCACAGGCCTACGGCACTGCGGTCAGCCTCTACTCACCCCAGCACGAGAACTGGGGACTGGTGGATGGCACGCAGGAACTCCTTGAGTCGATGCGGCAATCCAATCCCCAGCTTCAGGTGGTACAGCAGAGTGGCATCAACCTGCGGGGCAACCCGGCGGTCAGCGTTTTGCTCCAGAATGATTCCCCCATTGTGGGGCAGAGGGAAACGGACCACCTGGTGGCGGTTCGCCAGGGGACCTCCATTCTGACCTTCATCTTTATCGCCCCCGCGGGCGCGTTTGAGTCCTACTCACCCACTTTCGACCGGATGGTGCAGAGCATCGAGTTAGCCCCCTGAGCGGTGCCGCCGCGTCCCCAAGCGGTACCCGTCATAATTCTGCGTAGTTTCCCCCACGGTCTTCCCAACTCTACCTTTCGGGGCCTTCAGCTGTAAGTCCAATCATCTGATTTCAATAAAGTTGGTTGGAAGGAATTGCCTGCCGGTTGGCACCAATCATGCATGACAAAGTGTCGATATGTCGGAAAACACATATACGAAAGAGTCCGCCCGCCTGCCTGACACCCCCGGCGTTGTCGTGCGTCAGCGTTGGCTGGACTTGCTCGATCTGAGTTATTCCACCCGGCGTGTGACCGGACAAGAAATTGAAATGGGAGTTCACGCCATCGTCGTCCCCGCCGCCTGCCGCACCAGGCCGAACCAGAGCTTGATTGACGTGGAAGTCCGCGTAGCCACCAGCCATCTTCCCAACATGGGGCGGGGGGTGAAACTATCACTCGAGCGGCTGGGCGAGTTCGGATTGACCCTGGCCGCGGATTACCACGGATGGATGGGCAAGTGGGGCATGGACATTGCGGCGGGCCACACTCTAGTTACCGCCTACGTCGACCTTGCCTACCTGGAAGCGGCCCTGCTGGCGCGCCTGTGGGACCATGGAGTGCTGTTGGAGTTCGGTTCGCCGCTGTCGATTTTCCGCCGCGGAGCGTTGACCGATTACGTCAATATCTACGAGGCAGTGACGACTATGCTGGCGCAGGGCCGCTCTCTGGCCGATACGGCGGACCAGTTGGCGCCGGAAGTCCTCCACCGCTTGCAACTCTACGCGAACGTTTACCTTCAACTCTCTACTCTCTACTCCCAGGCCGCCTGGCAGATCAAGGGCGACAATTTCGTGATAAAGGTCCCCAACTCGCGCTATTCCCTGGCGCTGCAATACTGGGAATTGCGCGGAGATCACGCCGCGCAAGTGAAGGCTCTGCATGGCTGGCGGAACCGGATTGAAAAGCTCTTGCAGCAGGCACTTTCCCAACCGGACCATCAATTCCCCAAGTCCTTTGCGGCGTGAGGGCGGGCAAATTTGTAGCGGCAGGTTTAGCCCGCCATCCGCGCCTCCCGCGGAAATGATCGTAGCGGCCGGTTTACCCCGCCATGTGCCCATTGAATTGATTCGGGTTATAGTCAAGGACCAAAAAAAGGGCCTCCCGGAGGGAGGCCCCCTT
>DATJVT010000636.1:0-8915 GCA_035501695.1 Terriglobia bacterium | reverse complement strand
TCCCAACAAGAGAAGTCCTTGGCGTAACGATTGCCTTGGTAGCGATCGACGCAAATCTGAAACTGGTGGGTCGGGAGGAAATCCAAAAGCTGCGCGAAAACACTGCGGCCAACGTTCACCTGCTGCCTCCGGCATGGGCTGGAAAACAGCCAAATCATGCCCCAAAGGCCGCCGGAAATTGAAATCGAAAAATAACATCCCGACCTCTTACTCCGGTTCGATCAAGCAGTTACGGCGAGGTGCCCCGAGTTTCTTGGGACAGCACTGATTCGCAAGGGAAAGAAGAAATCGGGAATATTCGTTATGCGATCAAGCGGAGCCGGCCGTATGGCTCGGAGAGTTGGGTGTCGAAGGCGGCGGCCCGATTCGGATTGGAATCCACGCTGCGCAACCCCTGGCGCCCCGCCAAAGGTAGCGAAAAGGGCTCCTGACCCCTTCTCCCGTCAACCCTGGTTATTGGCGATACTCGCCGCAGTGTCGTACATGGCCAGGATGTTGGGAATTGACGCATCCGGCTGGATGTAGGTATGGCCGGGGCCGAGGATGTAGCCGCCGCCCTCACCCAGGATGTCGGCCAGCCGCCTTACTTCGTCGGCGACATGTTGGGGCGTACCTTTGGGTAAAACCTGTTGCAGATCCACCCCTCCATAGAAACAAAGGTGCTTCCCAAAGTCGCGCTTCAGTCCCTTCGGTTCCATTCCCTCGGCGCGAGTCTGAATGGGTTCCAACATGTCCACCCCGGCGTCGATGATCATGGGCAGGAGTGGCCGTACCGCCCCACAGCAATGGAGCAGGAACTTCTTGTCATGCCGGTGACAGCGCGCGGCCACTTCTTTCAGGTAGGGCTGAACGTACTGCTTGAACATGCCGGGACTGAAGAGCGGCCCGCGTTGCGAGCAATAATCGTCCGCCATGTAAACGATATCGATCCCCTCCCCGTGCTTTTCCAGCAGGGTGTCCAGGGCAGCGAGGATCTTTTCGGTCACGGTTTTAAGGAGGTGGTCGGCGTAATCGGAGCGCAGGGCGAAATCCGTCAACAGGTCTTCCATGCCGCGGACAAACGACGCGACGAAATACGCGCCCCAGGTAAAGACGCCGATGACCGCCCTGCCGGCATGCTCCCGGGCCTCGCCGCGGAAATGGGAGAAATCCAGGGTCTCGGGTCCTGACCAGTCATGCTTCCGGATGTCGGCGATATCGTGCTTGCCCGCCAGGGGGGAGAAATAAAGCTCGTTATAAGTGCCTCCCGAATAGGCTGTAACCCGGGTACGGTAACCCCATATGGATGTCTTCTCCGTCCTGCCTTCCTCCGACCTTGGGTAGATGAAGTTGCCGGGGAGAATCATCCAGGTGTCGACATGAAGGCGATCAAACAGTGCCTCCTTGGTCTTCAGGTTCAGGTGATTGTAGAGCGCTGCGTAGACTTCTTCCTCGGCGTCGAAGGTAATGGGGAGCCGGTCGCTCGTCCGGTGGTTAATTGCCGCGAGCGCGCGCTGCTTGCTGGTCGTCATGGGGGGAACTCCTTGAACTTGTTGGGTCGTACGATGGCGGCTTCCTGCGTTCATTCTTGCAGCCCTATGCTACCTCAGGCGGTAGATTTCCCCCACGCCAAAATCTCAAGTTTCAAATCGCGGGCTGGACGGGCAGCCAGGCGCATTGGGCCTCCCCTTCTTGTAACCGCCCCCGGCGCCAACGCGCCGCCAGGACGCGATGGCCGAACCTGAAGCTGGTATTTCTCGCCAGCCGCATCTACGGAGGGTATGCCCATACCGACAAAATCAACCCGGGGCCTTACGCCTACGAGTATGGATTCTCCGTGAAATGGTTGATTCAGGCCCAGGTGAACCAGATGGCGACGGGAACGGTGGACCGGGTGGCCGGCGACCTGAACTTCAATAGGGTGGGCGTCAAGTTTACGCGGCCGCTGGATTATCCTACGCGGCCGGCAATGCGTTCACAAATTCAGCGGCGGTCAGGACCTCGGCGCGTTTCGGGAAGAGCCGTTTGAGCAGCATTTCATGAATGTCAGCATCGAGGTCCGCGCAGCAGTCCCCGATCACTGTGAGTCTATAATCGGAATCGAAAGCGTCCAACAGAGTCGAGAGCACCACGCCGCTCGTGGCGATTCCGAATAAGGCGATTGTTTCGATCTCCCTGGCGCGAAGGATCATCTCCAGGTCCGTACCTGTAAAAGCGCTCACCCGGTGTTTTGTCACGACGATGTCGTCGGGTTCGGGCCCGAGTGCCGGGTGGATAGCGCTTGCCTCGCCCTGGAACAGTTTCTGGTGCTCGGGCGATGACTTGAGCGCCGCGAAAAGCTTATTCCGGCTGTTTATTTCCGGCAAACCCGGCCGGAGACCTACTTGCACATGGACAACCGGCATGCTTACCTTTCGCGCGGCGCGCAGCACGCTCGCGGCGCGCTCCACGAACTCCCCGGGCGGTTTTGCGTAGATGGACACGATGCCGGCTTGACAGTCCATGGCCAGAACAGCCGTGTGAGGGACATCAAAGGTCATGCCAATAGTCCTCCCCTCTGACCAGTTCGCCGCCCAAGGCGGATGCTGCCAGATTTCTCGTTGACGGGCTGGACGACCGTCGGCCTGAGTAATTGTGGCTCGTCATTCTCAACCCTTCCTCGAACCCCCCAGTTGCTTTGAGCTTGGAAGTTCCACACTCTACCACACAAGACAGACTGTTAACCGCGGATATAGGAGCCTCCCGATGTCCTGGCTGGCGCATCAGACTTCCGCCTTTTGAAGTCCTGCGATCCCGAAGGGTCCACTTGCCTTCGGCAATGCTGATCCAGGCGAAGAAGGGCCGACACTTGCCGCGACTGTTGAGTGACAAGTCCCCCGAAGTGGAGTAGCCTGATGTGCAATGCCCAAAGGGACCCCAACGCGAAAGGTTCGCGTATGCCTGCTATCTTCCCATCCGCTCGTGTTGGCCGACTGGCAGCAATTGCTTGCGCCCGCGGATTTCGACCTCCAGGTGCGGCGGTTGGAGTCAACCCTGGTGCCTGAGTTGAAGCGCTTGTCGCTCCCCAAGGTGGAGGTATTCGTCACCGACGCCCATGGTCCGCGGCAAGTGACCGAGATGCTGGTGGCGGGAATCCAGGAGCAATACCCCCGCGCCCGCCAGGTGGTTGTGGCGGAGAAATTCAGTGAAGCTCAGGCCTTCTCCTTCCTCAGGCTGGGAGCCAAAGGGCTGCTCAACTATGCCGAAATAGGTCAGAGTCTTCCCACCGCGCTGGAAATTGTGGCGGGTGGCGGGTTCTGGGTACCGCGCGATCTGCTGTCTCGCTTCATCGATTCCAGCCTGGGGGTGAAGCAGGGACGGCACGTGCACCCGGGCCCGGCGAACCTGAGCCCGCGCGAGAGGGAAGTACTGGATGCTTTGTTGGAAAACCTGTCTAACAAGGAAATTGCGAGCAAGCTGCACATTTCGGAAAGGACGGTAAAATTTCACATTTCGAGCCTGCTGAGCAAGTTCAGCGTGCGCCGGCGCACCGACTTGATCCTGCTCTGCCTGCAAGACCGCCCTCCTGCCCTGTGAGCTGTCCTGAAGGTCAGGTCGACCACCTGTCCCAAAACTAGTCTTCCCGCCGATTGCCTGGGCGACTTATCCGTCGTACCCTTCCCGATGTTCTCCTTGCGCCGTCCGAGGGCAAGTCCGGGGCAAGGCGGAATTGACGGGAAACGTCTTATGGGTGGGTTATGAATCAGCGATACATCACCTTTCTCGTTTTCCACGGGGCCCACGGGCGGCTCCGCAAGATCCACCTGCCTCCTTTTGTGGTGCAACTTGTCCTGGGTTTTGCCCTCGCGGGTGTGGTCACCGTCGGCGCCCTGGCCAATAGTTACGCCCGGATGCTCCTGAAGGTCTCCAGCTACAACACCGTGCGCGCGGAGCGCGAGGCTCTCAAAACTCAGTGCCACAGCCTGCAAGGGGAGGTCACACGGACACAAGACGAACTGGAGTCCCTCCAGTCACTGGCGGCGGAAGTGGCCATGGCGTACAGCTTCAGCAAAGCGGAGAGTCCCAGTCTCCCGTCCGAGGTTCTCCTGGTAGCGAGTCGGGGGCTTGCCGCGCAGGGAGCAGACTATGGCGCCGCGTTGCGCGCTTTCAAAATGATGAAAGAAATTCCGCCGGGCGCTTCCTCTTCCCCGGCCGCGGCCTTCTATGCATCCGAGATTGTTGATGAAGACTCGGTGACCCCGTCGATCTGGCCTGTGCAAGGGCCCATCACGGCAGGCTTCGGGCAGCGCATGGACCCTTTTACGGGGGAAGGGGTTTTCCACTCAGGCATCGACATTGCGGCCCCCGGAGGGACACCGGTCAAAGCGGCGGCAGATGGGATTCTATTCTATTCCGGCCCGGATGCGGGCTATGGCAATGAAGCTTTGATTGACCACGGATTTGGCGTGACGACAAAGTACGCACACCTCAGCACGCTTCACGTAGTAGCGGGCCAGGAAGTGAGACGCGGCCAGGTCATCGGCGCCGTCGGGATGACCGGGCGAACCACGGGGCCGCACCTGCATTACGAGGTGATCGTCCGTGGCACTCCGGTCAATCCCGCCCGATACCTGCGTGACTAGGAGGAAGATCGCACCCATGAGCGAATTAGGACCTGTGGACGAATTCAAGAAAGGGCTGGGAGCGTTGCTGAGCGGTCAGGCGAGGTCGGCCCTTCCCCATCTGCAGAAGGCCTATGAACACAACGCCGGCAACCCTTTTTATGTCTCTTATTACGGGCTGGCCTTGGCCCGGACGGAGGCGGATTGTGCCAGGGCGACGGGCCTCTGCCAAGCGGCCTTGCGCATGAAATCCGATCATCCCGACATCTATGTGAACCTGGCGGAGGTGTACCGCCGGGCGGGGGCTCCGGAAGATGCATTGTGGACGCTTTACAGCGGCCTGCACTTTACCCGTTGGGACTCGCGCCTGGTGCGGGCCCTGGAAATGATGGGCGTGCGGCGGCGGCCGATCCTGGCCTTTCTCGATCGGAAGAACTTCCTGAATCGCCAACTCGGAAGGCTGCGCCACCGGCTGTGGGGAAAAGGCAATCTCACAGCCTTGTGGAACCCTCCTCCGGCAATCGGTTCAAGGCGCAGTGTGTAACAAATTGGCCCGACCTGTTTCCCCTGCTCCAAGTCCGGTCAGCGAAGCGCTTCCCGGCCGGCCCGCCGCGCGATGGCGCGGGTTGCTCCCGTGGATTTCACCGAGACCGGGACCAGGGCCGTTTCCCTGACTGCGGTTTCATCCCCGCCCACCAGAGCTCCGGAGTCATCCTTAACGAAGATGAGCTTTCTCAGGAGGGGATCAAAATCCACCGTGATGAGATCACCGAGCTGGATTTGCTCGGTGGCCAGCAGATTGGACATGGGAAAGACCAGGTGGCGCTCGATGGAGCGCTTCAGGTGGCGCGCCCCGAACTTAAGGTCGGTGCCCTCGCGCAGCAGGAAGTCGCGGGCCTCCGTCGTGCAGCGGAACACGAACTGGCGTCCATCCGGCGCGCTGATGATGCGTTGCTGAACATGCCCCAGTTCGATATCGAGGACCTTCTCGAGATGTTCGCGGGTCAGGGCGCGGAATACGATGACCTTGTCGATGCGATTCATGAATTCCGGGGAAAACTTGCGTCGCGCCGCGGCGGTGGCGGCCCGGTAGATCTTTTGGTCCAACTCTTCGTCTTCGTCGTTGCGCTTGGCGGCGAAGCCCAATCCGCCGCTCATGAGGTTCATCACCTCATGCGAGCCGAGATTGGAGGTGAGGAAAATCATCGTGCGCGAGAAGTCCACGCGCCGGTTGTCGCCGAGCGTGAGGGTGCCTTTATCCAGAATGCCCAGCAGAAGCTGCCAGAGCGCGTCGGAGGCTTTCTCGATTTCGTCAAACAGAACCAGCGAAAGTTTCAGCTTCTCTGTGTGGTGCTGGTCGAGTATTTCCTGAGTGATAATCGGCTGAGTCTCGCGGTGACCGAGGTAACCGGGCGGCGACCCGATCAACTTGGCGATCTCGTGGCTGTGCTGGAATTCCGCGCAATCCACCTTGATGAAGGCGCGGGGCTGGTTGAAGAGAACCTCCGAGGTTGCTTCCACCATGCGGGTTTTGCCGGAGCCGGTGGGCCCCAGGAAGAGGAGATTCACCACCGGCCGTCCGGGCGTGGAAAGCCCCGCGCGGTAAACCTGATACACCCTTGCCAGCCGGCGGACAGCGCGGTCCTGCCCCACCACCCGTTGGCGGAGGGCATTCTCAAACTCCCGTACCTCCGGGCTGTTCAAGGTTGGATCCAGGATAGTCTGGCGAGCGCCCATGTTCATCCTCCCTCAGGTTCTTACGCGTCGAAGACCTGCGCCTTATCCTTACGAAGCTTGTGGAGCTTCACGTCCAGGGTTCCTCGCAGCAACTTCAGCCCGGAAATCAGTTGGGCTGACAACTCGCGGTCTTTCGCCAACTGCAGCCAGGCCACCGGTAAATCCGCAAGGTCGAAATGAAGATTCCGAACCGCCAAGAGCAAATCACGGAGGTATCGCGAGTCCTGCTCGAAGGGCTGGACCACGTTGCGTGAAGCCTTCTCCCGCAGGTTCTTCCAGTCAACTCGCACAAAGGGATGATGGGACGTAACTCCCCGTATGACTTCGTCGCTAATGCGCGGGTGGCGGCCCAGGCGGGCCAGGTGAATCTGCCGCACCCGCCCCTGCTGGCGCACGTTATGAACCAGGTAATACGATTCGCCGCGTTTACGAATGAAGGCCATAAATTCCGAGTGAGCTCCCCGGATGCAGGCTCTCGATTGTGCCCGATGGAGCTGCTGGACGCGGATGCGCATGGTTGACCCGCGTAGTGGACAGTTTGCCACTACACTTCACCTAGATGCAAAGCAATTTTTTTGGTTGCTGCTATAAGAAAAACTTTGGTTCATTTTGATGCTTGTTAATACCCTCCGGCTACCGCGGCGATGCAGGAGTTGACCTCCTCGGGTGAATTGGCAAACCGGCCCATTCGCGCCGTGCGCGGGGAGCCAAGATGAGGGCCACGCCGCGAATTCGGATGCCCGCTCCCGGCCCCGTGCTATAATTTCCTCGCCGGAGGGCCGCGGCTCGCGATGGGAGCCCGCTTAATCAACCTCCGGCCTTCGGGGGAGATAGGGAGACACGTCCATGGCAGTGAATTACAACGAGCAGGTTTGGCACAACGGGAAGTTCATTCCCTGGGGAGAGGCCACCATCCACGTTTCCGCCCACGTGGTTCATTACGCCTCCTCACTATTTGAAGGCATTCGTTGCTACGACACGCCGCAGGGCCCGGCGATTTTCCGGCTGCCGGAGCACACCGACCGCCTGGTGAACTCGGCCAAGATTTATCGAATGGAATTGCCCTTCACCCGCGAGCAACTGGCGCAGGCGATGGTTGAACTCGTGCGCGTGAACAACGTCCAGCATTGCTACCTTCGCCCGGTCCTGTTCCGGGGCGAGGGAGAGATGGGTGTGAATCCCCTCAAGAATCCCATTGAGATTTACATCCTGTCCTGGGCCTGGGGGAAATACCTGGGTGACGAGGCGTTGCGGAACGGCGTGGACGTATGCGTGTCCTCCTGGCAGCGCATTGCCCCCAACACCCTGCCGGCCATGGCCAAGGCCGCGGCCAATTACATGAACGCCCAGCTCATCAAGATGGAGGCGCTGACCAACGGCTACACCGAAGGAATCTCCCTCGACACCAGCGGGCACGTAAGCGAAGGCAGCGGTGAGAACATCTTTGTCATCCGAGACGGGAAAATCTATACGCCGCCCCTCTCCGCCTCCGTGCTGCCGGGCATCACCCGCGACTCGGTGATGAGGCTGGCGCTCGAAATGGGCTACCCCCTGACGGAGCAGAACATCTCGCGCGAAATGCTCTACATTGCCGATGAAGTCTTTTTTACCGGGACGGCGGCGGAGATCACGCCCATCCGCTCCGTCGACCGGATCGTGGTGGGCCAGGGTCATCCCGGCCCCATCACCCGCGCCCTGCAGGAGCGTTTCCTTGCCATCGTGCAAGGCCAGGCGGAAGACAAGTATGGCTGGCTGACGTTGTGCCACCAGCCGGTGGCGGCGGCCCGGTAGAGGGCGGGGAACGACGAGCCGGCGTGCCGTCCCGCTTCGGGCGCGGACGCCCAGGTAGTCATTTGACGAACGACAATCGGACCAAGCCGGGGAAGGTTTTCCATGCCCACTAGCGCCGATGGTATGAACATTGACGTCCTGCTTCGGACGGCCTGCGAGAACAAGGCTTCCGACCTGCACCTCAAAGTGGGGAACTACCCCTACATTCGCGTGGACGGGGACCTCCGGCCCCTCACGCAGTACTCGCGGGTTTCCAGCGAAGACATGCTGAACATGGCGTTCAGCATCATGACCAACCGGCAGAAGCAGAAGTTCAAGGAGAATGCCGAACTCGACATGGCGTACGGCGTGGCGGGGTTGGGACGTTTCCGCGTCAATCTGTTCCAGCAGCGCGGCAACGTCGGCATGGTGCTGCGCGTCATTCCCACCAAGATCCGCACCCTGGAAGACCTGCTGCTGCCGCGCATCGTCGACAAGATCTGCACGGAATCCCGCGGCCTGGTGCTGGTGACCGGGACCACCGGGAGCGGCAAGTCCACCACCTTGGCGGCCATGGTGGATCGCATCAATACCACCCGCACCGATCACATTATCACCATTGAAGATCCCATTGAGTTCCTGCACCGCGACAAGAAGGGATTCGTGAACCAGCGCGAAGTGGAGGTGGATACGCCGAGCTTCGGCGCCGCCCTGCGCTCCGCCCTCCGCCAGGACCCGGATGTCATCCTGGTGGGCGAAATGCGCGACCTGGAGACCATTCAGACCGCGCTCCTGGCCGCCGAGACGGGCCACCTGGTGTTCTCCACC
>DATJVT010000635.1:0-2720 GCA_035501695.1 Terriglobia bacterium | reverse complement strand
CCCCGCGGTAATTGGACTTGATCCCCTGCTGCCAAATCGAGCGCGCGAGAATGGCGACGATGCCGGCGGTGTTGGGCTGCCGGGCCGCATGTTGACTCTTTTGAATCTTCCACCGCTCCATCGACCGCCAAGCGCGTTCGTAGAACGCCTTGGGGGCATAAATAGCCTTGAGAGTTTTGGCCTGCCCCCGCAGCAGCACGGCCGGCGGCAATACGGTGCGGAAGTTGGGAGGATTGGCATCGCCGCTGGTATGCGGAGCCTCCTCCAGCAGGCGCCCTTCCTCCTGCATGCGCGCATACAGAGCGGTGCCCGGCATGGCATGCAGTGAATTCAGCAGGGCCCAGGGGATGGCGGTGCGTTCGATGAACTCGATTTGGCGGTCGAAGATGTCTTCCTTATCCGAATCGAAGCCGACAATGAAGCCGCCCGTCACCCACATGCCCCGGGAGTGGAGAATGTCGATGCAGCTCACCGGATCGACCGCCAGGTTCTGGAATTTGCGGGTCTCCTGCAAAGACTCTGCGGAGGGGCTTTCAATGCCCAGGAAGACATGAAGGAAATTGGCCCTGACCATGGCATCCAGAAGAGCCGTCTTCCGGGCCAGATCCATGGAAGCCTCGGTGTAGAACATCACCGGGAATCCATGCGCTTGCTGCCATTTCTCCAGTTCCACGCAAAGCTCCAACGCCCGCTGGTGATTGCCGATGAAGTTGTCATCAACGATGAAGATCTGCTTCATCCATCCCAGGCGTATGAGGGTGTCCAGTTCCGCCAGAACCTGCTGCGGCTGCTTGGTGCGTGGCTTGCGCCCGTAAAGGATGATGATGTCGCAGAACTCGCATTGAAACGGGCAGCCGCGCGAAAACTGAATCGCCATCGTGGCGTAGCTCTTCAACTTCAGCAGGTCGAACCGGGGAATGGGCGTGCGTGTGACGTCGGGCTTGACGGTAATCTCGTAGAGCCGCTGCGCCGCGCCGGACTCCAGGGCCGCGGCGATTTCGGCAAAGACTTCGTCGGGTTCGCCCACCACCACATGGTCGGCCAGGGTCAGCATCCGTTCCGGCAAGCTGCTCGCGTAAGGGCCTCCCACGATGGTCCGCCGCTTCAGTCGGCGGGCGCGCGCCAGTACTTCGCGCATTCCCTCCTTCTGAACCTCCATTCCTCCGACCATGACCAGGTCGGCCCACAGGAGATCGGCGTCGGTCACCTCTTCCAGCGCCTCATCCACCAGGCGCAGCGACCAATCCGGTGGACAGAGCGCGGCGATCGTGATGAGACCTAATGGCGGCATCACCACTTTTTCCGGGAGGAGCTTCAGCATTCCGTTGAACGACCAAAAGGAATTAGGGATTTTGGGCCAGACGAGGAGAGCTTTAACCTTCTTGCCGAGAGATGGAAACGACTGCGGTTCTTCCTGTCGCATGGGGGCTGCGGAAACCATACGGGGTCCTTTCGCGTGGATCTCCCGCCTGGGCAGCCCTCGAACCGCGAGGAGGCATGAGTAAGCTTTAAACTACTCTGTTGCCCCTGCCGTCAAGAATGGGGACCACATTGGCCGATTCGCACGTACAGGATCCCGCGCTGAGACCTGAAAGGGAACGTCTGAAGGTCGTAGAGGGGGACACTGCGTGAACTGCTCCAGCCAGCCCGGGCTTTCGGCCAGACTCGACTATACAGCATCGGCTCGGTTTTGCAACAAGTATGATGTGAAATCCGTTCTGGGGGTTGGTTGGGCGAAAAAAGGGACCTCAATCCGCAGCTTCGAAAGCAGGGCCTGAAGTGTGATTCCGCACTGCTGCCCAAAGTGACCTGGGGCTTAAGACCCGGCTGTCGGCGCCTCCTCCTGCACACGTCGTGGCCAATCTACGAGCTAACATGCCTCAATTTCACGCCCGTCGTCGTCACATAGTATTTGGCCACCATGTTGGGCCTCTCCCAGGCGGGCATGGATTTAGGCGATCGCAGGTATTCCAGGAATTGCGCCACCACCTGGCCGAAGTGTGCCTCGTGACCCACTCGATAGCGGTCGGGGATGGTGATGTACGACTCGTAGCCGCTGGTTACACTTCCAACGCCCGGGTAGTTCCCCTGCAGGCGCTCGATGCGAGCACGCACCGCCGTAGCGACCGCGGCGCTATGCTCCGGCCCGTTTGGCGTAACCAGCAACTCGGGACGGTAGTTCTCCTGCGCCCTCTGGCGGACCTCGACGGTGGACTTGGTACCTCGATAGGCGGCGTGGTGAAAGTCGACGCCTGCCGGCGACTCCCAATTCCAGAGTATCTTCAGCCGCGCTTGCACCCCCCGAATCTTGTAGTCCACCTGGTTGTTGCAGAAGTAATCGAATTGTTCCCCGTGCACGTAGGAGGACAATTCGGCGGGGAAACCCAATGCGCCGGTGACCTGCCGATACTGCGCCAGCGTGATGGATGTCGCCCAGCTCTTGCCGCCCTGGATCTCAATGTCGCGGCGATAATCGATGGCCTGGTTGGGAAAGAGTGTCCATTGCACCAGGTCCACCAAATGGGTTCCAACATCGGTGAGCCCTTCCCCCTGGTCCAGTATGTCAAAGAAATACAGAGGTCGCAGGCTGGGGGTTCCCGCCACCGTCTTGAGAATGTGGTGAGTGCTTTCCATGAAAACACCCGGGTTGTTCAGGTCGGCGGGAAGGATTGCGCCAAACACGTCGGGATCGTTTACCAGTTCGCGCTGCAGGATGGTGG
>DATJVT010000634.1:0-12960 GCA_035501695.1 Terriglobia bacterium | reverse complement strand
ACGCAATTTTTCTGGCGGGGGATGGCCACGGCGCGCCCGGAGTGCTGTCAAACGTGTACCTGGAAGGCACCTATTCCGAAATCTTCCCCAACAAGAGCGAGGACATCGAGGGGATGCGCGAATTCTTGAAGGAGTTTTCCTTCCCCGGCGGAATCGGCAGCCATTGCACCCCGGAGACGCCGGGCTCCATTCATGAGGGAGGCGAACTGGGCTATAGCGTCTCGCACGCTTTCGGAGCGGCGTTTGACAATCCCGACCTGGTGGTGGCGGTGATGGTGGGCGATGGAGAAGCCGAAACCGGCCCCTTGGCCACTTCCTGGCATTCCAATAAGTTCCTGAGCCCCGTCCGCGATGGCGCGGTCCTGCCCATCCTCAATCTCAACGGGTACAAGATCAACAACCCCACCATCCTGGCGCGGATCTCGCATGAGGAATTGGAAAACCTCTTCAAGGGCTACGGCTATGTGCCCCACTTCGTCGAGGGGAGCGATCCGGAGATCATGCATCAGAAAATGGCCGCTACCCTGGAGGACTGCGTCCTGGAGATTAAACGCATTCAGCAGGAAGCGCGAGCGAGTGGCAAGGCGACGCGGGCGCGATGGCCCATGATCGTATTGCGCACCCCCAAGGGATGGACCGGCCCCAAGGAAGTGGACGGCCACAAGGTGGAAGGGTTCTGGCGCTCACATCAGGTGCCGATATCCGGCGTGCGTGGCAACCCGGCACATATGAAGATTTTGGAAGACTGGCTGCGCAGCTACAAGCCGGAGGAGTTGTTCGACAAGAACGGGCGCCTGGTGGCGGAGTTGAAGGCGTTGGCCCCCGAGGGCACACGGCGCATGAGCGCCAATCCTCACGCCAACGGTGGCTTGCTCCGCAAGGCCCTGCGCCTGCCGGACTTTCGCAACTATGCCGTCAAAGTGGACAAGCCCGGACAGGTCATGGCGGAGAACACCCGTCCCCTGGGCAAATTCCTGCGGGATATCGTTCGCCAGAACCCGAACAATTTCCGCGTCCTATGCCCTGACGAGAACGCCTCGAACCGGCTCGACGATATTTATGAGGCCAGCAAGAAACTGTGGCTCGCCGACTACCTGCCGGAGGACGCCGACGGCGGAGAGTTGGCCACGGATGGGCGAGTCATCGAGATGCTCTCCGAGCACACGCTGGAGGGCTGGCTGGAAGGGTACTTGCTTAGCGGCCGGCACGGGTTCTTCTCCACTTACGAGGCTTTTGTTCACGTCATCGATTCCATGTTCAACATGCATGCCAAGTGGCTCGCCATGGCGGAAGAGCAACCGTGGCGCGCTCCGGTGTCGTCGTTGAACCTGCTCATCACCTCTACCGTATGGCGGCAGGACCACAACGGCTTTACCCACCAGGATCCCGGCTTCCTCGACATTGTCGTGAACAAGAGCCCAAGCGTCTGCCGCATCTACATGCCTCCGGACGCCAACACTTTGCTCAGCGTGGCAAATCACTGCTTGAAGAGTACGGGCTATGTGAACGTGATTGTCTCCGACAAGCAAAAGCATCTGCAATATATGACCATGGAGGAAGCGGTCGGGCACTGCACCAAGGGGCTGGGCATCTGGAAGAGGGCGAGCAACGACGAAGGTGTGGAACCCGACGTGGTCATGGCCAGCGCCGGTGACATTCCCACCAAGGAGGCGCTGGCAGCGGTGGTGCTGCTGCGCCAGCACTTCCCCAATCTCAAAATCCGTTTTGTGAATGTCGTGGACCTCTACCGGCTGGTGCCTTCCACCGAGCATCCGCACGGCCTCTCCGACCGTGATTTCGATAGCTTGTTCACGGTGGACAAACCCATCATTTTCAATTTCCACGGCTATCCCTGGTTGATCCACCGCCTCACCTATCGCCGCACGAACCACGCGAACATGCACGTGCGCGGTTACAAGGAAAAAGGGAACATCAATACGCCGCTGGATCTGGCCATCCAGAACCAGATCGATCGGTTCAGCCTGGCGATGGACGTCATCGATCGCGTGCCCTCTTTGCGCGTGGCCGGTGCCCATGCCAAGGAAGAGATGCGCAACATGCAGATCGAGTGCCAGAGCTATGCCTACGAGCATGGCATTGATAAGCCGGAAATCGACCAGTGGACATGGCCGGGCTAACCCCTGGCGCGGAACTGTTCGTGAGTCCCGCCGGCCATTCCATTGACGTCGGGAATGCGCCACAGGACGAAAGGACAGGTCGGCGCGACAGGTTTCGAAGAAAGGACAATCCCCATGCCCAAAAAGGGTGCAGTATCCCCAAAGCCCAAACCTGTGCCTAGGAATGTGCAGGCCGTCCGCCGCGCTCGCAGCGTTGACTTCGAGGAGCTCCGCCGGCAATACGGATGTGGCCCGGTTCAATTCTCCGGAGTTGACAATGCGCTCTACGAAAGCCACCTGATCTTCGACAACGTCGTGGAAATGAAGGCGGCAGGGGCATATGAGCGGTTCGAAGCCCTCGCCCGCTCGGTCCGGGATATCCTCTCCCAGCGATGGGTGCACACAGAGAGCACTTATGAAAAACAGAACCCCAAACGTGTTTACTACCTCTCAATGGAGTTCTTGATCGGACGTTCGCTCGCCAACAACATCACGAATCTCCGGCTTGATCCCCTTGTCCAGGCAACCGTCCAACAGAAAGGCATCGACTGGATTGCCGCTCTCGAACAAGAGCACGACGCCGGTTTGGGCAACGGAGGGCTGGGACGCCTGGCGGCCTGCTTTCTCGATTCCATGGCCACCCTGCAACTCCCTGCCATGGGGTACGGGCTTCGGTATGAGTACGGCATTTTCAAGCAAACCATCCAGGACGGCTGGCAGCACGAGCAGCCCGATAACTGGCTGCGGCGCCAGGACCCATGGGAGGTGGAGCGCTTATCCGAGACGGTGGAGATCAAGCTCAACTGCACCTTCGAACAGCGAGAAGGGAGCCTGCGGGTTATCTCCGGCCGGCCCTCCAGCCTGATCGGTATTCCGTTCGATCGCCCCGTAGTGGGTTACGGCGGGAAAACCATCAACACGCTCCGCCTGTGGGCAGCGGCGGCGCCGGATTACTTCGACTTCCAGGAGTTCAGCCGAGGTGATTTTGTCGCGGCCCTGGCCGAGACACTCGCCGCCGAATCGCTCACTCGAGTCTTGTATCCCGACGACTCCACCAGCGTGGGAAAGGCTTTGCGCTTCGTGCAGGAGTATTTCCTGGTCGCCTGCTCACTCGCCGATCTGGCGCGCCGCTTCCGCCGAAACAACAGCGATTGGAGCATGTTTCCGGAGAAAGTCGCCATCCAACTCAACGATACTCACCCCACCCTGGCGATTCCGGAATTGATGCGGATTCTCCTGGACGAGGCGGGACTGGAATGGGATCAGGCTTGGGACATTACGCAAAAAACACTCGCCTACACGAATCACACCCTGCTGCCGGAAGCCCTGGAAAAATGGCCGTTGCCATGGTTCGAAACCCTGCTGCCGCGCCACCTGGAAATCATCATCGAGATCAACCGCCGATTCATTGACGATATCCGCAAGCGTTTCCCCGGGGACGAAGGCCGGGTGGTCCGCATGAGCCTGATCGACGAGGGCGGCCAACGGGAGGTGCGCATGGCCCACGTGGCGATCGTGGGCTCGCACAGCACCAATGGCGTCGCGGCCATCCACTCGCAACTCCTGCGCACCATGACGGTGCATGACTTCGCGGAAATGTATCCTGAGCGCTTCAACAACAAGACCAACGGGGTGACCCCGCGGCGGTGGTTGTTGCTGGCCAACCCGGCGCTGGCCGCTGCCATCACCGAAGCCATCGGCGATGGGTGGATCGCTGACCTCAGCGAATTGCGCCGGCTCAAGCCGCTGGCGCAGGACGCGGGGTTCCGCAAGGCTTTTCGCAACGCCAAGCGCGAGGCTAAAGCCCAGTTTACCCAATGGCTGCAAGTAACCTCGGGCTTGAAAGTCGATCCCGACTCGATCTTCGATTCTCAGGTCAAACGCATTCACGAATACAAGCGGCAACTTCTGAATGCCCTGCGCATCGTCGTGCTATACAACCGGCTGCGTGAGAATCCGAACCTCGAGATGACGCCGCGAACGTTCTTTTTCGCCGGCAAAGCCGCCCCGGCCTACCGCCTGGCCAAGCTGATTATCAAGTTCATCAACAATCTGGCCGGGACCATCGCGGGTGACCCGGCGGTGCGCGATCGCCTCAGGGTTGTTTTCCTTCCTGACTACTGCGTTTCGCTCGCGGAGCGGCTGATACCGGCCAGCGAGGTTTCCACCCAAATTTCCACCGCGGGTTATGAAGCCAGCGGGACCAGCAATATGAAATTCATGATGAATGGCGCGCTGACTCTCGGCACTCGCGACGGGGCAACCATCGAGATGGCCGAGGAAGCGGGCGAGGAAAACTTTTTCCTTTTCGGCTTGACGGCAGAACAGGTCGCGGGCAGCCGCGGCTGGTACAATCCCCGATGGCACTACGAGAACGAACCGGAGACGCGCGCGGCACTGAACTTGATTTTCTCCGACCATTTCAGCCGCCATGAACCCGGCGTTTTCTCGGCCCTTCGAGAGGTCTTGCTCGAACAAGGCGACTACTACATGCACCTGGCGGACCTGAAGGCATTCCTCGAGACGGACCAGGAGCTTTTGAAACTGTACGCTGAACCCGAGGGTTGGAACCGCAAGGCCATCCTGAATGTGGCGGCTTCAGGAAAGTTCTCCAGCGATCGCACCATTAATGAATACGCCGACGAGATCTGGAAGGCGAAGCCCTGCCCGATCCCATGACCCTATGGGCCCAAACGGTCGATTGATGAACGTTCCGCCCTTCCCGCCGGAATACCGCTCCTCCGGTGTGCTGCTGCACGTCACTTCCCTGCCCTCGCCCTACGGAATCGGCGACGTAGGGCCGGCAGCGTATTCATGGATCGACCGTCTTCATGAATCGGGCCAGAGTTGGTGGCAAGCGCTCCCGATGGGGCCGACGGGATACGGGAATTCGCCTTATGAGCCTCTGTCGTCCTTCGCCGGTAACGGATTGCTAATCAGCCCGGAGGAAGTGAGGGCTGAGGGATGGCTGCTCGTCGGTGATGGCAAGGTTCCAACCTTTCCTTCCGCCGCCGTTGATTATGATGCCGTGATTTCTTTCAAACACGGCCTGCTGGATAAGCTCTGGACGCAATTCAATTCCAGCCCCGACACTGAGTTGCGCAACGCCTATGATGGGTTTCGCCGGGATCACGCACACTGGCTGGAAGACTATGCCTTGTTTCGAGCCTTGAAAGCCCGGTACAACAGCACCTCATACCTCGAATGGCCGTCCGAGTTGGTGCGACGCGAACCGGCCGCTCTCGACCATGCCCGGCGCGAAGTGGCCGTTCGCATTGAGGAGATTTGCTTCGCGCAATTTGTGGTGTTCCGTCAGTGGGGCCGCCTGAAGGATTACGCGCATGCCCGCGGCGTTCGCTTGATCGGTGATCTGCCCTTCTTCGTTTCGCCCGATTCCAGCGACGCCTGGGTGAATCCGGAACTCTTCCTGCTGGACGAACAGCGCCGGCCACGGTTCGTCGCCGGAGTGCCCCCTGACTACTTCAGCGCGACGGGACAGCTTTGGGGAAATCCCGTTTACGACTGGGAGGCGCTGCGTCAGACAGGCTATCGCTGGTGCATTGACCGCATTCGCGCCCTGCTGACGCAGGTAGACGTCATCCGACTGGATCATTTCCGGGGGTTTTCCGCCGCCTGGCATGTGCCGGCAGCAGCGCGGACGGCCCAAGCCGGAGAATGGGTACCCGGCCCGGGCGCCGAGTTCTTTCGCGCTGTCGAAAAAGAGTTAGGCGGACTCCCGTTCATTGCCGAAGACCTGGGCGAGATCACGCCTGACGTCTGCGTGCTGCGCGACGAATTCCAGATCCCCGGGACGAAAGTCCTCCAGTTCGCCTTTGACGGAAATCCGCGCAACCCACACCGCCCTGAATCATTTGTTTCCAACGCGGTTGTCTATACCGGAACGCACGACAACAATACAACGCGAGGTTGGTACGAGGATTTACAGGAATTCCAGCAGCGGCAATTGTGGGAATACTTGAAGCGGCCGTTGGCAAGCGCCGCGGAGGCAGCGCCGGCATTGCTGCACCTGGCATGGTCATCCCGGGCGGCTCTTGCCATTGCCCCTTTGCAGGACGTGCTCAATTTGGGCGCGGAAGCCCGCATGAATGTGCCTGGCCGTGCCGTCGGAAATTGGCGCTGGCGTTGCACGGAGGAAATGCTGGAGGCGCCGGCCTTCGAGCACCTGCGAGATTTGACGGACACCTCGCGCCGCGCCCCTTCTCGTAGCGTCCGCCCCATCTCTATTCCGGCTCCCTCCCTCAAGCCTTTGATCTGAATGATCAACCGGTTCAACATGCTCGAGATGTTGAGATTGGAAAAACTGACTGCCCCCGGATTGGGGCGGGGAATGACTGTAAAAACTGACAGTACCGTGCTATAGGGGTTTTATATAAGATTTGCCTTCGGTCGTGCGTTCCGGTTCTTGTTCGGACATCAGCGTGGGGGATTGAACTGTGGGGCACGGACCGATACTCTACAGGCTGCAAAGGAGAATAAACTAATGAGAAGACTGCCTCTCGTCATCCTGGCGCTGGTTGGCATCGGCGTAGGCGCTGCCTCGGCCCAGGATATACGTTACAACTTCGCCAAAGATGCTAAGTTCTCAGATTTTAAGACCTATAAGTGGGTCGAAATTAAGGGTGCAGATCAGATCAACCAAATAACCAGAGATCAGATTATCAAGGCGATCGATTCGCAGCTCGCGCTTAAGGGGCTTACCAAAACCGATGCGGACACCGCCGATCTGTTGATCGGGATGCAGACTGCCATCGGGACCGAGAAACAATACAGTAGCTATTCAACCGGTTGGGGTGCAGGTCCAGGTTGGTACGGCGGCGGATGGTATGGGGCTGGCGGCATGCAGAGCACCACAACTTCCGGCTCGACCAGCACGATCTACATCGGTCAATTGGTGATCGACATGTATGATGCCAAGGATAAAGACCTGGTCTGGCGCGGCACTGCAAGTAAGACTATCAATCCGAAGGCCAAGCCCGAAAAGCAGGAGAAGAACATCAACAAGGCAGTCGAGAAGCTGCTGAAGAAATACCCTCCGGAGCAGAAGTAAGCGCCTTATGGTCTTGTGTTTTGCCGGAAAGCGGTAACGGCGCATTGTCCTGGCCAGCTACCCGGTTTTTCTCTCTTTTGCAGGCTGCCGGAATGACCCGCGCCTGTCGGCAGTAAGAGAACAGCGCAATGGGGGCGGAGAGACATACGTCGCTGCCTTGGGCGCGCGGGCAGCCGACAGGTATAGTGTGTGAACCACAGGGTGTTGCCCGCTGGGATTAAGGATGGCCAACACCCTCCCCCCCTTCAGGACCTCCCATCATGACCCCATTGAAGACCTGAAATCTGAGCGGAGAAGTCACCAGGTAAGCGAGGTGGCCACCCTTACTCCCAGAGAACAGGTCAATTGCTGGTCCCAGGAAGTTCACACAGTTGGGCTGACATGAAGAGCATACTGTTATCTACCATTCTGCTATTGTCACTTGTTGGAGCGGGTTTTGGCCAGGACCAGGGTTGGCCTCGCCAGCTTACCCGGCAGGGAGAAACACTCGTCTATTATCAGCCACAAGTTGACGATTGGAGTAACTACGCGAAACTCGTGGCACGCATGGCTATTACGCTCACGCCTCGCGGCGGCACGTCGGTCGCCGGGATATTGACCTTGGAAGCAACCACCCAAGTGGACGTGGAAACCCACACGGTGTTGCTCTCCGACATCAAGATCACTCACACCCACTTCCCTTTCCTGGATGACGCGAACGCTGCGAAGATGGACGCACTGGCCAGAACATTCATGCCCCAGAGCACCACGATCTCACTGGATCGATTAGTAGCTTGCGTGCAGAAGTCTGAGGATGTCCGCGTTGTCCAAGTGAAGAACGATCCGCCGAAGATATTCGTCAGTTATAAACCCGCACTTCTTTTGCAAGTGGACGGTGAACCTGTCCAGGCGCCCATTCCAAAAACCTCGCTGGAATACATCATCAATACACCCTGGCCCCTTTTCATGGATCGTACGGATTCACAGTACTACCTCCTCGCCGATAAGCAGTGGCTCAGCGCGGCAAAACTCGAAGGCCCTTGGTCTCGAGTGACCACACTCCCCAGGGATGTGTCAATACTGGTGCGGGACCCACAATGGGCCGATCTTAAAAAAGCAGTCCCGCCTCCCCTCAACGCCCAAGGCCCCACCCCATCGGTCTTCTATAGCACCAGCCCGGCGCAAATCATTCAATTCGTGGGCCGACCGGCGTATGCAAGTATTCCGGGAACGGGGCTCTTCTTTGCCAGTAACACGGATAGCGATCTGTTATTGTTCAGCCCGAAGAAGCAGTTTTTTTACCTGGTCGCCGGGCGCTGGTTCCGATCCGACCATTTGGAAGGCCCTTGGGTTTATGCCACCCCTGACCTGCCCCCGGATTTCTCCCGCATCCCGGAAGACAGCCCGGCTGCCGGCGTGCTTACCTCAGTTCCTGGTACGGAGGATGCGAAGGATGCGGTATTAATCGCCCAGATTCCCACTACAGCCGTTGTGGACCCCGTCAAGGCGGCAGAGCGGGCGAAGGTAACATACGGAGGAGAGCCGCGATTCAAGCCCATCGACGGGACGTCGCTTTCCTACGCTGCGAATACTGCCGACAAGGTCATTAAAGTCGCGGATCTGTATTACCTATGTCTTTATGGAATCTGGTTTATGTCCAAATCCCCCGAGGGCCCTTGGAAAACGGCGGAGTCGTTGCCGCAGGACATCTCCAAGATCCCTCCCAGCTCCCCTGTGTATAACGTCTCCTACGTAACCCAGACAATCGCCCCCGGTGGGTTCGTGGAGACCAGCTACACAGCCGGCTATTTTGGATCGTACTCGGTGGGAGTATCCGTGGGGGTCGTCGTCACGAGCGGTACCGGCTACTACTACCCCCCGTACTTGTATTATCCCCTGTACGGAAACCCGTTCTATTACCCGAGCATTCCAACCTATGGCGTCCCTTACTATAACACCCGAACTGGGGCGTACGGAGTCGGTGGAGCCGCTTATGGTCCCTACGCGGGGGCGGCGTGGGGGACGCAATATAACCCTTACACGGGGACCTATGCGCGGGGCGCGGCGGCATATGGCCCCCTCGCCGCCCAAAGCGCGGCACAAGTTTACAACCCCTATACAGGAGCCTACGGAGCGTCTTGGCGGGGATCCAACGCGTACGCACAGTGGGGAGCTTCGGTTGTCTCGAAGGGTAATCAGGCAGTCTTCGGCCAACGCTATACGGACTCGCGGGGGACTGTCGGATCGGCACAGTCAGCAAGTGGCGCGCGGGTGGTGGGCGCGAGAGGGAGCCAAGGAAGCGCCTTCGCGGGTAGAACCAGTGGCGGGGATCTCTATGCGGGCAGGGATGGAAACGTATACCGCAACTCCGGGACTGGCTGGCAGAGGTACGAAAACGGGGCGTGGCACCCGATCAATCGGGCTCCGGCCGCGGGATCCCAGGCCGATCTGCAACGCAGCGGGAGTCCCACATCCGACCTCCAGAGGGACTTTCAAAACCGGCATCGAGGTGAATACCAGAGCCAGCGATTCCAGTCCGCCGCTGCCGGGCGATTCTCGGGTGGTGGCATTCGCCGGAGGTAAACAAGCCTGATCTCCACCCAGCCCATGTCCTCAAAGCAAGATCGCATTGAGTTGCTACTCATCTTTTCCAGCTTTGGCATTCTCGCGAATTCGAAATGACGGCGGCTGGTAAGATTTTGGCCGATATTCCGCCGGGATTGTCACCGTGTTGCCGTCTCTTAGTGCCGTGTAATGCGGGGAGTTGATCTCGATTCCGCCCTCGTTGAATTTGTCCTGAATGTTCTGGTGCAGGTCCGAATAGACCGTCGGCATCTGGGTGGGTGCGTCCGTGTAGGCGCTCAGTTCATAGGACACGTAAAAATCGTTGAGAGCCGTTTGCAGGACGAACGGCGCTGGCTGTTTCAAAACGTGCGGCGTCGCCAGGGCAGCGTCAATTAAGAGTTCATGCACGCGACGCCACGGCGCGTCGTAACCGATGGTTATGGTCGTGTGCAGAGTAGCGCCCAGGGTTTTCGCTTCCGCACTGTAATTCCTCACTGCCGCTCCCATCACCAATCCGTTAGGAATGGTAACCACGTCGATTCGGGGAGTGCTCCGCACGCGGGTGACAATCAGGCCCTTGTCTACGACCTCCCCAAAAGTGTCGCCTATGCTCACCATGTCCCCAACCTGGAAAGAGCGAGTGTAGTTGAGGATCGTTCCGGCTACAGCATTGGCCACCGCGGATGTCGAGCCCAGCGACAGCAGGACCCCCAGGAAGATCGTGACCCCTTGAAAAGCCGGACTTTTGGCACCCGGGAGGTAGGGGAACACCACGACCACCGCCAAGGCCAAAACGAGCAAGCGCACGAGATTGGCGGTGGGCCGTGCCCAGTCGGGATAGAACCCCTGAATTTTCACCTTGCCGGCCTCGATGTCGCGAAAGATCTGGGTGTTGAACCCCAGGATTGTATAGGTGATGCCGGCGATCACCATGACGAGCAAAAGGTTCGGCAGGTAGTCCACAACCGTTGTGCCCAGGCTCACCAGTTGTGAAGACATCCAGGAGGTGGTGGCAAGTGACGCTTCCCTCGTCTGCGGGAAAAACCGCAAAGCCGCTGTGATGTACGCCTGCCCCAAAGCGATCACGATAAACCAAAAAAGGCCGTGCCCCAAGGCCCGGAGTGGCCCCCACACGTATGCCGTGATGGAAACCCGCCATTGGGACAGGTCCGCGGCACCCAGTTCGCGAGCCCTCATCCATTTCTCAAATGCTCCCCCGACAAAATTGCGAATCTTCCACACCCCACGCAGAACTACCAGTAGAATTGCGGTCGCCAGAACCGTGTAAAGCAGGCCCAGGAGCAACTTTGCCCATCGGTGTTCTTCCCGGTAGCGCTGCACGGCCTGTCGAATGAGTTCTGCATCCTCCAGCGCGAGATGCCCGCGATCCCTCCGCGCCGCGTCGGCATCCGGATCTGTTACCCCCATTAAGATGGTGCTCCCGGAGCGAATCTCACTCCATGCATCGTGGTCTTCCACTTGAATCGTTTCGACGGGTATATTGCGGTTTGCGGCGAGCTGAAGGATGCGGTCGCGTATACCCTCAGCTCGAGCCTCGCGGGTCATCCCGCCCAACGAAGCATAGATGTAAACAACGGGACGACCATCAATTTCCACGGGGACACCGGGATTCACCCCTTCGAAGGGGGTAGTGGGAACAGCGGCTGGTTTGGGCGCGGGGAGGCTTGTCTTGCTTGCTTGACCGGCTGCCGGTAGAGAGGCAAGTTGAGCGAATAGAATCAGGATCAGTGCGGGCCGCAGTTTATATCCCATTTCCAGTATCCTCCCCGTACACCCAACGTCCCAATGCCGGCGGACAAACCTTGGCGCGCGCGACTTCATCAGTCAGGCACGCCAACCGGATACGGGACGAAGCAAGAGTATAGCGCCACCACGCCGGGGAGCAATAGGGGCCATTGCACTGCTTATGTCCGGAGCAACATCCGCTTCAGGAAGCCGGCACGCTGCTTTTCTGCTTCCGAACCTCGTCGATGACCGCCTGGGTTTTCTCGGCATCCAATCCCGTATCCTTAGCCAGGTAGGTTGTTTGAGAGGGGAAAGCGACTCCCGTTCCCGCCTCTGCAATGATATCCATAATGCGGATCAGCATTTCCTCCTGCACCCCGAGAAAAAGGGCGTAATCATTGACGAGGATATAGGCGAAGAGCTCGATGTCCAGCGACGAGGCCCCAAACTTCACAAACCGGACGCGGGATGTGCCTGATTCCACTTTCGGATGCTGTTGCAGGTAATCGCGGATTTGGGCAAGAACATACCGAAGCTGGTCAGCCGCAGTTTCATAGCGCAAGCCGATGACGTGCCGAAACCATATCATTTGCCGCGACGAGAAGTTCTCCAAAACCATGGCCGCCAATTGACCGTTGGGGACTGTCAACACGGTATGGTTCATGGTGCGAACCCGTGTACAACGCAGGCCGATTTCCTCGATGGTTCCTGTAGCCTCCCCGATCTTACAGAAATCGCCAACCCGCACCGGTTGATCAACAACAATCATGACGGTGCCAAATACATTCTCGATTGTCTTCTGCGCGGCAAAGGCCAGCGCCACACCTCCCAGGCCGAGGCCCGTCACGACAGTTGTGGGATTGATTTCCATAGCGTAGAGGATAGCCACCAAAGCCGCGACCGCTAAGAACGCCCGAAGACCCCAACTGGCAAGCTTAAGTGGCGCAATTTTGCTGAGGGAGCTTTGTCTCCTGAATCGCCGCTCGGCAATCTCCGTCGCCAGGACCGTTATCCGGATCAGAAGCCATCCGACGCCCGCGATGGTCACCGCAATCGCCACATGCCTCCACATCTGGCGCGCTACCAGGGTAGGGGCGGAGGGGGCAGTAGCGGAGACCAGGTACCCAAGAAGCAGAATTCTCAGAGGGCCGAAAAAGCCCGTCCTGGTTATGGCCATATTTTCCCGGTGCACTTTCCTGAGAACCCACTCCACACCCACGCGAAGCAACCACGTCACGACCCAGACCAAGGCAAACCCCAGGCCAACAAAGAGGGGGATCTCGATCCACCGGAATAATTGCATTCCGAAGATCCGGTTCTCCATCAAGGACTTGGGAATGTACTTCTCATACCAGGGTGTCTCGAGATCGCGGGCGATTTCCGGAACTCGAATCAACGTTTCCGACGCAAACAACCAGTAGAGCGGACGCTTTGCCGTGGGTTGAATAAGGTCAACGAGGATGTCAAGGCTCTGATCATCGATGT
>DATJVT010000633.1:0-3499 GCA_035501695.1 Terriglobia bacterium | reverse complement strand
GAGTACAATTTGCCGAGGGACTTGCTAAAGGCCTCGGCTGAGAACTTATCAACAAAACGCTGGCGTGCGGCCGTTCCCAAACGGAGCCTCAACGACGGGTCCATACCTAGTTTGGATATGGCGGCGCACAGTTCCTGAGGGCTTCCCGGGTTTACGAGCAAGGCGTTTTCACCGTCCGTAACGTCTTCGACAATTCCATCGACGCGGGTGGCTACGACAGCCAGTCCCGACTGAATGGCTTCGATCAAAGCCAGAGAGCCGCTGCCTTCGCCTAGGGAGGGGAGCACGTAGACATTCGCGCGCTGGAGATATGGGGAGACATCAGGAACTGCCCCAACCATCGTCACCACGTCATTCAAGCGGAGCCTGCGGGCCAGACGGCGATGGGATTCCAAGAGCGGCCCTCCACCAATGATGCAGGCGGAGAATTTGATTCCGGCACGGCGTAACTCCTCGAAGGCGGCAAGCAGGATATGGATTCCCTTGTTGGGCTCCTGCCGGGCGATGGTCACTATGGATAGCGTATCATCGCCGCCGGAAGGAGGCTCTTGGGGGATCGGAGGGCTGGACTGGCCGGCGAAGATCTCCGCCAGGAAGGCCGACTCAGAAGTATACGGAAGTTTGACGATATTAACCGACTGACCGTACCTGGCTCTGATAAGTCTGGTCACCGATTCGTAATTCACCGTTACCACGTCGGATTTCAAGTAGGCTTGTTTCTCGAAGCCCTCGACAAGCAAACGGGCCCACAGCAGTTCCGAGTTGTAACGCAGTCCGGTAAGAAGACCGTGGGACGAGCTGAGGCTATCGACCTTAGAACGGAACTCGTCTGTGTAGGTTGTGTAGGAGCCGAGCACCGTGACGCAGCAGCGACCCTGCAACCTGAGTCTATTGGCCGCGAGTATTCCGGCGTAGCCCCAGGCGCCGAAGCTATGAATCAGGTCCGGCCGCGGCCAGTCTCGTAAGAAACGTTCGACTTCGGCTGCAATGGATCTGGCATGTCCCATCACCGTAAGCTGCCGAAACGGACGAACCGTCGAGGCAATTCTATGAATGACTCCAAACCCGGTTTCAGTGACCTCACTGTGAGGCGCGACGCAGAAGATGTGAGGCGCATATCCGGCATAGGCCGCGGCCCTGGCGTGGGCACGAACATAGCTGGAATGGCCTCCACTCAGTTCGGACAGAGGGTCCCTTCCCGCTATGAATGCGATTATTTTGGCCACGCTGGGTTCTAGCTCTCTAAGGCAAATCGGGATAAATAGTTGTCTGGGCTGCGGGCACGTGCCCTTCGAGCGGGGTTCCCGGATCATTCGGCGGCGGAGGTATCTCCCGAAAGTCAATCCCGAGGCTCCGGAATCTGGCTCGGTTAAAGTGAAGCTCGCCGAAACAGACCGGGACTGGGTTTTGACTTGTGACGAGTTGGGAAAGTTGGCGATTGAGCACCTTTGTTTTGATGTAGGTCGACCGAAAGCACGGGGCAGCGATCAGCACGACGTTGAGCGCCATGGCGCCCGCGATGATCCGTGCGAGCGTTCTTAAGCGACGCGTTTCCCACGAGAAGATATAGATGGTCGTGGCTAGCGGTATCAGGCACAGATGAGGAGCATATCTGGCATTCCAATGATCGGGAAGAATGAGGATCGATAAGGCGACGGCGCCTATCAAAACGAGCAGGGTTGCAAATGGCCCTGTTGGTTGCCGTCGTCTGAATAGGAGCAGGACCGCCGCTGCAGTCAACAATATGATTCCTCCAAACAACGGACCCCATCCGCCCACTTTGGCGTCAACATCAGTGAATGTCTCCAGTTCGGACCTGCTTACGGTAAAGGGAATCTTCAGATGGCCAGGGCCCACCGTGCGGCCCTCGGCGATGAACTCATTGCTGGAGCGGCTAAAGATAGAAAGCAGAAGAGTGTGGACAGGGCCACGGCCGCGAAAGTTCGCGGGGGTTTGATGTATTTCCTGCGCCGCCCACATCGGATTGGCCATCGTGAATCTGTTGAAAGGGTAGAACGGGCGCCCACCCAGTTTGAAATTGACGATGTACGGGTTGCAACCGATGAGAAGAACGCCAACCGCGAGGCTGCCCAAAAAGACACTGACAACTCTGAAGATGGGGACGGATGGTCTTACGATCAATAGAGCCGCACAATAGACGAGCCCGAGTATCACAAGAAGTCCAAGCGCTCCGAACTTCATATTCGAAAGATTCAATGTGATCATCGCCAACAACAGCAGAGGTATTGTTCCATACCTGACGATCAGGTAAATCGAACAGGCGACAAACGAAATCAGGAGAGAACACACCTGTCCGTCGTTGTAATACGACAGACACTGGTTTGCCGTTACCGGATTAAGTGAAACCAAGAGCGCAAGAGTCACTGACACCGCCGGAGATGAGCGGCCTAGTTGGACCAGGAGCGATAAGACCAGCAGAAAAGAGAGCGCGGCAAGAATAAGGTGAAGGGCTTTGCCAGCTTCCAGATTGCCGGTTACCTTGACGATTGCTGCTTCGGCAATCCAATGGCCCTTGGGAAATCGCAAAATGTTGTTCAGAGTCCAATCGTAAGGCACAGGATCGATGTTTTCCGGATCTCTAACGGGATTCCAGCCCGCTGCCAGTTTGGCGACCGCGCTGCCCTGGTAGGTTTGGCCGTCACAGGTTACATCGCGGAACTGCGCAGCCACCAATATTGGAATGACAAGGATCGCACAATATGACAGGCACAAAAAGGCTATGCGTGTTTGTGACCAGCGACCTCGTCGATACAAAAACAATGGGGGCAGGATCAGGCTGACCGCTATGGCCACGGAGGGCTGGAGAATGGAAATGGGTTTACCGGCAAAGAAACCCGCGACGCAGAAAACCAGGTTCAGGGTCAGGGACCCGAGCAGCATTAGCGCAAGTGTCATGCAGAACTGGGCTGGACTCCTGTGGGTTTGAAGGCCGCTGTCAGTTTTCATCGGATAGATACTCGGGTGATGGGATCGGATAACAAATGGTCGCAACTTCATAAGCAGCCTTCTCCCGTTTGGGCCGTTTGTTTTGAATGCGCGGGCCGGCGGCGTAGCCGCGGAGGAGTCGGTGCTGCGGCCCGGTCAGGCTTCGCCTGACCGCACGGCGGGCGGCACAGCCGCGGGAGTAGGGCATCCTCGAACTCCGTGACAGGAGCCTGATTGCCAAGAGTGCGAATTTGCAAGGCCAAATCAATCACGTCCACTGCGCATGGGCCCTGCTAATATAACATGTCAGTGACACTGGGACCGCCGGCTAAACGTTCGCTCACCGCGGAATGGCTTTGCGTGCTGATTCCGAGCGGCGATAATATCGCGTGCTGTTCGTAGACTGAACCGGGGGATAGGTGGGTGGCTAGATTACCAGCCGAGGTGGAGGCAAGCAGGAACAAACTGCTCAGGGCAGTGGACGGAGCCAAAGACCTTACGTTCTTCCGGAGCTATGGAAACATCGGCGACCACCTGATATACGCAGGCTGCC
>DATJVT010000632.1:0-11556 GCA_035501695.1 Terriglobia bacterium | reverse complement strand
TGGAGGAAGCTGCACCGTCTTTTCCAGGCCTGCGCCCTCTGGGTCGGCAGGCTTCATTTCCTTGGCCAAGTAGACCGCTGCCACTTTACGGGTCAGTTCACTGGGATTAGTGGATGAGAGGTTGCAGAGGCACGCCGCCGTAAAATGCTGTTCCGGGAAGCGAATCATGTCGGAGCGATAGCCGGCGTCCCCCCCGGCGTGGTCGACGGTTGGCAACCCGCGATATTTGCCGGCAACCAGCCCAAAGGCGTAATCCTGTTGTTCGCCGTTGCTCAATTTGCCTCGTTCCAGCATCTGTTTGATCATCTCCGGCCCGCCCACCCGCGGGTTATAGAAGTTCTCGTCCCACAGCGCCAGGTCTTCGACGGTCGTCAGGAGGCTGGTAGCTCCTACCGTGTCGAAATTCGTGATGCTGATTCGGAAGGTGTCCTTCGCCGGCTCATATCCGTAAGCCATGTTCTTTACGATCTCAGCGTGATCGTCGCGGAAGTGGGTGTTCTTCATGCCGAGCGGCTGGAAGATGCGCGAAGTGGTGAAGTCGCGAAACGACTGTCCGCTGACGCGTTTCACCACCTGAGCCAGCAGTGTGTAGCCGGTGTTGCAGTACATTTCCCTGGAACCAGGCGGAAAGTTCAGGTCTTTCTGGCGGGACATGACCGAAAGGACGTCTTCATCCGTAATGAGGTCAAGCGAGTAGCGCCAGCCCGCCAGCCCCAGGAGTTCCCACTGGTCGCGCAGGCCGCTGGTGTGATGGACCAGTTCGCGGATCGTAATCGGAACACCGAAATCCGGCAACTCCGGGACGTATTTGCGCACCTCGTCGTCGAGGGACAGCTTGTGCTCCTGGGCCAACATCACGATGGACGCCGCCGTGAACTGTTTCGACATCGACGCCACATGGAAGATCGTCATGGGCGTGATAGGCACGTTATGGTCGAGGTCCGCCATGCCATACCCGCGCTCGTAAAGGATCTTGCCGTCTTTCATAGCCGCTACGGCGCAGCCGGGCGAAATCGTCCTGTCCATCTTCTCGAACAGCTTGTCGATCTGCGCGGAGGGGCTTTCCGCCTGGGCGGGGATTGTTTGCCCCCCCACGGAGGGTTGAATCAGCACCAACAGAAGGACCGGCGCGAAGAGTCTGAAGCGGGTCATATCAGTCTCCTGGACAAAGATACAAATACCTTACACCCGAGCCGCTGCCCAGCGCTAAGTCGGTCGACCGAAAACGTCTAGGGGAATTTCTGTTCGGGGTGGAGCCGTTGCAGCGCCTGGCTGGCCGCGCGGTGGACGGCCTTGTCCACCTCGGAATTCTTACCGGCGGTCCTCTGGTAGACTTCGCGGTAGGTTTCCTCACCTTTTTGGGGGTTTCCCATGCGGAAGTCCAGGCTCCCGATGAGCATGGGCCAGAGGGGGTTATGCGGGAATTCCTCTTGTAACTCACCAAAGAGGCGTTGAGATTTTGCAAACTGCTTTTCGTTGGCGCGCGAGTAATCCTTGGCGAGGTAGAACTTTGCTTCCGCCCTGACCAGTTCGCCCTTCTCCGCGCAGACCTGTAGCTGGTGGAGGCCTTCGGTGCGACTCCCGCCGGGGAGACCGATGAAGATGCTCAAGAATTTTACGATGCTGGAGAGGGTGTCGACGAAGTAATTATAGATGCCGATGCCCAGGTAGGCATCGGTGAGGCTCGGATCGAGCTCCAGGGCCTTCAACAGGTGCGTGCGCATCTTCTTCCCGGCGCGCGCCGTGGGCAGGTCCCGGTCGTGCAGCCCTTCCAGGCGGGCTCGTAAAGCATAAGCAAATCCCATGTAAAGATGGCTGCGTGCCAGGTCCTGGTGGGCGCGAATGCGGGCGTCCGCTTTCTGAATCGCCACGTTGTCGAGGTCATCGAAGTGGGAGTCGTAGGGCGTGGCTTCCATGTTGGCGACGTCGAAGACATCCGGATCGATGAGATTGGCCGAATAGTAGTAGATTCGCCACCACGTCACGTCCGCTTCCAGCACAAAGCCCAAAGGTGAATCCGGATCCAGGTGCTGGATCTGTTGAAAAACGGCGGAGCCTCCGTCGAGGTCCCCGTCCATCATCAGGTTAACTCCACGAGCGGCAATTTGACGGTTGTCCTGGTCGGACGCTTGGCGAGGCGCGGCGGCCACGGATGGGATGACCGCAAGACTCATCACCAGCGCAGACGCCGCGAGCAGAGTAAGCTTTCCCTTCAGGCCGGGTTCTTGTTGCATGAAGCTCACGGAGATCTGAGTATTCTGATTCAGGATTCTGTGGGCTCCTTCGTTTTGGTGCGACGGGTAGTCTTGCGCTTGGCGCCTTTAGCCGCCGCTTTGGCGGCGCGCGGCTTGCGCGCCTTAGGCGGCGAAGGAGGTTCCACGGGCACAACCTCCTCAATCACCGGCGGTGGGGGAGGCGGCTCCGGAGGCTCGACGGTTTCCTCCGGCAGGACCTCGACTTCCCAATCCACGTCGGTCTCCACCGGACCTTGAAACTCCGGCTCCATGGGTTGGAATTCAGGCTCCAATCCCGGCGGCGCCGCCGCCACGGCTTCCGCCTCGCCTTCCTCCGCGCCGGCTTGCGCTTCCGGCGGTGCCGCAGGGGGTGGGGCAGGAGCGGGACCTGCGGCCGGGAAGACGCGCCACACGCCTTTGCGGTCGCGATGCAGGCGCAGCCAACCTTCGCGCTGGGCCTGGTGGAGAAGATCCAGAAGGCCGCGAAAACCTGACCGCTCATCGATGGCGCTTCCCGCCGTGCGCAGGAGTTGCCGAATCTGGCGCAGGTAAAGGGGGCGGTTGGGGGCCTTCCCAAAATGGCTGGGCAGGGCTTGGCGCAGCGCGGCCAAGGCATCCCCCTGGCTGGCAGGCGGAGGACCAGGCGCAGGAGCAGTTGCTGCCGGCTCGGTCTCGGGAGGAACGGGGTTGGGCACGGCGGGCTCGGCAGCCGGGGCTTCCGCTGCCAGCGGTGCTGGTTCCGTGGCCGGAGTCTCCACTACCGGCTCCGGAGTAACTTCGCGCCCCGCTTCGCCCTCGATGGTCTCCACCAGGTAACCCTGGTCGGTCCGGCGCATTTCCACCAGGCCCGCCTTGCGAAGCTTCTGGATGAATTCCAGGAACGAACCGGCGCCAAAGTCGCGCTCGCTGAAAGTGGCATCGAGCTGCAACAGGGTGCTCTTGAGCAAGCCGAGTTGGGGGGCCACCTCGCGCTCCGCCAGGATCTCCAGGGCGCGTTCGATGTTGGGCATCGCTGTGGAAAGGGATCGCGCTTCTCCGCTGCGCGGGGCGCTCCGTTGCATGCGCGCGGCCCGGGAGCTCTCGCTGCCGCTCTTCAGCAAATTCTCGTAGGATATGAACTCGTGGCAGTTCCTCTGCAAGATGCCGCTGGTAAACTGGCGCCCGCCCACCACGAATACCCGCTTGTCATATTGCTTCAGCTTTTCCACCAGCGCGATAAAGTCGCTGTCGCCGCCGACAATCACAAACGTATTGATGTGGTCGCGGGTGAATGCCATTTCCAGCGCGTCGAGCGCCAGATTGATGTCGGCCCCGTTCTTATCGCCGCGAGGGGTCACGCTGCGCTGCACCATTTGGATGGCGTGCTGCGTCATTTCGCGGCTGTACTCGCTGGCGCGCGGCCAGTCGCCATAAGCGACCTTGCTCACTACCTCGCCCCGCTCTTTCAGCGCCTCCAGTACAATGGAAACATCAAAATCCTTGCCGAGGGTATCCTTGACGCCGATCTGGATGTTGTCAAAATCAATGAATACTGCAATCTTCAACCTCTCTTCAGCCACAATTCCTTCTTTCACGTGGGGCGCCGCCGTGGCTCACGCCGCGCCGGCAGTCCTCACAAATTTACTTCCCTTATAACATAATACCCCGAGTCGTCCGATGTTGGCACTTCCTGAATTCATGGGAAACCGCTTCCCATGCTAAAGTTGACATAAGGCGATGCTGAAAGATCCTGAACGGAATGAAATTGCCCGGTTGTGGGAGCGCAAGCTGAGGCAGGATGCCCTGGGGCTGCCGCAGGCGGACCGTCACCGCAATCTGGAGCCGGCCAGCGCCGAGTTTATCTGCGCGTTGGCCGCGGGCGTGGGCGCGCGGCGAATTCTCGAGGTCGGCGGCTCGAGCGGACTCTCCACGATTGCCCTGGCCGCGGCCGCCCGCCAGGTTGCAGGCAAGGTCACCTCAATCGAGAAGGAGCCTCAGCGCCAAGCCGAAGCGCGCGCCACCGTGGCGCAGCTAGGACTCCTCCCGTTCGTGGATTTCATTCTGGGGGATGCCGCCTCCGTGTTGCAGACGCCAGGCCAGTTTGACTTCGTCTTCCTTGACTGCGAAAAAGAGGATTACATCCGCTTCTTCGAGATGCTGCACGTTGCCGCGGGCGGCATCGTGGTGGCGGATAATATTATCTCCCATGCGCTCACAGACTACGTGGCCCATGTCCGCTCCCGCCCGGATGTTGAGTCCATCACCCTGAGCGTCGGCAAAGGGTTGGAAGTTACCCGATTCGGACTGCACTTTGTTAGACTACCCGTGACATGAGTGCCGCTCGCCCCAGGCTCGCCGCGGTCGTTACCACCTATTTCAAATACTCGCATGCCCAGCACATCGTCGACCGCTTCCTCTACGGATACGGATGGATGGGGACGCATTATTGGCCGCCCATGGACCTGGTTTCGCTCTACGTCGACCAGGTTGGCCCGGGCGACCTGAGCCGCAGCCGCGCCCAGCAGTTCCCGTCCATGCGGATTTATCCCAGCATCGCGGAAGCACTGACCTGCGGCGGCAGCAAGTTGGCGGTGGACGGCGTGGTCGTCGTGGGCGAGCATGGCGACTACCCCCGTAACGGAAAGGGCCAGACCCAGTATCCGCGCTGGGAATTCTTCCAGAAGATCGTTCAGGTATTCAAAGACAGCGGCCGTTCCGTCCCCGTGTTCAATGACAAACACCTGTCATGGAACTGGGACTGGGCAAAACAGATGGTAGACACGGCGCGCCAGATGGGATTTGCCTTCATGGCCGGGTCAAGCCTGCCGGTTACGTGGAGGATTCCCTCCGTGGAAATGCCGCTGGGGACTCGCCTTCGCGAAGCGCTGTCCATCGGTTACGGCGGCGTGGACAGCTATGATTTCCACGGCCTGGAGACCATCCAATGCATGGTGGAGCGGCGGCAGGGCGGCGAAACAGGCGTGAAATGGCTTCAGGCGTTCCGTGGCGAGAAATTCTGGGACGCCATGCGCGCGGGCCTTTGGTCGCGCCGCCTCATGGAGGCAGCTATGTGCCGCAGTCATACGCTCGCCCCGGCGCGCGAGGGCTTCAACGACATCCTTCCCACGGATGAGGATATGCGCCGCATGGTGGGGGACCCCATTGCGTACCACTACGAGCACGTGGACGAGACGATCTGCACCATGATTCTACTCAACGGAGCGGCGAGGGACTTCCACTTTGGCGCCGACGCGGAGCATCACCGCTCGAGTTCCCAGGTCTACACGCCGCTGGTAAAGGACTTCAATTTTGCCGCCGAGATCGTGGGCCGCTACGCGCCGCTTTCAACGCAAATGTATCTGCCCATGCCCGACGGGCGCACCACGTTGGCCGACTTTTTCAATCCCCTGGTCAACAACATGGAGAAGATGTTTCTGACGGGCAAGCCCACCTACCCCGTGGAGCGCACGCTCCTCACTACGGGACTGGTGGCGGCCGGCGTGGAGAGCTTGTATCGCGGCGAAGTGCGCATGGAGACACCGCACCTTGCCATCAACTACCAGCCGGCGCCCGAATCGACATTCATGAGGGCATAGCGATGCTGACCCGACGCGAATTCCTTCAAACCAGCGTGGCCGCCGCGGGAATGGTGCTGACCGGTGCGGACGCCCCACCCAAGCGTGTGGCCATCATTGCGACTATCTACCGCTACCTCTCCCACGCGCAGCACATCGGCGATCGCTTTCTCGTCGGCTACCCCTATGCCGGCGCCTGGCACAAGCCGGATATGAAGGTGGTTTCGCTTTACGTCGACCAGAAGCCGGAGGGCGATTTGAGTGCTGCACGCGCCCGCGAATTCGGTTTTCAGGTCTACCCCACCATCGCCGAAGCGTTGTGCTGCGGGGGCAGGGACCTGGCCGTCGATGCCGTGCTCATCATCGCGGAACATGGCGATTATCCGCGCAACGAAAAGGGGCAGATCCTCTACCCCCGCTACGAATTCTTCCAGCAATGCGCCCAGGTGTTTGAGCGCAGCGGGCGCTCCGTGCCGGTTTACAACGACAAGCATCTTTCCTATAGCTTCACCAAGGCGAAGAGCATGGTCGAAACTTCGCGCCGTCTGCGCTTCCCCATGCTCGGCGGTTCGTCCCTCCCCGTCACTTTTCGCCTTCCCGAGCTCGAGCTGCCCCTCGGATGCGAGATCGAAGAGGCGCTGATGGTCGGCGAAGGTGGTTCCGACCCGATGGATTTTCACGCGCTGGAGGCGCTGCAATGCATGGTGGAAAGGCGCGGGCAGGGTGAGACGGGTGTGAAAGCCGTGCAACTGATCGAGGGTGAGGCGGTGTGGAGGGCGGGAGAAGAAGGCCGCTGGTCGAAGGACCTGCTGATCTCCGCGCTGTCGCGTAGCGACACGCCCTTGGGCGTGGATGAGGCGGAAAGCCGGCCGGAGGACCTGGTGACGTCAGGCCAGTTGCCGAAACTCGTTGCCAACCCCGCCGCCTACTTCATCGAATATCGCGACGGTCTGAAGGCCACACTGTTGATGCTTAACGGAGCCCTGAAGGACTTTAACTTTGCGGTGCGGTTGAAAGGCGTACCGCGAGTCCAGGCAACGCAGTTCCTCCTGACACCTGAACCCAACGTCACCTATTCGGCCTGCCTGGTGCACGGCATCGAGCAGATGTTCCAAACCCGCGGGGCGCCCTACCCCATCGAACGCACCCTGCTGACGAGCGGCATCCTGGAAAGCTGCCTCACGTCCAAGGTGCAAAACCACCAGCGGCTGGAAACGCCCCATCTCGACGTAACCTACCGCCCGCCTGGGGGATCAAACTTCTGTCGAAGCTAGCTCTTCTTCGCCTCTATGTTCACACATATCCAGGAGCCAGGTGCGTGTCCGAGTTTCAGCTTGGAACTGACGGAGCACCCTCTCTCCCAGGAATATCACAAAGGAATCGCACCAGAGCGCATAAAGGAAATCATGATGGCGCGTCTGCGCCACGCCGAATAGGACCGGGGGAACTACCCCACAGCCTTTTCCCCAGTGCTTCAGACTGCCACTTTCTCCTCTTCCGGCTTGGTGGGGGCGCCGATTTGCACGAGATCCGACTTGGGCTTTTGCAGCACCATGTCTTCGTACACCTTGCGAACCTCCGCGGCCTGCTGGGCCTCCCATGCGGCTTTGCGTCGAGCCTTCTCTTCTTCCGCCGCGGTCAGAGGAACGTCGTGCGAGAGGCTGCGCACCCGCGCGGCATCCGCGGCGTTGACCGTCAACGAGTGCTTCGTGTTATCCAGCTCCACGCTTTTGCCGGCGGCGTAGATGGTGTGCTTGCCGTGGGTCTTGTACCACTCCGCCACCGAGGCGTTCTTGTACATATTCTCGATGATGTTCCGCCAGCCGATTCCCGTGTTGTACGCGCAGAAGGAGATTTCTCCCAATTGCGTGGCGTAGGGAATGATGCACATCTCGGTGCGGCGGAAGTCATAGTTGAACAGGTCCTGGAACCACATGCCGGCGATGAAGAGCAGGTTCCAGGGATCGGAGCGGCGTTTCAAGGCGTCCTCCAGCGTGCGGTTGGGGTCCGAGGCGCCGTACTTCTCGCGCGTTTTCTTCTCGCCCGAGAGCGCGAAGGATTTGTCGAACTTCTTGATCAGGTCCATCAGCGCCAGGCTCTTGGGCGCCTTGAAGGGCTTGTAGTTCTTTAGAATCGCCATGGCCAGCATGAAGTTTGAGAATTTCTTGCCGCGCCCGGCATCGGTGATCTTCTGAATGTCTTTCACCAGGTTCGGCACCTGTAAGAATTGCGGCACCGGCGCCCATTCCTTGGTTTCCTTGTTGATCATGAGGGCCGTGCCCACGCCGCAGTTGGGGTGGCAGCCGCAACTGACCATGCCCCACTGCGCCTCCGGACCTTACACCAGGTCGGCGAAATCGGCGAAGGCGCCGAACATCGAGATGGGGAACCAGTCGCGCGTAGGTTCGGTGATGCCGGTCTGCTTTTGCACATCGCGTGCCAGGTGCGAAAGCGTGTACCGCTGGCGCAGACGGCGCTGCGGGGTGACGTTCTCATCGCGCCCAGTGAATGAGACCGGCTGGAAGGCGACGAAGGCGATCTTCTTGGGGTTCTCGCGCGCGAAGTTGACAATGGGACCCACCTGGTCGTTGTTCACGTTGTTGACGATGGTGATGACCAGGATGATTTCGATGCCCGCCTCGTGCATATTCTCAATGGCGCGCAGCTTCACGTCAAACAGGTTGCCCACCTGGCGGTGGCTGTTGGCGTCGTTGCCGATGCCGTCAAACTGCAGGTAAGCGTAGCGCAGGCCCGCCTCGAAGGCGCGCTTGCAGTATTCCTTGCTCTTGGCAAATTCGATGCCGTTGGTGGCTGCCTGCACGCTGTTGTATCCCAGCTTGCGGGCGTAGCGGATGGCGTCAAAGAAATACGGCGACATGGTCGGCTCGCCGCCGGAGAATTGCACCGACATCTGGCGGCGCGGCTTGATCTTGATGGCGTTGTCGAGAATCTCCTTCACGTCTTCCCAGGTCAATTCGTGCACGAAGCCCACCTGGTTGGCGTCCATGAAGCAGGGATCGCACATCATGTTGCAGCGATTCGTGAGGTCCACGGTCAGCACCGAGCCTCGGCCATGCTTGATGGAACTGGAACCGTGATTGTGCAGGCCCTCGTCATTGTGAGCGCGAATGTCGCGGCCGGGGAAGTTGGCTTCAATCCAGCTCAGGAACTGCGAGTCGACGGCCATCATGTCTTCAAAGTGCCCGTGGCGAGGGCAATCCTTCACCATCCACACCTGGCCGTCACGCTCAATGATGTTGGCCTTGACTTCACCGGTCTTCTCGGTCAGCAATGAGCGCCAGTTTTCTTCCCCGTTAATGATCTTGGCCCGAGCTTCCTTTACGCACTCGGGGCAAAGCGAATCGGTTTGGCGTGGCCAGCCCAGGGGCGGCTTTGACTTCTGCCAGGACTTCAAGAGTGGCTTGTCCGACCACTTGGGAATGAAGGTTGGACCGGGGCGGTACTTATTGAAAAACTGCACGGTGCCAAATACGGCCGAAGCGGTCGAACAAACCGCCTGATCCATGAACTTCATGAGCCTCTGACCTTTAATTCTCGGCATGACGGATAATCCTCTCCCCAAAAGGTAAAAGTTCGTGGCCCCCAGCCGTAGAAGGAGCTGGCAGGTCCCGAGCGCGACGCCTGACAAAGTTCCTTGCAGAATCCCCGCGGTGGTTTTCCCCGGTTCCACCGGAAAAGGCTCGAGGAGATGAACAAGGCGCAACTGCCGCAAAACCCTCGCGGCAAGCCCAATCATCCCCTTTGGTTAGCCCTGCGTCGCAGCACGGGGATGCCGGAGGCTCAAAGCCGCTGTTCCCGGTCATCCCTCAGTTGCTCGCAAATGATAAGAGTTATAGGAGTTAAGGTTAAGAGGTTTGTGCTGAACGGTGGTTTTGGGTGGTTGTATGGGCTAAAAGGTTCAGCGAATGGAAATTGTATGTCATTCCAAAATCAAGGATTCATCATTTATTAGAGTGATGCACATCAAGCGACCCAGCCTCGCGTTCCCCGTCGCCACCCTCCCTGTGGATGGTTCTGCGTAACTGCAGCGTGGCTCCACCGAATGCAAGTGTGGCGCTACTCAACCCTCAGCGCGCTCATGGGTGAAATGGCGGCAGCGCGGGTGGCGGGAATCAGGGTGGCGACCAGGGCACTGAGGCCGAGGGCGCTTGCCGCCAGGCTCAGAGCCAGGGGATCCCAACTGGCAACGCCGTAAAGTTCGGCGGCCAACAGGTGTCCGGCGCCGACGGCAAGTGGCAAGCCCAGGACCAGTCCGATCACCACGCGCTTAAAGGCTCCGTGCAGCACCAGTTGCACCACGTTGGCGCGATCCGCCCCCAAAGCCATGCGAATGCCGATTTCGTTGGTGCGCTGCGCCACCGCGTAAGCCGTGACGCCGTACACTCCCACCGCCGCCAGCAGCAGAGCCACGACCCCGAACAGGCTTGCCAGGCTGGCCACGGCGCGTTCCTGGTCAAAGGAGAGGGCCACCTGCTGCTCCATGGTCCGTACGCTGATGATTGTCAAGTTGGGATCCAAATCCGCCACGGTCTTTCGCAATAGCGGCTCCAGCACCCCCGGCGACGTATGGGTTACCAGCATGATTCCGCCGATATAATGAGAGCCCAATTCGACCTTTTTCATCAGCTCCTGCTTGTAGTCCACAAACTGGGCAAGGGGAACGTAGAACATCGGGCGGGCCGGCCGATTTAAGCCCCAGCCCGCAAACTTTGCGTCCCGAACAATGCCGACGATGCGGAACGTGGAGGCGTTTTCCGGCATGTCCAGGCCGAAATGCTGTTCCAGCGGGTCTTCGTTGCTCTTGAAGAAGCGCTTTACGAAGGCCTCGTTCACCACCGCCACCGGCGCCGTGGTTTCGTTGTCCGCGGGGGTGAAGGCCCGCCCGCGCAACACGGCCACGCCGAAATTCTGAAGGTAGTTGGCGCTCACGCGGTCCCAAGATGAGCCTGAGTCTTCATCCATTTTCGGGGGAGGGTGGCCGGGCACGTAAACCATTTCACCCCAGTTGTCGGTGAGGGGATTGTAGGTCGCGAGGCCGCTTCCCCGCACTCCGGGAAGGCGATTCAGGCGGTCCTCCAGTTCGCGGTTGAGGGCGGCGAGTTGCGGCACGCTGTGGAGTCCGGAGGGGTTGTGCAGTGCTACGATCACCCGCCCCGGCAACTGGTACCCGAAATCCTGATGCTCGAGCTTATTGAGGCTGCGCGCCAGCATGGTGGCGCCCGCCACCAGCACCACGGAGAGCGTCGCCTGCACCACCAACAACCCCTGGCGCGTGAAAGAGGAGCGGTCGCCCGGATTTCTCCCCGCGCCATGTAACGCCTCGGCTGGATCGGTGCGCGTGGCGAACCAGGCGGGAACCGCGCCAAAGAGGATTCCCGTCACCAGCGCCAGAAGGAAGGAGAAGCCCAGCACTGCCAGCGACGGGAGAGGGCTGATAGGAAGGAAGTGGGCGCTGCCGAAGGCCAGCGTCAGCAGCAGGCGCGCGCCGGCCACCGCCACCAGCAGTCCCACCAGTCCGCCGCCGATGGAGAGCAGTACGCTCTCGGCCAGCGCTTGCGCAATTATTTGCCGGGCCGTGGCGCCCAGGGCGAGCCGCACGGCAGTCTGTCCCCGCCGCACCACGGCGCGGGCCAATAGCAGGTTGGCAACATTAGCGCTGGCGATCAGGAGCACCAGGCCGCAAACCGCCAACAGGATCTCCAGGCTGCGGCCATACTCCTCCTTCATGTCCGCCACGCCGCCGCCGG
>DATJVT010000631.1:0-3450 GCA_035501695.1 Terriglobia bacterium | reverse complement strand
TCTGACCGTGATAGATTATGAGCGGCCGTATGCGCAGAGTCCTGTTCTAGGCTGCGTTAAGGAATGGACCGCTTGGTGAATCGTCCAAATGGCGTAGGGCATTGCGTCAAAACCCACCATTTCCTGCGCTGATGTGTCGCAATTTGAAATCCCGGCCCACAGGTGCGTGAATGGCGACTCCCTGCCCTCGATGTGGAAACACAAAAACCGAGTCCATCCGGCACGGATTCGTTCATGATACGCTCTGGGATCTGGGGTTACATCTCCGGACATGTTCGTACTGCCATCGGTGGCGGTTGTTCAAACGTGCGGACAAGGGTAGACCTCACCCGGATGACATGACGATGGAAGAACTGCAGGAGAGCTTCAATCGAAAAATCGCCAAGACGAAAGGGACCCCTTTCGAAGGTTCGGACACGCCCGGCGGAGAAGCGCCTATCGACTCTCCGAAAGAAGCCCCCGAACTCGACTCTCGGGTAGAAGCATCTTCGGATGAGGTGGCGGAGGTGGCCACCGATGTGGAAGACGGCTATTGCTGCCCGAAATGTGGGAGCACGCTTTTTCGGCGTTCCCGCCGGCGATGGTACGAGCGGTTGATCCGGCGCCCGAAGATGGCGCGATGCCTGAAATGCGATCATCGTTTCCCGTACATGCCATAGGTTGAACAGTGGACGTTGAGATTCTGTGCCACCGGCTCAGAGATTTCCCCTCCCTAGTCAAAAGCACGCAAGTCGTGATACACCTTCCGGGATGAATTCCCCCTCCGTAACGCGGCGCATCGCACAAGCCTCGGGCATTGTGATGGCAAGCGTACTGGCCAGCCGGGTTCTCGGTTTCTTCCGCGAATGGACCGTCGCCCATCAGATCGGCTCGAATGCCATCACCGATGCCTATTATGCCGCATTCACGCTGCCCGACTTCCTGAATTACCTGGTGGCAGGCGGTTCACTGAGCATCACGTTCATTCCGGTTTTCACCAAATTCGTCGCGGAAAATCGCGAGGACGAAGGCTGGCATGTCTTCTCGACAGTCGTGACCTCCATGGCTGTGTTGTTAACCGCCCTGATCGTGGTGGGCGAATTTTATGCCGCTCACCTGGTGAACCTGATCGCCCCCGGCTTCAGCCCCGCAGAAAAGGCCCGGGTCGTCTTCCTTACGCGCCTGATGTTGCCGGCGCAGCTCTGCTTTTATCAGGGCAGCATTCTGAGCGCGGTCCAGTACGCCAAAGGCCAGTTCGTCGTGCCGTCCCTCGCGCCGTTGGTCTATAACGTGGGGATCATTCTGGGTGGAGTACTGCTCTCTCCGCGCATCGGCATTACCGGTTTTGCCGTCGGCGTTCTGGGGGGAGCCGTGGCCGGCAACTTCCTGCTGCAGGTCTACGGAGCCAGCCGGGCAGGGGCGCGCTTCTCCCCCAACCTGGATGTTCGCCATCCGGGATTCTGGCTGTTCATCAAACTCACCGTGCCCATTATGCTGGCGCTCTCGCTGGTTTTTACGGACGACTGGATCATCCGGTGGTTTGGTTCGTATCTGGTGCCTGCTTCGATCACGTGGCTTAGTTACGCAAAGAACCTGATGCGGGTCCCGCTCGGAGCCGTGGGTGGAGCCATCGGAGTCGCCTCCTTTCCCTATCTGGCCCAGCTTTACTCGGAAGGAAAGCTGGAGGAACTGAACCGCACCTTGAACGCTACCCTGAAGGGTCTGATCCTGCTGCTTCTGCCCATCTCTGCACTCACCATTGCGCAGTCCACACCCCTTGTTTATCTCGTGTTCTCGCACACGCGACTGCGAGCGCCTGACCTCAACGCCACGGGCGCAACGCTGGCCGTCTTCTCCCTCGGCATGTTCGCCTGGGGCGCGCAGAACATCCTGGCGCGGGGATTTTATGCAGCGCGCGACACCCTGACTCCGGCCATTGTCGGAACGGTACTCACCTTCCTGAATCTGCCGGTTTACGGGTTGCTGATGCGGCGCTATCAGCACATCGGCCTGGCGCTGGCGAGTTCGCTGGGCATCGTCGCCTACACGCTGATACTCTTCTTCCTGCTGAACCGCCGCACCAAGAACCCGGACTCCACCGGCATGGTTTGGTTCTTCCTCAAGGTCGCTTCCGCATCCGCGCTTGCCGCCGGGTTGTGCTTCAAGCTCACACTCGCGCTGCATTCCGTCATCGGGTGGCAAACCACGCTACATGCCCTGGCAGTCAACGTAATCGTGGGTGCGGTAGGATTCGCAGTCACCGGGTTGCTGGTGAAACTGTTCCGCGTGCGGGAACTTGACGACTACGTTGCCAGGCTTCGGCGGTAAGCATTTCGGCCTGCTATTTCCCCACGCAGAAGGTCTTGAAGATGACGTCGAGGACATCGTCGGCGTAGGTGGCGCCGGTGATGAGGTCGAGGGGACGGAGCGCGTCATAGAGGTCCAGCAGGAGCATTTCATGGTGGGTCCGCTTCTCAGCAGCCTGGCGCGCCTTCTCCAGGCCGGCAAGCGAATCCTTGATGAGCCGGGCGTGCCGCAGGTTGGTAATGAGTTCGCCTTCCGCCCCAAGGTCGCGCGCAGGGGCGGCAAGAGCGAAGATCTTCTCCTTGAGTTCGTGGATTCCCTCGCCTGTAAGCGCTGACGTTTGCACAACGGGCCCCGGGGTGGTTGAGGCTCGCGAATGCTCTCGATGAAGCGATTCGACCCCTCCGGGAGTTGTGGGGCCGACGCTGGGGCCGAAGCCTGCCGGGCCCAGGCCTGACATTCTGTCCGTTATCCGCAGTGGCAGGTCCACCTTATTTACAGCGATGAGGAGCGAGCCCAGGGGGCGCAGTTTCTCCAGGAGGAGAGTGTCTTCCTCCGTCCAAGGTTCGGAGGCATCCACGACCAGGAGGCGCAAATCCGAATCCGCGATGGCGGAGAAGGTGCGTTGCACGCCGATCTTCTCGACCTCGTCCAGGGCTTCCCGAACCCCCGCGGTATCCACAAAGCGCAGGGGGATACCCCCCAGGTTGGCGGTTTCGGCCACCAAATCCCGCGTGGTGCCGGGGAGGGGAGTCACGATGGCGCGCTCTTCATTCAAGAGGCGGTTGAACAAACTCGACTTGCCGACGTTGGGCCGCCCCACGATGGCCAGGGTCAACCCCTCGCGCACGATGCGCCCATACTCGTAGCCCTCTATCAGTTTTTGGAGATCAGCGCTGATCCGGCCGAGGCGGGCAAGAATCTCCTGCCACTCGATCACCGCCACATCGTCCTCGGCGAAGTCGATGCCGGCCTCGAGGCGCGCAATCAGCTCCACCAGACTTTGCTTGTGGGGTTTCAGACGCTTGGAGACGGAGCCCTCGAGTTGCTGCGCGGCGACGCGAGCCTGGTAGAGCGTCTGCGACTCGATCAGGTCGCGTACCGCCTCCGCCTGGGTCAGGTCGATGCGGCCGTTCAAGAAGGCGCGGAGCGTGAACTCACCCGGTT
>DATJVT010000630.1:0-3140 GCA_035501695.1 Terriglobia bacterium | reverse complement strand
GCCGGTCATCCAATACATGCGATTTGGCCAGGTTGGGCCCAAAAGCGAGCAATGATAGGAATCGCAAATGGTAAAGGCTTCCGCCAATGCGAATTGAAACGGGATATCGGCACGTTTGTGATAACCCATGACGAAGGGGCCATTGGCGCCGTCAGCTTTGCGATGTGCAGGCAGCCAACGGTCCATTTTGCCTTCGTTCCAGGCCTCATGTTGAACCATCCAGGCGTGGCTGGTTGAAGGCAACTTCTGCGCACTGGTGGAACTGGTATCGAGGTGGAAGGGCAGAAGGTAACCGTCGGGATGTTCAGGGTCCGGCTGATAGAAAACAGGACGTCCGTTTGGCAGTTTCAGTGCGTTTGGGTCATCGAAGCCGCGGACTCCTGCCATCGTGCCAAAATAATGGTCGAATGACCGGTTCTCCTGCATTAACAGAACCACATGTTTGATTTCATCGAATCCACCGCGCGCGGGTGGTTGCGCCAGAACGCGGCGAACGTTCGGGGGCAAAAAGGTCGAAGCAAACCCCAACGCGGCTAGTCTTGCCCCAGAGCTCAAAAGGCGTCGTCGGGTCATCTTTTGCATCACAAGTGGTGTAATGGGGTCCATAAGCTTTTGAGAACTAAAGCCCAGCCCGACGCAGTCGACAATCCAAAAGTGGAATGGTTGGCTTGGTCGCTGAAATTGATTCGGGGAAACAAGCTAACGCGGCGTTTTAACTCAAGCCGCCTTCTTCTTTGGGCACGTGCACGATCTTGAGATTTCCAAACGCCATTATCAAATCCTGCCCGCCTCGCGGCGGCGGAGAGAGTGTGAGTTCAGGGCATGCACACAACCGGCTCCCGTCCATCAGGTGATCGCCAAGCCCTCCAATCCGTCATGACTTTCCGTCCTTCCTGACTTCCCGCCACGTACCACTCCGTCTCATCCGCGCGTTTGACCAGGTCGTTTGTTCGGAAAAGGTCACTCTCCCGAGAGATGGGTGGTTGTTTTAAGCTTTTTCCCCTTAGTCGAGCTGATTTTGCCTGTTCCATGGCATCCTTCAGAGGCTGGCGATAGGTTTCCAAATAGGCCACTCGACGTTTGGTTGGGTCGTTCTCCTCGCCACGAAAGGCAACCAGTACTGCGCGCACACCGTGCCCATCCGGAGGAATTGTGTCTCGCGCCACAGCATACGATTGCCGCTTCTGTTCGTCGTAGAACCAAACCTGGGTTTCATTCTCGCCACCCTGGTGGAAGTGGCGATAGCGCGAGCCAATGAACCAGACCGCGATCACCACCAGCATCACTGCGCCTGCCAGTTTCCAAAGAGATCGAGCTTGTCCGCTCATGTGTCACCTCGTCGCCGCCGCAGTGCTGCGACTATGCGCGTTCAGCTGCAGCGACCACCAGCACTCCGATTGGTCGCACCGGATGTCATTTGCGTTGTAAACCCCAAGATGACCATCCGCGAAAATGTAGTTCGCTTTTCCGCTGTGTCTTCGGCAGCCGTAGTCATCCTGCAACAGCCGGTTAAATCCCTGGTCGTCCTCCGCGCCGTCCACCACGTCCTTGATCCACCAGTTGTCGTCGCTCCACATCGCTGTCCCACTCCCGCCGTCCCCGAACCAAATCAGTTTCGATGGTGAGGAAATCTCGGTAGTCTTGTGCAATCCCTCCCAGTACCCTTGATTTTTCGGCCGCCCAAACGGCATAGTGCTTACTCGCGAAGCCGCCGACGGATCATTCCTCACCGGAATCCAATGTGCCCCGGCTATCCCAATTCCACTGGCGTTCCAAACCTCGTACGGGCTTGGATACCCATAGAGCTGGCTCGCATTCGGAACACTTCCAGGGTCGAATCCGCCCAGCGCCGCATCTGACGCTGAAATCCCGTCCGCATACATTGCCACCCGTTCCGCCGGACAGTCGAAGACGCGCGGTGCCCGCCCCACATGCTCCCACAGAATCACCCTGAAGGTCGTCTCATCGTCCCCACCTTCTGGCCCCTGGCGCACATCCTGCAATGGGTTCATCCACTCCGCATTGTCCACGGTATAAGCCATCGCCGCCAACACCAGTTGCCGCTGGTTCGAGGCACATACCGCCCTCTGCCCCTTTTCTTTCGCCTTGCTCAGAGACGGCAGAAGCATCCCCGCCAGGATTGCGATAATCGCAATCACCACCAGCAGCTCAATCAGTGTGAAGCCTTTCGGCCCTCTTGCCCGTGCCATTCCGCTCATTATCGTGGAGTTGGACCATCTTGTCACCTACCCGTCACGCCACACTCGTTTCTGCGTGACACGCAACCACTCCTGCGGTCCAATTCCGAACCGTTTATATGCTAAGACCAGGTGGCAAACTTGCGCGTTCAACTGGTGGGCACGCGCTTCTGTTGACGGCGCTCTTTTTGCAGTGCGAAACCTCCCGCCTCGTCGCGCAAAGCATCCGGGATAGCCGACCGCTTGTCCCAATTGCCTGCGTGCCCCTCAAAGGCGTGGAGGGCCGCCTCGACCATCTCGCAGTTGACGTGGCTTCGCGCAAACTCTTCGTCGCTGCCCTCGAGGATCACTCCGTCGAAGTCATTGATCTCGCCAAGCGTCGACGGATCCATCGCCTGACTGGCATAAACGAGCCCCAGGGCTTGCTGTTTCTCCCCGAGCATAACCGCCTTCTGGTGTGCTGCCGGGGCGACGGCACCTGCCGTACCTTCGACGCCCGTACCTACCAGGAAGGTCCATGGGCCGATCTCGGCCGTAATGCCGACAACATCCGCTTCGACCCTGCCTCAAAACTCGTACTCGTCGGTTCCGGTGGGGAACCCGGTGCCGGAGCGTTCACCGCCGTCCCGCTCGCCCCGCTACTGCCCGTCACTCAAGGAGGCCAACCCTCGCCGCCTCATTCCCCCGCCGATTTCCTGTTGGACCGCCCAAGGCAGGCCGATTCGTCCATGGAACTTCCTCTCCCTTCGCATCCCGAATCCTTCCAACTAGACTCAGCCAACCACCGCATCTTCGTGAATGTGCCCGACGAGCACCAAATCGCGGTCCTCACGTTAAGTTCCAACTTGCTGTCCCTGACAGGCACCTGGCCTGTTACTGCCGGCGAAAAGAATTTCCCCATGGCTTTCGACGCCGTATCCAGCCGGGTTTTTATTGCCACCC
>DATJVT010000629.1:0-9587 GCA_035501695.1 Terriglobia bacterium | reverse complement strand
CAGGGGGGCGCACAAACGCGTGTCAAGCCGGCGGGCATGGCTGGGTTAGCCGCGTGGACAATTTGCGCACTGCGCGCCCTGCAAGTGCGACGCACGATGGCTCTGTCGTGGTTAGGTTCCACCCCGCCGATTCCGCCCATGAAACCATGAATGCTCCGCGGTTGCTTTACTAATCTGCTTATTGACCAAGGTTTTGACGCCGCAATATGGCCCCCGGTATAGCGAGTTCTGGTTTGTATTTCGCCTCTCACCGCACCAATCGTTTGTTACAACGCAGCGCAAGTTGTGCGTGTACCCACCGCGCAGCCGCACCTCTGCCCGCTGTAATGGGCCTTCTGTCGATTTGCTCCCACCTGGCGGCGGCCAGCGCGCCCCTGAAGAAATTTGAGTATTCCCTTCCGCGCATGGGGACGATCTTTAGGATTGAGTTGTACTCGGCGGACAGCGCGCAAGCATCAAAAGCGGCGGAGGCAGCCTTCGCCCGCGCGGAAGAGCTCGAGCAGATCATGAGTGACTACCGCGCCGACAGCGAATTGATGCAACTCGCGCGAGAGGGTTCATCGGGCCCGGTCCCCGTGAGCAGTGACCTCTATGACGTGCTGGCGAAATCTCTATGGACCTCACAGCTCTCCGGGGGCGTCTTCGACGTGAGCGTTGGCCCTTTGGTTGATCTTTGGCGCGCGGCACGTGTAAGCAGGCGGTTGCCCGACCCCGGCGAGATCGCCAGGAGTAAGGCGCTGGTCGATTACCACAACATTGAGATGGACCCGGCTCATCACACCGTGTACCTGAGGCGGTCTGGGATGAAGCTTGATCTGGGCGCCATCGGCAAGGGCTACGCTGCGGACCAGATGCTGGCTGCCCTGCAATCGCAGGGGATTGAGCGCGCCATGGTGGTGGCGGGTGGGGAGGTAGTGGTGGGGGAACCCCCGCCGGGAACTTCCGCCTGGAAAATCAATATCGACACGGCTGGTGCCAATGCCGATAGTCCTCCCTGCACGCTGCTCCTGCGCCGCGCCGCCGTCTCCACCTCTGGCGATGAGCACCAATTTCTGGACCTGAACGGCCATCGTTACTCCCACGTCATCAACCCCATAACCGGGTGGGCACTGGAAGGGGAGAGCAGCACCACCGTCATCGCCCGGGACTCGACCACGGCAGATGCCCTCGCGACTGCCTTCTCCTTGATGCCTGTGGCTGATGGAATTCGGGTTGCTGAATCCCTTCCTGGCGTATCGGCTTTTTGGGTGCGCCGGGCCGGCAAGGACTGGAAGTACTTCACCTCGCATGACTTCCCCACTTCATGCCAGCGATTGAAAGGAAGGAAAGGGGCAAATAGCACAGCGAATTACTGAAAATGGTGGATAGTCCAGCAAATCCCAAAAAAAGTCATAAGAGCTTGCTCCTTGTATTGATAGGAGCGTGTGCCGGCGTTGCGGTCATTTTGTCCTTGAAGGCCGGCGTGGACGCCACGTCTTCGGACAAGTTCTGCGATCAGGCCTGCCATGCCCATCCGGACGCGACGCAAACCTGGATTCGTTCGCCGCATTACACCACCAAGAGCGGCGTGGTGGTGCATTGCATCGATTGCCACCTTCCCGGCGGGGGAATGGAGTACTACACCGAGAAGGCCCGCCTGGGCGGCCAGGACATTTACGGCAAGCTCTTCAAGGATCTTAGGAAGATCAATTGGCAGTCAAAGCAGACCCTGAATCAGGCTCGCGATTTCACTTACGACAGCGCTTGCATCCGGTGTCACGCCAATCTCTTCAGCGTTGGGCTCTCCAAGAAGGGCGTGGACGGCCATCTCCACTACCAGCGCTCAAAAGCCAAGATGCGCTGTATCAATTGCCATCTGCACACGGGTCATTATCGCGGCAAGGCGGCTGAGGAAGTGGTGGATGAAGCCGCCGCGCTGGAGCAGCAACTGGAGAAGGACTTCCCGCAAAATCCCGAGGGCTTTAAGAGTTACGCGGATCTCATCCCTGGCTCAACCGTGAAGATCCGCATGGTGGCCATTCCCGGCGGCACATTCCAGATGGGCAGTCCCGAGTCGGAGCCTTACCGCCGCGCCGACGAAGGCCCGGTCCACACCGTGAAGATCAGTCCTTTTTGGATGGAGCGCGCCGAAGTAACGTGGAGAGAGTACGAGGTTTACTTACTCCAACGGGGTAATACGGGGCGCAATAGGGACGCTCCGGCCTCGGGCAAGGCTGACGCCGTCAGCGGCCCTACCCCACCTTACGGATCGCCTGACCAGGGATGGGGCCGGGGTTCGCGCCCGGCCATCACCATGACCTATCATGCCGCCACCATGTATTGCGAGTGGCTCTCCCAGATAACGGGCAAGAAGTACCGGCTTCCCACCGAAGCGGAATGGGAATACGCCGCCCGCGCCAGCATTAGCTCCCCTTATTTCTTCGCCGGCAACCCCACCCAGTTTACGACGAAGCGCTGGCTGAACCGTTGGTTCGGCGTGAAGACAGTGCCCCTGGTTGATTACGCCTGGTACCAGGAGAACAGCTCCGATGAGACTCATCCCACCGGCATCACCAAGTCCAATAGTTGGGGTATGGTGGATATGCTGGGCAACGTACGTGAATTCTGCCTGGATTGGTACGACCCGGAGGCCTATTCGCACTTGGCGGGATCGGAAGTCACCGACCCCCGCGGCCCGGAATCCGGCAAAGAACATGTGGTGCGGGGGGGCTCGTATCGGTCCGATGCCGTCGACCTGCGCTGCGCCGCACGCGACCATACGCGCGAGGAGGACTGGCTGATCACCGACCCGCAATCCCCCAAGAGTATCTGGTGGTACTCGGACGTTACCGATGTCGGCTTCCGGGTGGTGCGGGAATATGAAGCCGGGAGTCGCGATGCGGGAGTGAGAAAGGAATCAGAAGTCAGGAGACAGAAGTCGGAATGAAGGCAAATCTCCTCTCGCTCCCTTTGGAGTGCGGGAGCAGCAGCTCCCGCTTTCTCTCGTCAATCGATACGGCCGAGTATAATGCGACGGAGGAAAGCGGGAGTTGCTGCTCCCGCACTCCAAAGGGGCTTGCATGGTCCAGTATTTTGACGCCGACAGGGGCCGGGGGTGAGGGGGCCAGACTCGAGGGAACTGCTGACGTTACATACGGTTTCACGCGTCAATATTAATATATCTCATAAGGGGGTTTTCGATGACCGACGAGAAGACAGACAAAGAACGTAAGGACTTCACCCGCCGGACTTTTATCGGGGCGGTAGCGGCAGCGGGCGCGGGAGTAGTTCTGGCCAGTTGTAAGAAATCATACCCGGCCGTGACTTTTGTGGACGTGGCCCCGGACGGCCCTCCGCTGAAGGCCGGGCTGATCGGCTGCGGCAACCGCGGAACGGGCGCGGCGCTGAACTATCTCAAAGCCGGGCCCAACCTCCAGATTGTGGCGCTGGCGGACGTCTTGAAGGACCATCTTGAGACCTGCCGGACTGAGTTGGCAGGCAAAGCGCAAGTGAAAGTTGCCGACGACCACTGTTTCATCGGGTTTGACGCTTACAAGAAAGTGCTGGAATCCGACGTGGACGTGGTGCTGCTCGCCACTCCGCCGCACTTCCGGCCCGCGCATTTCGACGCCGCGGTGGATGCCAAGAAGCACATCTTTATGGAGAAGCCCTGCGCGGTCGATGCTCCCGGCGTGCGCTCGGTTTTGGCCACGGGACAGAAGGCTGCGAATTACAACCTCTGCGTGGTGTCGGGAACCTTGTGGCGGCACGACCGTCCCCATCGGGAGACGTACAATCGTGTTTCCCACGGCGCCATCGGGCAGATCGTCGGCGCGCGCTCCCGCTACAACGTCGGACAGTTGTGGTACGCGCCAAAGAAGAAAGAATGGTCGGATATGGAAGCCATGATCCGCGATTGGGTGAACTGGCGGTGGCTCTCCGGCGACCACATCGTCGAGCAGGATGTTCATAACCTCAATACCGTTCTCTGGTTCACCGGCATGCTTCCCACCAAGGCCATCGGCGCCGGCGGGCGCGCGCAGCGTGTGACCGGCGACCAGTTTGACCACTTCAACGTGCAGTACGCCTACCCCAACGGCGGAATCTGGGACAGTATGTGCCGCCAGATTGACGGCTGCTCCAACGAGGTTTCCGACCTGGTCCTGGGGACAGAGGGCTACACCAACTGCAAGGACACCATCTTCGATCTGACCGGCAAGGTGGTATGGAAATACCAGGAACCCGGTCAGGACCCTGGCAAGACCAAATTCAATCCCTACGACCAGGAGCACGTGGATTTCGTTAACGCCATTCGCACCAACCAGCCTGTAAACGAATCGGAGCACCTGGCGCAGTCTACCCTGATCGGCATCCTGGGTAGAAATGCCGCCTACACGGGCAAAGAGATCACCTGGGAGGAGATGATGGATTCCCAGGAACGCCTTGGCCCCACCGAGTACGCCATGGGACCAGTGGCCCTCAAGGCGGAAATCCCCGTGCCCGGTAATGCCGAGAACATTGGCAAGCACGCGCGGACGGCCTAAAGAATTGACAATTTTCGATTGACGATTGTTGATTGTTGATTGAGGATTGCCCTTTGGCGATTATCGATTGACGTTTCTTAAAGGAGATCTCACATGACTGATGACAAGGCGGACAAGGAGAAACGGGATTTTACCCGCCGGACCTTTATCGGCGCGATGGCGGCGGTGGGAGCGGGGGCGGTGCTGGCCAGTTGCAAGAAGACTTACCCGCCCATGAAGTTCGTGGATGTGGCGCCCGATGGCCAGGCCCTGAAGGCGGGCCTGATCGGTTGTGGCGATCGCGGCACCGGCGCGGCGGTAAATTTCCTCAAGGCTGGGCCCAACCTCAAGGTCGTAGCTCTGGGTGACGTCCTGAAGGACCGCATCGATAAATGCCGCGCGGATCTAGTGGCGAAGTCGAATAATCCGGTTTCCGACGACCACTGTTTCGTCGGTTTCGATGCCTACAAGAAAGTGCTGGAAGCGGACGTGGATCTGGTGTTGTGCGCCACGCCGCCGCACTTCCGGCCCCTGCACTTCGACGCGGCGGTGGAGGCCAAGAAGCACTGCTTCCTGGAGAAACCGGTTGCGGTAGATGCCCCGGGCGTCCGCTCCGTCCTGGCCACGGGCCAGAAGGCTTCGGCCTACAATCTGTGCGTGGTAACCGGCACCCAGCGGCGGCACGATCGCGCCTACCAGGAGACTTACAATCGCGTCTCCCACGGCGCCATCGGCCAGATCGTAGGAGCATGTGCCCGCTGGAATCAGAGCCAGTTGTGGTACGCGCCCAAGAAGAAAGAGTGGTCGGATATGGAAGCTATGATTCGCGATTGGGTGAACTGGCGCTGGCTCTCCGGCGACCACATCTGCGAGCAGCACGTGCACAACCTCGACACGGTACTCTGGTTCACCGGAATGAATCCCACCAAGGTCACCGGTTGTGGAGGGCGCGCGCAGCGTGTGACGGGCGACCAGTACGACCACTTTGTGTTGCAATTCTCCTATCCCAACGGCGGCATCCTGGAGAGCATGTGCCGGCAGATCGACGGCTGCACCAATGACGTATCGGAATACGTGGTGGGGACCGAGGGTTACACCAATTGCAAGAACACCATCTTCGACCTCAAAAACCAGGTGGTATGGAAATATCAGGAGGAAGGACAGGAACCCGGCAAAACGAAGTTCAATCCCTATGACCAGGAACACGTAGACCTCGTAACCGCGATCCGCACCAACCAACCGATTAACGAAGCGGAACACGTGGCCCACGCCACGCTAACGGCCGTCATGGGCCGCACCGCGGCCTATACGGGCAAAGAGGTGACGTGGGAAGAGATCATGGATTCCCAGGAGCGCCTCGGCCCCACCGAATACGCCATGGGGCCGGTGCCCATCAAGGTTGAGATTCCCGTGCCCGGCAACGCCGAGAATGTTGCCAAGCACGCGCGCACGGCGTAGGGGATTGACGACAACTAAAGGAGACGCCTTCATGTTTAAGCTGGTGTTATTGCGGCACGGAGAGAGCGTTTGGAACAAGGAAAACCTGTTTACCGGATGGACGGATGTGGGCCTGAGCGAGAAGGGCCTTCAGGAAGCGACTGAGGGGGGCCGCCAGCTTCGCAAGGACGGCTTCGTATTTGACGTGGCCTATACCTCAGTGTTGAAGCGCGCGATTAAAACCCTCTGGGTCGCTCTGGAAGAGATGGACCAGATGTGGATTCCGATTCATAACACCTGGCGGCTGAACGAGCGCCACTACGGCGCGCTCCAGGGGTTGAACAAGGCGCAAACGGCCGAGAAATACGGCGAGGCGCAGGTAAAGATCTGGCGCCGCAGTTACGACATCCGGCCGCCCGCCTTGACGCCCGACGACGACCGCTACCCTGGAAAGGACCCGCGTTACGCCGGAATGAGCGCGGCGGACCTGCCGCTTACCGAGTGCCTGAAGGACACCGTGGCGCGCACCCTGCCTTACTGGCATGAAACCATCGCTCCAGTAGTCCGCTCCGGCAAGCGGGTCATCATCGCCGCGCACGGCAACAGCCTGCGCGGGCTGGTAAAGTACCTGGATAACGTCTCCGAAACGGATATTGTGGGATTGAATATTCCCACCGGAATTCCGCTCGTCTACGAATTGGACGATAACCTGAAGCCCCTGCGCCATTATTATCTGGGAGACCCCGAAGCCGTCGCCAAAGCCGCGCAGGCCGTCGCCGACCAGGCCAAACGAAAGGCCTGAAACAGAGCGATCTGAATACTTCATGTTCAGAACGCGCCGGCGAGGAACAGCAGGAAAGCGAAGGCCCTGATGATGATGGCGCCTCCGACAAGGATCATTAATGCCGCCTGACGGAGAAGGGCCTTCTCCAGCTGCTTCTCGGTCTTGGTGGTGATCAGGAATTGGGGCGTACTCTATCTTCTTCCAGAGCGATTGTCCACTCAGGCGGGAATCCTCTGCAGTTGCGCCAGATGATGCAGGGTGTGACCGGCAATGATGCGGATGACGGTTTCCGCCTTTTCGGGTCCGCGGTCGGGGTGGTTGGCCGCCTTGCCGAGCTCATTTCGGTCGAGCAGCCGGAACAGTGACAGGTTCCACTGTCGAAGCGCTCGGAACGTTTCCGCCGCTTCCAGGCCGTCCATGCGGTCGTAATGCCGGGCCCAGCGATTCTCATCAAAGACCTGAATACCGAACTCCGGCTGCGAAATGATCTGCCGTACGCGAAAGCCAAAGGCGATCTCGGCGTCGGCGAGGTGGGCGATCACTTGCGCGGCCGTCCACTTGCCGGGTGCGTAGGTTCGTTTCAGGCCCGCGGGACCGAGGGCCCGGGCCAGGGCGGGAATGCTCGTCTGAGTTTCGGCGAGCACGTCGAGCGGATTGCGCTCGCCGAGAGCCTCTGCGTAAGGGTGGGTGGCTGGCATATTCCAACTCCTTTGTTGAGATCGGCACCGACCTATTCAGGCGAAGCGCCGGCACGGGCGACGCGCCCTTGTCACTATCATACGCTCAAATCTGCGGTTGCCAGAAAGCGCGGAGGGTGCCGTTGCCGTGTGGCCTGCTCGAAGGCATAAGCGAACTTGATGAGCGTGGTTTCGCTCCAGGCGCGGCCGAAGAAGGATATTCCAACCGGCAATCCAAACACAAAACCCATAGGGACGGTGATGTGCGGGTACCCCGCCACCGCGGCGGGAGTGGAGCTGCCACCGAGGCCGTGATCGCCGTCGACGAGATCCGTCATCCATGCCGGGGCGCCGGTGGGCGCCACCAGCGCGTCCAGCTTGAACTGATCCATCACCGCGTCGATCCCCTGCGCGCGCATCAAGGTCTTGCTCTTCTCGAGATTGTCCAGGTACTCCTTGCGGTAGAGTGATCCCTTCTCCTGCGCCTTGAGGAACAAGTCCTGGCCGAAATAGGGCATTTCCTGCGCGGGGTGCTGTTCGTTGAATTCGATAATCTGTTTGAGCGTGTGGACGGGCGCGGCGTCGCCGAGTTGCGCCAGGTAGTTCTCGAGGTCGGTTTTGAGTTCGTACAACAGCACCTGCGTTTCTGCATCCCCGAGTTGATCGAGCGTGGCGATGTTGGCCGGGTCGACCACCACCGCGCCCTGGCGCTTCAGGACCTCGATTGCCTCGTTCAGCAGCTTATCAACCCCGTCGTGGAATCCAGCCAGCTTGCGCACCACGCCCAGCCGCGCGCCCGTCAGGCCTTTGGCATCCAGCATGGTTGTGTAATCGGTAGGGGTACGCCATGGCGTGCCCCTATCTCGGCTGGCCGCGGTGGCCGGATCGTCGCTGTCCATCCCACCCAGCGCGCCGAGCAGAATCGCGGCGTCGGTGACGGTACGCGCCATGGGTCCGGCGGTGTCCTGGCTGTGGGCGATGGGAATGATTCCCGCGCGGCTCACCAGACCCACGGTGGGCTTGATCCCGACAATGCCGTTGTTGTTGGCGGGAGACACGATTGAACCATCGGTTTCCGTCCCGATGGCGATGGCGCAGAGGTTCGCCGCCACGGCCACGCCCGACCCGGAACTGGAGCCGCTCGGATTGCGGTCCAAAGCGTAGGGATTATGTGTAAGGCCGCCGCGCCCGCTCCAGCCGCTGGTGGAATTCGAGGAACGAATGTTGGCCCACTCGCTCAGGTTGGTCTTGCCCAGGATCACCGCGCCTGCTTCGCGCAGCTTTTTGACCAGGAATGCGTCCTTGGGCGGAACCGATCCCACCAGCGCCAGCGAACCGGCAGTGGTCTGCATGCGGTCGCGCGTGGCGATGTTGTCCTTGATGAGGATGGGTATGCCGTGCAGCGGGCCCCGCACCTTCTGTGCCTGGCGCTCGTGATCCAACGCATCCGAGATGGCCAACGCGTCGGGGTTCAGTTCGATAACGGAGTTCAATCCGGGTCCGTGCTTGTCAATCGCGTCGATGCGAGCCAGGTATTTTTCCGCGATGGAGCGCGCCGTAAGCTGGCCGGATTTCATTCCCTCTTGCAATCCCGTAATGGTAATCTCATCGAACTCGAAGGGCGGAACTGGGGGATTGGAGTTGCTTTCCCCCGGGGTCCGGGCCACCAGGGGTGCGGCAGCCGCGGCCACGCCACCAAGCATTCCGGCCCGCAGAAAGCGCCGGCGGTTCAGTCTGGAAAGGGCACGTGGTTTCATCATTAGGATCGGCCTCCCGCACGCCGATTGGGTAGGAACAATATACCAAGGAAGCCGCTAATTCGCTAAGCCGGCGACCCCACCCGCCCGCACAGTGGGACGCGCCGGGTGCTCGCACCGCTATTTTGCAGTGGGCTTAAGTGCGGGGTTAAGCCGATACGCGGATTGCAGTGCCCCCTGCGAGGCCTGCTTGTCTCCGGTTCGTTCCAAGGCCAAGGCCAGAGCATAGTAGGCGTCTGCGTAATTCGGATTGGCCTGCAAGGCCAGGCGGAACTGGGCGATGGAATGCTGCCACTCTCCCTGGGCCTGCTTTGCCTTGCCCAGAGCCAAATGCGCCTCGGGCAGATCAGGATTGATGGCCAGGGCGGCTTCATACTCCTTGATGGCCTCGTCGGTCCGGCCCTGGCGCGCGAGATCAAGCCCTCGGTTC
>DATJVT010000628.1:0-4337 GCA_035501695.1 Terriglobia bacterium | reverse complement strand
ATTTTCCCCCCGTCACCAACCCCGCTCTCAGAGAAAGATGGCAGATTGCGCATGTGCTTTAGAATCCCCCAACTAGCAATTCAATTGAGCAGGGGGTAGATGCCAAACCGGGAGCCAGCCTCGGCGCGTTAACGTCACAATTAACCGTTATTTGCCTATTTGCATGAACGGGATGGATAGTTATTGACTATGCCACCGCGTTCAGATAATCTCTGCCACCACAAACTGTCGTATCTACAGCGACAGTTCACTGAGCACGAGTGATGCCGATGGCAAGCCGCAACCCTCCTGAAGCCGATCCCTTAACGCTTTATGAAAAGCACAGTGAACTGAAGCGGATTCTGGAGAGTAAACAGTTCGCCAAGGCGCCGAAAAGGCGACGCTTCCTTGAATTCACAAGCGGGCAGGTTTTTCTGGGTGAGGAAAGCAAGCTTAACGAATACCTGATTGGCGTCGAAGTTTATGAAAGGGGGCAGGATTTCGATCCCCAGCAGGACCCCATTGTGCGCGTGCAGGCGCACGAAATCCGCCGGGCCCTCAAGAATTACTACCAGGAAGAAGGAAAGGAGAGTCTCGTCCGGGTCGAACTCCATCCCGGGCATTATGCCCCTGTCTTCAAAAGGGTAGAGTTGGATTCCAAGGATCCCGCGACCTCTGCCCTGCCGGCAGAACCCCCTGTGGCAAAGGGTGCACCGCAAATCTCCTCGTGGCAATACCCCCTCATCGTCTTTCTTGGCCTTGCCTGTGCGATCCTGCTGTATTTGTTTGTCCGAGAGCGTTCGCTGACGCGCCAATTTCCGGTCGCAAAAGCGGCAGCGGCCATGCCCGAAAACGAAGCCTGGTTCTGGGGACCGTTTCTCGCGGATGGCAGCCAGCCTCTTATCGTCGTTCCCACTCCCCCTCTGCTTCGACTAGGCACGGAGGGGGACAACCCCCAGATTCTCCGGGAAGGCTACGCGATCCCCAAAGAGAAGGTACCGGACTTCCGTGACACGTTCCATTTCCGGGAGCTGAGCAATTTTGTCTTTGTGCCTACAACCACGGATTTTACCGGAGTGGGAGACGCGCTCGGCCTCGCCAATCTGACCCGCCTCTTTACCGCTCAGGGCATGACGATTCGCGTCAAGACTGGCCGATTGACCAATTATGCAGAAATCCAGGGCGGAAACGCCGTCCTCCTCGGCGGGGGGAATCAATGGTCGAACCGCGTGTTTGCCACGCCGCCGGGGTTTTACGTGGACAAGGGGGTTTTCAAGAACAACGCTTCGGGACCTGGAGGTGCGGCGGTGTATGCTCCCAAGTTCGACCCCGTCACCAACTACCTGACCCAGGACTACGCCCTGATCATCATGGAACCCAACCACACGAAACAGGAGCGCCTGCTTCTGCTCTATGGGTTGTACACTCAGGGCACCCAGGCTGCCACCGAATTTGTAACCAACAGCGAAAGATTGGGGGAACTCCGCCAGGCACTTCTGGCCGCTTCGCCGGATAAGAAGACCGTGCCACCCTTTTTTGAGGCGCTGATTTCCGTTCCCGTGGAGAACTACGTTCCGGGCGAGGCTTCCCTGGTGACCGCAAGGGTTATCCCAGAGTGAGCAGTGCCCGCAGAACGGGGGTTTTCCCAAGGGATTGAGATTTTAGAAACTCCCAGCCGACCCGACAAATTGTCCCTCGAGGCGCTTCACGTGGCGCTTTGCCGCCACCAAGGCCACCTGTAATTTCTGAGGCTATTCCCCATTGGGCTTTTAGAAATTCGCACCCACTGTCCAATCAGCGTTTCGAAACCAAATCCCCAAATGCCGGCAACAGTTTGAACTTGTTCTCCCACGATGTGTACATGATGCCGGTGGCGCCGGGCGTGCGGTCCAGCGACTCCATCCAGCCTTTGATGTTCTCGAGGTCGTCCGCGTCGTAGTAGCCCGCGGCCAAAGTCCGGTATCCGAGCTTGGAGAAGAAGTCGAGGCTCAAGTCCCGTTTTTCGTAATACCAGCAGCCAATGACGAGATCCTTGGGAATGTATTTCCAAGTGCCATCGAAGCTGCCATCAACCAGGTAGTACTTTTCCTTGGCATTGTGATTGGGATCGAACATGTCGGACCACACGTAGACTTCCGCCTGGGGGTTGGCGGCGCGAATCATCTGGAATTGGCGCGCCACGCATTCTCCCAGAATCTGGGCCATGGGGAGGTGCCGCTTCTTGCAAGCCTCGCAGAAACCTCCCACGCGCACTTCATCCATGCTGAGAAAGTACTTCTTGGGCGCGAGATACTTTTCAATCAGCGGAATCTGGTGCTGCCAGACCGCGTACACGGCGGGCTCCGACATATCGATGGTGGTTTGATCGCGATAGATGGTAGTTCCGTGGTAATAGTCCACCCGCAACCGGTCACCATCTTGCATACGGCTGCCCGGCAGCAGATGGATAGCAGGCCCTGCATGGTCCCAACTGAAATTGAGCTGCGGGTCGGAGATGGCGGCGAAATCCTTGCCCTCCTCATAGACCACGCCGGTCTTGTCATTGCGAACGACCACCGGCGTTCCCGGGCGGCGCAGGACGTTGGTGAGGCCCACTTCCTCGATGGAAACGTCGTCCACCCAAACCTTGCCTCGCTTGCCGTCTGAAACGCCCACGCGAAACTCCACGTGGTCCGCGTACCAAGTGCTGAAACCCCAAACCACTTCGTGCCAATCACTGGTTTCAGGCAGCGGCGGTTCCATGTAAGAAAGGTCTCGCCCGTCCGGGGCCACCGCGAGCAGATGGATCGCCATGCGGGGTCCGGCCCCCTCGGTCTTCACCCAGGCGCGCAATCGGTAGCAGCGATAAGGTTGTACGCGCAAGGGTTGTGCCACGTAAACTTCGCCTTCCGGGCCGCTGAAGTCCTCAAAGCGCACGGAGGACCTGCCTGAATGAGCGACCGTGGTATCGAGCGTGGCCCGCGACCCGTGCGCCGTAAAACCGGCCGGCAGGTTGCCCTCCCGCTTCTCAAAATCGGCGTTCGCGATCTTCACCGCGGGGTCCGCCTGGAAGGTCGCTTCATTTCCTTTCACTACAAACAACGCCCCGCGGACGGGCTGACCCGCGGCTAGGTTCTTGTCGTGCGCCAACACGCCTCCCCCGTAACCCACGCCAAACCCGCTGGGGATGAGCTCCACGCCGAGCTTGTCGCAGGCCTGCTTCAGGCGGGTGAGGCGTTCGAAAAACTCCGGCGTCTTCAGGTCCATCGTGTCGAAGCCCCCCGAAAACAATATGCCGTTCAGGCCATGCTCGCTCGCGGTGCGCGCCATGCCTACGATTCGCTCGACTTCTTGATCGCTGTCCAGGCTCGATCCCAGCATTACCCACCGGTCGCGAAGTGGGCGGGATTGGCCCAGCAACAGCGTGGTCACTACGCTCAACAGGCAAATGAAAATAGTCAGTGCTTTTTTCATGGCAACATGCCTCCTATAAATCACTGCACGCCGATGGGGCCGAGATCGTACCAGCCGTCGGCTTGCAGCCCTTCGATGGCGAGTTTGATGGCGGGTTGGCCGGTACGCGGGTCAAGCATCGCCACCCGCAAGCGGTAGTTACCCGGCCTCAGGGTCTCGGGGATATAGATCGTGCCGTCATACACCGCATCACCGGGCAGCCACTTGCGAACATCCACCGGCAACTTGATGTCCGCGCTCGCTGCATCGGAATGCAACTCCAACATCAGATCGTACGGACGGTAAACCGGCGCCACCCCCGCGTTCAACCACCACATGTGCACGGGCTGCATGGTGCCGGGCGATATGACCTTGGGATACTCCAGCCGCCGCAGGATGAATCGATATCCCATCTTCTTCTGGAATTCGTCGAAGGCCTTCTTCCACTCCGGGGGAATGGCTGACGACTTGATGTTCACCGACGACACATGCCAACGCAACCCCTGGGCGAGGATGTAATCCAAGTCGTAGCTCTTCTCTTTCCAGCCGCCCGGAACCCAGCATGTCTCAAGGGAGACCGGACTGCGCTGCCATACATCCTGAATCCCGGCGCGGACGATCTGCTGCGGGTAGAAGTCCAGCATGTGGCACCAGCGTGTGGAGGTCGCGCCGCGCATGTCACCCCAACAATCTGCCCGCCACCCGGCGCCGCGCCCGGTTCCATACGCCAGCGCTTTTTCTTCGTCGAAGTTCATCAGCAAGGGCGTGCGCGGAAATGCCTCCAGCCAGATATCCACCAGTTTCTTCTGCACCTCGAACGCCGGCATGTAGGGACTCCAGCCTTCACCCCAATAACCCACTGAGGAGATGTCCACGCTGTCCAGGTCCGGGTGCCCGTCGTAGCGCCGCCCGGCCTCCGCTACCAC
>DATJVT010000627.1:0-10005 GCA_035501695.1 Terriglobia bacterium | reverse complement strand
AACTCACCAATCACAAACTCCAAGCGAGGTTCTCTATGCCAACGAAAGAAACGGCGGGTTCGAATAATGTTCTAGGGCCGGTGGATGATCCCCACACGCATCATCTGGGCGACTACGAGGCAAGTGCATCGTCGTTCCGCTGGGAAGATTCTTACCAGGAATTTGATTGGGCCAAGACGGGCAAGGTGAACATGGCCCACGAGGCCATTGACCGCCACCTTACGCGCGGCCGCCGCAATAAACTGGCGCTGATCTACACCGATAAGGAACGAACTTCTCGCTTCACTTTCGAGGATATGTCCCTCCAGTCAAACCAGTTTGCTAATGTCTTGCGCAAGCTGGGTGTCGGGAAGGGTGACCGCGTGTTTGTGTTTCTGGGGCGCCGTCCCGAGCTTTACATCGCAATCCTCGGCATTTTGAAGATCGGCGCGATTCCCAGCCCGCTCTTCGAGGCTTTCATGGAAGATGCCGTGCGGGACCGCATGTCCAATGCAGAAGCCGTGGCGCTGGTGACCTCGCCGGCTCTAGTGGAGCGCGTCCCACAGTACGAATTGCCCGCCCTCAAACACATTATTCTGGTGGGCGCCTCGGCGAGCGAGGTGGCGGAAGGGCAGAAGAGCTACGAGGCCTTGATGGAAAAGGCCGAAGACAAGACGGAGATTGAGTGGTTGAGGCTCGATGACCCGCTCATCATCCACTACACCTCGGGTTCGACCGGGAAGCCGAAGGGCGTGCTGCACGTGCAAAAGGCCATGCTCGGCCACCTCATGACCGGCCGCTGGGTGCTCGATATGCGGGAAGACGACGTTTATTGGTGCACCGCGGACCCCGGCTGGGTGACGGGAACATCCTATGGCATGTTTTCACCCTGGCTTAATGGCACCACCAACTTGATCCGGGGCGGCAGGTTTAATGCCGCCGACTGGTACGAAACCATCCAGCGATTTCGTGTAAACATCTGGTACAGCGCCCCGACCGCCTACCGCATGCTCATGGCGGCCGGGGAGGACGTTGCGCAACGGTACGACCTTTCCAGCCTGCGGCATGTGCTGAGCGTGGGCGAGCCGTTGAATCCCGAAGTGGTCTGGTGGGGTTGGAAAACCTACGGCCGGCGCATCCATGACAACTGGTGGATGACCGAGACGGGTCACATTCTGGTTTCGAACTATCCTTCCATGACCATTCGTCCGGGCTCCATGGGGCGCCCCGTCCCCGGCGTGTACGCCGCCATTGTCGACGACGACGGGAAGGAGGTGCCACCGAATACCCTCGGCAATCTGGTCGTAAAGCCAGGCTGGCCAGGCATGATGCGGGACATCTGGAAACAACCCGAGCGGTATGAAACCTATTTCCGCATCCCCGGGTGGTACGTGACCGGGGACAGCGCTTACAAGGACCCAGACGGCTACTTCTGGTTCCAGGGACGTATCGACGACCTGATTATCACAGCGGGTGAAAATGTGGGGCCATTTGAAGTTGAAAGCTGCCTGGTGGAGCATCCGGCGGTTGCGGAAGCGGGCGTAATCGGAAAACCCGACACGATGCGCGGGCACATCATCAAAGCCTTCATCTCACTGCGGGACGGATATGTTCCCAGCGAAGAACTAAAGAGTGAGATTCAAAAATTTGTCCGCCAGAAGCTGGCTGCCCATGCCGCCCCGCGCGAGATCGAATTCCGCGCCAAACTCCCCAAGACGCGAAGCGGCAAAATCATGCGCCGCGTCCTGAAAGCGTGGGAACTAGGTCTGCCGACAGGAGACCTTTCTACGCTGGAGGATTAGGAGTTCAACCCTTTATACTCCCCCCGCATGAGCATAGCCTCTGTGGCGGGGGCGAGGCCCCACCCGCCCCCGGTTGGATGCGAATTTCACAGGCACAAAGTCAATGATTCGCCTTCCGGAACATGAGTGATTCTTCCCATCCGCCGGGACGAATCGCCGTCACCATTTGCGTGTCGCCGTTCGTCACCGCGTCGATTTCCGTGTAGTCATTCTTCTTGGACTGAGCAATCATTTTTGCCGGTACGGTGGCCATGACTTTGCCATCTTTCTTGAACATCACCTCGGGTGTTTGGGAATTCTCGGGAACCTCCATGTCGTAAGTTCCGGCCGCTAAAACACTTCCGTTATCGAACTTCGTCTTCTTCAGAAACGTCACGTCGGTTCTGCGATCGGACGACTTGTGAATACCCCAGGAACCGAACCCCAGACATGCGGTGGCGAAAACCGCAGCCGCAAGCCCTATAAGCACACTTTTACCCTGGACTCTCATAGAAGATTCAACCTCCTACACTGTCTATCACCCTGCACTAGATTTGACGTCGGGGGGGAATTACAAGGTTGCCCGAGCTCGCCCAAGGAGGGGAATCGCCTCACCAATTCAATCGCAATGAGAACTGAATCTGCCGGGAATTCTCAGCAGAGCTGATCATCCCGAAGTTCGAGGTGGCAAAGATCAATCCGGGTCTGTCGAAATTGGTATGGTTGGTGAGATTGAAGAAATCCGCGCGGAATACCGTGCTCAGGCGCTCGGTGAGGCGAAAGGAACGCTCCAGGCTGCAATCCCAGCTGGCCAAACCGGGTCCCGTAATGACATTGCGGCCCTCGCTTCCGGGTATGCTGTAGGCGCCCTGGGAATCATAAAACACCGGGGGCGTCGCAAAGGCATTCGTGTTGAACCACCGATTCGGGCTGCGCTCATTGCCGGGCAGGCTCGGGTTGGCAATCAGGTCAGGGCGGTCGGTTCCATTGGACTGCGTCCCGCTCAAGGCTGTAGACAGGACGGCAGTGAGGGGTTGCCCCGACTCCAGAGTCAGGATATTGGCAAGCTGCCATTGACCCAGGACGTGCCCCGATACGCCTTGCTGGGCCCAGCGGCGTCCATCCCCGAAGGGAAGCATCCAGAGGCTCGAGAAGGTGAGCCGCTGACGCATATCGAAATCCGAAAGCCCGTACTCAGCGCGCATATTGTAGTTGTCCTGCGCCTGGGTGGTGCCATTGAGGCCAGAGGCCGTGTCGAGCGACTTGCCGTAGGTGTAGCCTGCCGCGAAGGAAAGCCCGCGGGAGAGGCGCCGGTCGATCCGTGCCACCAGCGCGTTATAGTTGGTGTTCACGTCGGTCGCTCGTACGAACTGGTTCACACCGGGCTGGGGATGATAACCTCGTCGTTCACCAGGCAGATTCGGGACGCCCTGATTCTGGAGGCTGCGGCGCGGCAGTTTATGCCCCTCGGCGCCCGTGTAGCTAAGGGACAAAATCGTATTGGGAGCCAGCTCCTGCTCGTAGGTAAAGCTCCACTCGTAAACATATCCGTTACGAAGATCGGGGGGGGAGGAGATGGCCGTGGGCGACGAATTTCCCAATTGGTAAGCAAGGTCATAGGTCAAAATGGGTGGGGCGTAGGATTGGCCGCAGGCCCCTGGCCCATAGTAGCGGCAGAGATCAAGACCGAAGAGGAATTCGGTAAGCGGGGCGCTCAAGCGCGTCTCCGCCGCGTAATCCAGCTCTCCCAGCGAGTTGAAAACTCCCACCCCACCGCGCAGCGTCCGCGTGTGCGCCCCCGAGAGATCATAAGCAAATCCCAGGCGCGGGGCCCAACCGGACCAATCCGGCTCGATCAGCGAATTCGGCAGGCCTGCCTGCTCCGAGGTCTCGAACTCCAGGCCGTAGAGTTGTTGCAGTGTCACGATGAAAGGATTGGCAACGAGGCCCGCGGCTTGCCCGCGGTCGTTGCGGACGATGAAGCGCAAGGCGTTCGAGGGGTCGAGAATAGAGGCCCGGCCGTCGGTGTTGGTCGGGGGCGAGTAGAACTCCTCGCGCAATCCATAGTTGAGCGTCAGACGCCGGGTGGCGTGGAACTCATCTGCAAAGTACGCGCCGAAATAATCCAGGCGATCGTTGCCTCCTGAGTTGCCCGCTTGAGCGTAGGAGAGAAAAGGCCGGCCAAGGAGGAAGTCGGAGAAGGAGGTTCCCGAGACCGACCCCAAGCCATCGCTGAACGAAAACTGCCCCTGACCGAAATCCTCCACCAGGTAGAACAGCCGGTAGCGGCGCACGTCGGCGCCGAACTTCCACGTGTGCCGCCCCTTCACCCACGCGAGGTTGTCCGAAAACTGAAAAGTGCTGTCCTTGCGAATCTGCGGCTGGAAGATGTCGCTGTCGCCAAGGTCGGCATAACCGGGTACGTTGATGGCGGGGATTCCGTCGTTGGTGGCACCGGGAGCGCGCGTGACTCCCAGGGACTCGAGGAAGCCACTATGGATGTTCTGGGCTTCTTTGGTGCCCAAATAGTACGTGTACCCGAATCGAACGTCATTGAGCAGGGTTGGGCGAAACACCGAAGTCAATCCCAGTGCCAGGTTTCTCCCCGTGTCATCCTTGTTGGTGCCGAATCCCGGCGGGGCGGAAGGGTTCTGCGCGAAGCTGTTGGGCACGAAGGGAAACAGTTGGGCGCTGTCAAAGAGCAGGAAGCGGCCGAACAGTTGATGACGGGGGTTGAGTTGATGGTCCACGCGCGCCAGGAACTGATCCATGCTGACATGCCTCAAGCCCACGTTGATGTTGTTATTCTCGCCTGACGAGGCGGCGGCCAGGTTCGGCAAAGGTTCACGTGCCAGGACCGCCATCGATAGCGGATCCAGGGAAGACGAAGGAATCTGGTTTCCTGCGAAGGGCTGGCCAGTAACGGGATTAATGATAGCGGGGTATGGCTGCCCGCTGAGGGGATTGATGCCGCTCAGATCGCCTTGCCGCTGAGCAGCCGTGGGCAGGAGCGTGGTATTAGTAATGCTCTGGTGGATGCGCAAGCCCTCATAGTTTGTGAAAAAGAAGGTGCGGTCATGCCGCACCGGACCGCCGAGGCTCGCCCCGAATTGATTCTGCCGGTAGGGTGGAATCTTCTGGTCGGGGGAATCAAAAAAGTTCTTGGCGTCGAGCGCGCTGTTGCGCAAGAACTCGTAGGCAGTTCCGGAGAACCGGTTGGTCCCGGACCGTGAAACAATATTGACCTGCGCTCCCGAAGTAATGCCTTGTTCGGCGGAATAGGAATCCTCTACGACGCGAAACTCGCGAATCGCGTCGATGGAGGGGTTTACGGTCAGGCTGTAGGCAAAGGGCTCCATCAGCGTGACCCCGTCGAGCGAGAAGTTGTTGCGCTCGGAGCGCTGTCCGTTTACCGAGAAGCCGAGCCCCAGCGCCGCGGTATTGAACTGCTGTGTGGAACCGTTAGGATAAGGCGGGACCGCGCCCGCCGCAAGCAGCGCCAACTGAGAGAACTGCCGGCCGTTGAGGGGCAGGGAATTGACGCGTTGATTTGAGATCTCGTCGCCGATGGCAGGAGAGGCTGCCTCCACCAGCGGCGGCCGGACATCAACCTGAATGGTGTCCTGCCCGCGCGCCAGTTGCAAAGTGACGTCGACGCGCTGATCCTGCCCGACTTCCAACGTCAGGCCGGAGAAGAGTCGAGAGGCAAAGCCGGGCGCGGCAACAGTCAGATCGTACTCTCCCACGGGGAGGAGCGGGAAAGTGTAAAAACCCATCTCGTTGCTCTGAGTTTGGCGGACTTGTCCGGAGGCGACATTTTTCAACGTGACCTGGGCCCGCGGGATGACAGCGGCGCTAGGGTCGGTTATGAGTCCTTCCAGGTGGCTGTTCCAGTTCTGGGCTTGCAGAGAAGCCGGGATCAGAAAAATCGCGAGCAGGCCCGTGACAGCGGCGCAGACGACGGGCGCACACCGGGTGCAATGAGCATCGGAACGGCGTCGCAAAAGATCTCCATAAGGCGGGGCAGGGAACGGAGGGAGGACTGGACTGCGTAGATGTACCTGTCGGGGCCCGCCGCCGCGCGTCGCGATGGCAGTTTTGTCCCCAAAACGCAGACCGGTCCGAACCTTCTTCCATCCGGACTTTACCGTCGGCCCCGGAGTTTCACCGGATCGTGGGGGCCAAGAGCAGTGAACAGTGCACGGTGAAAAGTGAACAGCGAATATCCATTTCAACTGTTCACTATTCACCGTGCACTGTTGACTGCTCTTTTGCCCCCTCGCGGGCTTTACCGCCGATCGGGAATTGGAGATGCGACCATTAGAACGCGCCGCAAATCCTCACCCTGCCCCGAAGGTTGAACTTCCACTTTAAATTTACCACTTTGCGCCGTGTCCCTCAAGCCGGGCGTTTGTAAGATTATTGCAAATGGGCTGTCAGCATTTCCGCTCGTCGATAGTCCTTCCCGTAAGAGGCGAGGCATGCCTGTAACTTAAACTTGCCGAAACTCATCCACTAATGGATATAATCGCTGCTCTTTGATTGCATCTTGCTCCTTTGACTACTGAATCAAATGGAAGAAAACTCAAATAAGCAGGTACGCCGGCGCGGTGAACCATGGGCACTCGGGTCCGTGCTCGGCTACGCTTCGGCGAACATCTTTGACCGCGTGGCGGTGGTGCAGGCGGATCCGCTGATCGGCCCCGTCTTGCGGGGGTTACCCAGCCTGGTGCTGGGCATTATCCTGGTGGGGAAGCACGGCACATTGAAACAGATAACCCCCCGTTCTCCCGCCTATATTGGCTTGCGTCCCATTATGGCCTTCGTGGCCGCCGGCGTAATTTCAACGGTGGGTCTTTTCCTTTATTACTTCGCCATGAGTCTCGGGGGAGTGGTCATCACGGTCCCAGTGCAGGAAACTTATGTAATTTGGGGCACACTGATCGCCTGGGTATTTCTCCGTGAGCGAATCAGTCGCTACGCTTTGGGCGGCGTGCTTTTGATCTTCACCGGTCTCGTGGGTCTCTCGATCGGACAGTTGCATGGACAACCGATTTCGCCCCACTGGTACTGGGCGATTCCGCTGGGACTTACCACGGCGCTGACGTACGGAATTTCGGGAGTTCTCTGGCGGGACGGGCAACTGCGCGGGGCGCACCAATCCGTGGCGATCTTCCTTCAATTTGTCACGAGCGTGATCGTGGGCCTGGCTGGGTTGGTCCTGGCCGGACGCATTCCGACCTTGCAGGCAGTGACCTGGCGCCCCCTGGCAGCCCTCCTGGCCAGCGGAGTGCTTTCCGGCGTGTTTGCCATCTATTGCATGTTCACGGCGCTGCGGTTGATGGCTGTGGCGCGCGTCTATGCGTTTTCCTCGCTTACGCCCATCGTAGCGACCTTGTTTGCCCACTTCTTCTTGCATGAATTCCTCAATGGGCTCATGCTGGCGGGGATTCTGACCATCTCCATCGGCGTGATCCTCACCCAGGTCTTCCGCCCCCGGGACGAACGCCAAGCGTGAGTTTGACGGCGCTTCGGTTTCGTGGGAATTGAGGCGGTAGGGGCGGTTGGCGAGGCGCCCTTACGATCAGCGGGGAAGTCTCGCCAGGCCAAGCGCGAAAGGGTGGATTTGGATTAGATTCTATGGGTCTGATAAGATATGTTATGTTAACTAATGATTGTGAACCGGCACACCTTTGCCCTCTGACACTCCCGTCGAGCGCCCGATCCACCGCGTTGTAAATAGGGATCTTTTCTCTGCAAGATCGGCAGGAAAGCCCGCTGCTTACTTGGAGGCGGTTTGTTTCCCGGTCCACGTCCCCTTGTCGTTCTCGTCCTTCGACCAAGTGCCGCTCAACGCGCCTTTGTCTATTTTGGCGACAAGGAGGTAATTGCCTTCTTCGGTGTCGATGTGGATTTCCAGTTTGTCGCCCTTAAAGGTCGCGGACGTAATGGGGGCATCGCCAAGAGGCGAGGAGACACTTCCTTCCACCTCCTCACCGTTTTGTGTCAAGTAAAGGGTGAAGGCCATATCGCCACTCGAGCCCCCTTTGGCTTGGCAATCCCACGTACCCGTTACGGGACCGGCTTTGTCGCTGCCCACTGCCGGGGTTACGATAAGAACGCCTAAAGCGAGTGTGAGGGCGGAGATGAAAATCAGGTTTCGCTTCATGCTGACTCCTTCAATGAGTTTTAATCTGATTGGGCGGCGAGAAGCAGGCGGCCAGCTTACTTGGCCGCCGCCACCTGCTTCGTGCCCTCCCAAACTCCCTTGTCGTTGTCGTTTGACCAGGTGCCGGAGAGTTTTCCCTTTTTGAAATTTGCCATCAGGATATAGTTCCCCTGCGGCGTGTCCAGGTGGATTTCCAGCATATTCTTCTTGAAAGTCCCGGAACTGATTTGGGTGCCCCCGATCGGAGAGGAGATGCTCCCATCCACGGTTTCCTTGTTCTGTTGCAGGTAGAGCGTGAATGCCATGTCACCCTGCGAGCCGCCGTGGGCCTGGCAATCCCACGTGCCGGTCATGACTCCGCCTTTGTTCTTTGCCATTCCCAGGCTAGCCGCGAGAAATATCGCAAGACAAATGCCGATGGGGACCAACGTCCGTTTCATATGCCTATTCCTCCCTCTCTTCCTGCCTGATCCGGCGAGAGCATGACTGCCTTGCCCACCGCATTGCAAATCACGCATTTTACAGCGCCCCGCCCCGTGCGTCCATCGCTTTCCATGGGGCTTCACCAGGGGATTCGGCGACAATTAGCAGCCTTCGTCACGGCCCTGAGTATCCATTCGGCTTGCGATACGAGTCTCGCTAGAGCCAGAAGTGCCATATGGTATCCACCAGCGCGTGCGTCAGAGCGGACGCGCACAGCCGCTGCCGCGTGCGATAAACGTTTCCGTAGAATAACCCTGCCAACGTCGCCAGAATGGCATAGCGCCAGTTGGGGACCGGAGCGTGGTGCAGGTGGGACGCACCGAACGCGACGGACGCAATCAGCAACCCAAGGAGACCCCGTGGGCCCCTGCGGATGGTACGCATGAGCAGATTCTGGAGGAATCCACGGAAGAGCATTTCCTCCGGGATGGCCACCGTGAGGTAGATCCCGATAAACAGAAAGAGAAAATTAAGGGTCGGACCCAGTCCTTGAACATTTCTTAGCGGCGCGGTGGGATGGGGATGGAGGAAGTCCAATGAGATGCCGATCGGTATGGCGAGAAGGCTAAATGCCAGGAGGTTGAGCAAGGCTTCCCAGATGTCCTTCCTTTTCCAAACCAGGCTGAAGCCCACGCCCTCCAGGTTGCGTAATACCATAAAGGCATAACCGCCCACCAGGACGCAGAAGATGGGGCGGAAGACGTAAATATCCTGCGGCCAGGTCCAGATCCCCTGCAACCAACCCGCGGAAACAGGGACGGCCAGCGCCGCCATGGCGGCCACGTCGCGCCAAGTCAGCCCCTGCGGCTGGCGCAGGCGGTCTGGCAACAACAAGGCGATCGGCACCAAAATGTAGGCTATCAGCTTCCCAAGGGAAATCGCCGAGAAGGTTCCGGTTCCCAGCCCGAAGATCAGGTAGGGGACCAGAAGCAGAAATGGCATTCCCGCTGCGGTCGCCGCGGAAGAGGTCGCCCAGTGGCGCAATTGCCGGATGAAGGCCGCCTGGGTTAGCGCCACAAAGGCGCCTACCAACAAGGCCACGCTTTCCAGCAGCGCGGCGGTTCGCCACGGATCAATGCGAATCCGAATCAGGATGAGTCCTTCCGACAGGGCGGCGAGCAGGGTCAACCCGAGGATAGCCTGGAGGCCTTTTTTCATAGGTCGAGCGCCTGGTTAATGCATCGGCAATCCGGTTTGGCGGCTTCCCTGCCCGCTCATTGTTGGGTGGACCGCGTCAGGTCGGCAGATCCGAAGTCCACTTGATTCAGCGGAATAAGGCGGAAGCGCCCCAACTTCTTCAAGTCTTTCTTGAATCCTGCGATATTTCCGACCAGGACGACCACATCGCGATCGGGGTCCATGTAGCTCTTGGCGGCGGTACCCACTTCTTGTGTGGTCAGGGCTTGGACTTTATCAGGGTAGCGGCTCCAGTAATCGAGAGGCATTCCGTCCTCAATCAACTCCAGGATCTTGCCGCAAAGGTCCTCGGAGGTCTCGAATTCCAGGGCGAGATGGCCAACCAAATAGCTCTGCGCCGTGTCCAGTTCCTGGCGGCTGATCCCGCGCTCCTGGAGATTCTGAATCTGTTCCAAT
>DATJVT010000626.1:0-2760 GCA_035501695.1 Terriglobia bacterium | reverse complement strand
ACCGGTCATGGTAACGCTGGAGACGTCCACCAGCCTTCGGGTCGCCAGCGGGACCACATAGACCAGGTTCCCCTTGGCGTCTTTCGACTGTTTGACATCAGCGATCTGCTTCAACAGCTCGCTGCCTTTGGCCGTCAGAGCTACAGGGGTGCTGGGGCCCTTGGTCTTGCCCACAGTGATAACCCCCAGCTTTTCCAGGAGCCGGTAGCGGGCATCGTGCGCGTTGTCCTCGTACCCTTCCTTTACCATGCCGGTCTGGAAGCTGACCGTGGTTGGACCCTGCGCATTGAGAATGCCGATCGCCAGATTGGCGGCTTCGGGCGTGCTCAGCACTTTGCGGCTTTCAAGCACGTAATAAATGGCTGCCCCCGCCACCGCCACAATCAGCGCCGTGATCAACAATAGGGGAACGGCTCCGGATTGCCGCTTTTCCATCTCGATTTCTTGCTCGAACATAAACCCACCTCCGCACACAAAGTACGGACAAGCTCCCTTACAACCAGAATTGTCTGCCTTCTCCGGCGGGCCAGGATGTGATCCCGATCACACAGATGTGTGCGGTCTTTGACGGGCGGTATCTCCGAGGTGGTAGGCTAATCTGGATGCCTGGTACCTTCCGCCGCCCTCGTGCAGCTTTCGGCCTGTTTCTGGCAGGGCTTCTCTCGGCCTGCGGCGGAGGCAGCATCCCGGGCCCATCGGGCCCGAATCCGCCAACCCTCCCGGCGGGTGTGCGGGTCATTTCCTACTATCCAGACTGGGCCAAAACCAACACTCCCGCATACTCCGCTGCACAGATTCCTTACGGCAAACTGACCCACATCGAGCACGCCTTCCTCACCATTGATCCCAGCGCCAACGGCGATCTCATGCCGGACGCGAATTTGCTTGAGCCGCAATTGATCCAGATGGCCCACGCGCACGGCGTCAAAGTGCTCATCTCGGTGGGTGGCGGCGATGGCATCCAGGGGCCGGCCCTGAACGTCATGGCCGCCGATCCCGTGGCAGTCAGCAACTTCATTGCGCAACTGAAGACTTTTGTCACCAGCAACGGCTATGACGGCGTGGACATAGACTGGGAAATACCGATCACGCTCGACGACGCCAACCGCTGCACCGCAGTGATGCAGGCCCTGCGCACTGCCCTCCCGCCGCCTGCGCTGATTTCCATGGCGGTGACTTCCAATCCGGCTTGGCCTGACGTCAACGGCGGCTACGGTGCCTTCGATATCCCCTCCCTGACGCCCTTAGTGGATTTTTTCAACGTAATGACCTACGACTTTACCGGCCCTTGGGCCGACTATGCCGGGCTGAACTCGCCTCTCTATCAGGACCCTGCCGATCCCGACCAGATGGGGAGCTTGAAGACTTCCGTGGATCTCTACCTCAATACCTACCATGTGCCGCCGGCGAAGCTGAATATGGGCACGGCATTCTATGGCTACCGTTTCGATGGCGTCTCCAGCCTGTGGGAAACCTGCGTTCCCGATTGCAGCGGGACGGTAAGCGTGAATTATGGCCCCGATATCAAACCCCTCATCAATCAGGGCTGGACCGCGCAGTTTGATTCGGTGGCGCAGGCACCATACCTGCTGAAGGCTTCCGGGACTGGCTTCATCACCTACGACGATGGCGCTTCAACCAAGCGGAAGTCGCAGTACGTCATCGGCACCCGCGGCCTGGGTGGGATCTTTTCCTGGAGTCTGAACGCGGACTACGACGGCTCTTCTCAAGATTTGCTGGATGCCATGTATCAAGGGGCGCTGCCGTGACAGGCGCCCGCACACATCTTACCCATCCCGCCCTCTGAGCATTCCTGCTCCACCGCGGTTCCTAGCTCAGCCTCCGGCGCCCTTCTCCCGTCCATCGAATGTAATACTTTTGTAATGTGTGTCCGTAATCACCGCCAAAAACTCCGCAGAGAACTATTCCTCAAGATATGCAGACCCACCCCAAAGGAATTCACGCCAGAGTTTTGCTGAGTTCTGTCTTCGGACCCTACGCCCAGGATGACGAGTTCGGCAGCCGCGCCATCAATCCCATGGAGCTGTATCACAACCAGGTGACCCGGGCACAAGGCTGCTTTTCCTTACGTATGTTCCATCGCTCGTGGGGAATCATGATGATTCAGGCGAACCTTGGCGCGCCTTGCGCCGTGCTGGACTTTCCCACCCGCGACGTCTTTGCCCGCGAATTGACCCGGCATCACTACGATATTGTGGGCATCTCTTCCATCATTGTGAACCTGGGGAAGGTCAGGGAAATGTGCCGCCTGGTTCGCGAACTCTCCCCTGATTCCGTGATCGTGATCGGCGGACATGTGGCGGCCATCCCGGGCCTGGAAACCATGATTGACGCCGACCATATCGTGCGCGGCGAAGGCATCTCGTGGATGCGGCGCTACTTGGGAGAGGACGAGCATGCGCCCATCCGCCATCCCGCTATTGTTTCCGGCTTGCGGACGCGAGTCATGGGCCTACGGTTGCCGGAGCGGAAAGGCGGCACGGCCGCCACCATCATTCCCTCGGTGGGCTGTCCCATGGGGTGCAACTTCTGCACCACCTCCGCATTTTTCGGTGGCAAAGGAAAGTTTGTAAATTTCTATGAAACTGGAGACCAGCTTTTCGAGATCATGTGCCAGATCGAGTCGGAACTTCAGGTACAGTCGTTCTTCATCATGGACGAGAATTTTCTGCTCCATCGGCAGCGCGCCATGCGCCTGCTGGAGCTCATGAAACAGGCGGGCAAAAGCTGGGAGTTTTC
>DATJVT010000625.1:0-12249 GCA_035501695.1 Terriglobia bacterium | reverse complement strand
GCGCATCGCCGATTTGAGCCAGTACCCCGATCTCCTGGGATTCATCCGCGCGGCCTTCCTGGAAGAATCGGGCGAAGCCTTAATTCGAAAACATGCCGGCAAGGATCGCTTGTTCACGTCGGATGGATACCGCGAGTACGCCGACGATCTGCTGGCGCGCATGACCAATCCGCACTTGCACGACAGCGTGGAACGCGTCGGCCGCGACCCGCGCCGCAAGCTGGGCTGGGACGACCGCCTGGTGGGGACATTGCGCGTGTGCCTACAGCAACGGGTCCCCCCTCGCCGCTACGCCCTGGGGACCGCTGCGGCACTGGCGGCACTGGACACCTCGTTTCTGAATACTGATACCCCGGCCCGCGCTCTGCTCGCCCCGCTCTGGGGCAACGAAACGGCTGAGACGAAAGAGGCGCAGGAAGTCCTCCGCTTGATCGAGGAAGCGAAGCCTCGGCTGAAGCAATGGCGGGACTCGGGATTCCGGGACATCGCCAAGAAGTTATGTCCATGAATCCTGGCCGGCTCAAGCCCCTCCTTCTTGAAACGCTTCGCCCCACCGGCGCGATGACCTTTGCGCGCTACATGGTGCTGTGTCTTTATCATCCGGAATTCGGTTACTACACACAAGGGCGCGAGCGCACCGGCGTGGACGGCGATTACTTTACCAGCCCTGATCTGCACCCGGTGTTCGCGCGTCTGATCGTCCGGCAAGCCGAAGAAATGTGGCGCGCGATGGGGTGTCCGCGGCCATTCACCTGGGTGGAGATGGGCGCGGGGCGGGGCTTCTTCGCGTGCGATTTCTTGCGCTGGTCAGCATCAGCCCTACCGGACTTCACCGCCGCGCTGCAATATGTCGCCATGGAGCCGGACTCCCGGCAGCGCGAGCGCATCTACGCTCGTCTGAAAGGCGCGGGCGCCGCAGAGAAAGTTAACTTGCTCGCCGATCTGGAGGAACTCCCGCCCATCACCGGCTGCTTTTTCTCGAACGAGCTGGTGGACGCCTTTCCGGTCCACATCGTGACGCGCGCGGGAGGGCGGCTGAAGGAGATCTACGTCACCGCCGAAGGCGACGACCTGCGCGAGAAGCTGGGCCCGCTCAGCGACACCGCCGTCGCAGCTTACGTGGCCCGCTACGCCCCGCGACTCGAGGAAGACCATCGCATGGAGGCGAACCTTCAGGCCCAGGACTGGATGCGCGCCGTGGCCGGCAAGTTGACTCGCGGCTTTGTGCTGACCGTCGATTATGGGGACCGGGCGGACCGGCTCTACACGCCTGACCGCCCCCGCGGCACGCTGCTGGCTTACCGCGGCCAAACTGCCACGGAGGATTTTTTCACGTCGCCGGGAGAAACCGACCTGACCGCCCACGTCAACTTCAGCGCCCTGATCGATGCGGGCAAGGCCGAGGGCCTCGAGTGCGCGGGGTTCACCACGCAGGAGAAATTCCTGCTGGCCCTCGGCGAGACTAATCAATTCGCTGACGTGTACGACCCCGGCCAGACTGAGCCGGAGAGGCTCCAGGCGCGGCTGAGACTGAAGCGGCTGATCTCTCCCGAAGGCATGGGCAACATTTTCAAGGTTCTCGTACAGCAGCGCGGGGTTCCCGGGACCGCACTCACGGGGTGGAGGTTTGAAAGGCAGAAGTCAGGAGCCAGGAGTCAGATTTCTGGAGGTCAAGATGCGCCAGCCACTACCCGCTCGCATACAGGCTGGCGTGCTTCTGGCGCAGGTACTCGCGCAGTTCGTGCTGGATGGGCCGGGCAGACTGGGAAAGGGAGTCCTCATGCTGGCGGTACCAGTAGTGATCGCCGTGGATGCCTTGAATTCGCGCTCCCGCGGCCGCCAGCCGGATCCAGAATTCATAGTCCATCCAACACGGCATGCTCTCGTCAATCCCGTCCGTTTGCGACCAAAGCGGGCGGCGAAATGCCGAACAACAGTGGACGGAATTCCGCTGCAACAGCATCTGGAGGGTGGTCACTTCGGGAACCACCCAGCGGTCCTGGTAAGCGCCAAACAGCATGGCGTCCGGATTGACGACATCGGCGCCATTGCTGAGCAATCGGCCCGCCTCAAATAGATAGTCGGGTCCAATCCGGTCGTCGGCGTCGAGCAGAACTACAAAGCTGCTTTCCACCGCGGCGATGCCCCGGTTGCGAGTGCAACCCGGACCCCGTCGCTCTTCGTTGCGGAGGTAATGGACGTGGGGGTAGCGGTGAGCCAGACCTGCTCCCACTTCGCCGGTCTCATCGCTGGAAGCGTCGTCGACCACGGTGATTTCATAGTCGGCATCGCTGGCGAGAACCGATTCCACGGCCTCCCCTAAGTAGCGCCCGTAGTTATGACAGGGAATCACCACGTTCCAGGGGACCGGGAGGTCCGGGCTCTTCCTGAGACGCAGCAGGCTCAGCGCCTGCCGGACCGCCAGGCCGCCCAGTTGCTGGTAGCGCAAGTCGCACCAGAGGGCGATCCCCGGCGTCGAGTGCCCGTCCAGGGGGGTAATATCGCCGAGCACTGTGTTGTGTCGTCTCTCCAGCAGCAGGGTGAAGAACTTGTCCGCTTCGCGACGGAAAAGGGAATCTTCACGGATCGACGGCGGCAATTCGTGGAGAACCGAAAGCCATTCCCGGCGCCAGAATGCACCCCAGCCGAGAAGCGCCACCTGAACATCGTCGTAAACCCGCCGCTGGCGTTGATTCCAGTGGTACGGGGTCAGGGCGTGGGCGATCTTCGTGGGGTCACGCAAGAAGTCTCGGTAGAGCCCGGCGACGTCAAGATTCAAGGCGTCGTCGTCCTGCACATAAACCACCGGGTTGCGCGCCTGGGCAGCACAGAGAAACCTTCCGTAGCAGCTTTGATTCTCGCTGCATTCGATCACGCGTGTCTTGCGGTTCGAGAACTCCAGGCGCACGGAGGGGTTGTTATTCCAAACCAGGATTTCGTCAATGAACTCGAGCTGGGACAGTTCCCGAACAATGATCTTCAGGTTTTGCGGGCGTTTCCAGGACAGAAGGCAGGCGCTGACTAAATCGCCGCCCGACGCGCTCACGCTTACCGGTTTAGACTCAGGTTTCTCAACCCCGGCTGAGTCCAGCCCCGACAGTTCGCATTGGAGTTCACCCTTGAACTTGTGGAAGAACCAATCGTCGTCGTAGCGGCGGAGGCCGCGCAGGGTGGAAGCGCGCGTCGCCACGTCACCGGCTGCCAGGCGCTCGTTCGCCGCGCGGAACTCTTTGTATTGCTTCAATCGCTCCACCACGCGATTCCGGCGTTCGACTCCAAAGTGGACGTTTGCGAGGCGGAGCTTGTTGTGGAGCACCGGTTCCCACGTGACTTCATAGGGGTAGCGAGGGCGGAAGTAGTGCTCCACGTCCACGCCCGGCACCACCCAGCACTGATAGCCCAGGGTCCACAGCCGGAGGGAGAGTTCGGCGTCCTCGGAACCCCACACGATCATGCCGGAATCGAACCCTCCCGTCGCCGCAAAGACATCACGGCGCATGGCCAGGAAACACCCGCAGAGCAGCGGCACCGGATGGGGTTCCGGACTCTGGCGGCCCAACCACTCGACACCCAGGCTCGCATCGCGCCACTTCTGGCCGTACCCCGTACTCTCCACGGGGGTGGGCCGCATCACGCTGGTGGCGGGTGCAACGGCTCCGACCTCCGGACGTTGCAATTGAGCCACCAGGGGGGCAAGCCAATCACGCGGGACGGCCACGTGCGCGTCGCTGAAGACCAGAAATTGCCCGCGCGCGTGCTCGCCGCCGAAGTTGCGCGCCCGCGCCACGCCCAGCCGCTCCGCTGGACGCAGCAGGGTGACATGGTCATACCCCGCGCGCAGAAAATCGGTGCTTTGATCGGTCGAACCGTCATCCACGATAATTATTTCCGATCTCACGGGAAGCGTAGGAGACAGGCTATCCACGGTGCGGCGCAGGTGTTCACCCTCGTTATGGCTGATGATGACCACACTCACGCTGTCGGGAGGCAGGTTCAAAGGAACCTGGTCCTTTACGGGGGCAGGCCCGACGGCCCCGCGAGTCTCCAGGACTTCCACCGATGGAGTCCCTGGGGTCAGCGGCTGAGTCGCGGTCTCCCCGCTGGCAGAAGCATCGACAGGGCTGCGCGAGCCCTCGGCTCCCGGCTCCGGCAGGCGCTGGAGCGAACGATAGAAGGGGAGATCCTGCGGGTCGACCAGCGCGTCGAGAGGTTTCGAGTAGATGGGCAGGCGGTGGAAATACTGGTCCACCGTTTCCCCGCCCCACTGCGTCCAGGTGTTTTGCCCATGCCGTACCACCAGGAAGGACTCCGGCGCGCAGACCCTCACCAGATTGGGTTGATGGTCCTTGAGAAAAACCGAGTCCGGCCCGGGAAGATCGCGGAAAGGCCCGCGCCGCCAGAGTTCCGGGCGGAAACAGAGCGAGCCCCCCGAAGCCCAGTTATGTCCCGAGTGGCGCAGTTGGTCTTCGCCGGGCAACAAGACGAGAAAACAGCACCAGGCCACCACCGTGCGCTGGGGATTCCCGGATGCCAAGGCGCCGACCGCACGCTCCAGGAAGTCGGGAGCGTAATAGTCGTCGTCATCGAGCTTTTGGAGTATTGTTCCGTCGGCGGCACACACGCCGATGTTCAACTTCTTCCCCAGGGGGGTGCGGTGATGCAATCGGATATAGCGGACACGCTCCAGGCCACAACACAATCCCGCCACCGGTTCCTCGCCATCATCCACCACGATAAGCTCGGAGTGATCGTAAGTCTGCCGCTGGAAGCAGCGAATCGCCTGGCGCACAAAGGCGCCGCGGTTCCGCGTGGCGAGGATGCAGGAAACCAGTTCAGGCATAAGGATCCGATTCATTACGAACTGCTTCGGCGGCACATCCGCCGGTCATATTTCGATCTCGAACTTACGACAGAACCAATCGGCATCATGCTTCCTTTTGCCGCGCACGAAGCTGTAACGCGTACAAACGTCACTCGCCAACAGGGTGCTCGCGGCTTCCGCAAAGGCCGGCTTGGTTCGGGCGGAAGCCAGGATTCGTTCCAGCGGCGCGCCGTCAAAGTGAAGCACGGCGGTGCGGAGCACGTTATACAAATGGTCGTGCCACCCAACGGGAAAGGGATGCTTCTTGAATAAATGCGCGACTTCGGCCTGCGGGACCACGGTCACCGCGTAACCAAAAAGCCAGCAGCGAAGGCAGAACTCAATGTCCTCCACTCCGAAGCTCCGCAAGTTGTCGAAACGGCCCACGCTCTCAAAGAATTCTCTGCGCACCACCATGCATCCGCCGCCCACGAGTGGAACAGGGTGAGGCTGGCTGCCTTGCCGCGGCAACCACTCGACATTAAAGTTCCGGCCACAGAGCTTCAGACCGAAGGTTCTGGCGTCGGGAATCTCCAGGCTGCTGATCTGCGGCGCAACAATGCCCGCCTCGGGTTTCTGGACTTCGGCCAGAAGCTTCGGCAACCACCCCTCGCGGGGAACGCAGTGGGCGTCCATGAACACCAGCACGGGCGCGCGGGCGCGCTCGGCCCCCAGGTTTCTGCTGCGCGCGACTCCATTCCGCTCCTTCGTCTCCATGAGGACCACATTTTCGAATGGTGGAGGCTGAGCGCGCAGAAAATCGCAGCCCGAGTCCGTCGAGCCATCGTCCACGACGATGACTTCGTAGCTTACCTCGGTGGAGCTGCGGAGCGCCTGAACCGTCTGACAGAGTTTCTCGCCCTCGTTGTAAACCGGCATGACCACCGACACTTCGGGGGAGGTCCGCCCTGCGCGGTCCGGTCCGTTGAGTTGGGGTGAAGCGACTTCCCCTACGAAGCTCACAAACTTCGCCTTCCGCGGCCTTTACCCGGTCCCGCGAACTCATTGAAAGAGCCAGCATCGGACTTGCCGCCCACCAGGAGTCGGCGCCGGAAGGCTACGTCCTTCCTCCAAATTGCGGACACGTCACGAACTCATAAGGCAGTTCATCGCGTCTGGAACCAGCCGCCGGAAAAACTCGTCATCGCTCATCTGCCGTTGCGCCTGCACGAGAGAGCGCCAGGAAGAGAAGTCGGTTTGGTCCAGCCACTGTTGAACTTTCCCAGGCGCGGGTTTCATAACTTCCTCCAGCGCCGCCACCGTTCTTTCTTCGAAGACGGTCCGCACCATGGCGAAGCGGTCGAACTCAATATCCTCCCACGCCACCGGATAGGGAAAGGCCGTTCGCATGATCTGCCCCACCCGGGCGTTGGTGACGCATTTGACGCCGCGTCCGGTGATCCAGGCACGTGCGGAAAGATCCTGCTCGTTCGTTCCCCAGACGCGGAAGAAAGGAGAGAAGCCGCCCATCTTCTCGTGACTCTCGCGCAGCATCATGCAGCAAGCGCCGATGTCGACGGGAACGTCCACGGCGCCGTCGCCGGGGCATCGCGTGCGGTGGCGCAGGGCGAATCCCGGGGTAAGTCCTGTCGCGTAGTTCCGCTCGCTGGACCAAACGAAGTCAGCGCCCCAGCAGAGGGGCTTCGTCAAGGCGTAATTCCAAAAGGTTGCGCACAGCAGCGAGCCGGAGCCGGCGTGCGCCAGCGTGCACTCCAGCCAGTCGGGCGCGAAGCTCATGTGGGCATCGAGCCACACCAGCACGTCGCCATCGGTCAGCCCGGCGCCGTGGCGGCGGGAACGCGCGATCCCCATCGCCTCAGTGTGTCGCACCACCCGCACGTCGGGCCGGGAAAGGCGCACCGGCTCCTGGCTCGCGTCGTCCACCACCAGGATCTCCCGCTCGTATCGTTCCGATGTGGCCAACACCCCGTCCACCGTGGCCTCGAGCACGGGCGCGGCTTCATTGCGGGTGGCTATGATGAAGGAAACCTTGCCCCCGCTCCGAGACATTAGATCCCCCTTTCGCTGGCACCCGCCATGGCGACCGGCAACTCAGGAAGAAATCGGGAAAAGAATTCTGCATCACTGATCCTTCGGGCCGCCTGAACCACGCCGCGCCAGGTGGAGAAATCGGTCTGGTCCAGCCACTCCTGCACGCGGGGAGGCACAGGCTTTATAAGCTCCTCAAGAGCCGACGCCGTTTCCGGCTCGAATACGGTACGGACCATTGCAAGCTGATTGAATTCGATCTCCTCAAAACGCACCGGGTAGGGAAACTTGGGCCGCGAAAGGTGACCGACCTTCGCGGCGGTGACGCATTTCACGCCGAGTCCCGCCAGCCAGGCGCGAGCCGACAGGTCCTGCTCGTCCTTTCCCCAAGTGCGGAGAAAGGGCGAAAATCCTCCGAGGCGTTCGTAGCTATCCCGAAGCATCATGTAGCAGGCGCCGATGACCATCGGGACATCGACGGTGTCTCCGCCGGGGATAGCGGTGCGGTGGCGGAAGTCAAATCCCGGGCAGCGCCCATTGACATAATCCCGCTGGGGCCGCCAGCGAAAATCCGCGCCCCAGCTCACCGGCTGGGTAAGTTCGTAATCCCACCAGGCGGCGCAGAGCAACGCCCCGCAGTCAACCTCAGCCAGCATGGGGTCGAGCCAGCCGGGGGCAAAGCGCATATGGGCGTCGAGCGTTACGAGGACGTCGCCATTGGCCACGGCGGCGCCACGCCGGCGGGATTGTGACACCCCCACCGGCGCCTCCGCCCGCTCCACGCGCAGATAGGGCCCCGCCAGGCGAACGGGCACGTCGCTACCATCATCGACGACGATGATTTCCCGGGCGCAAGCTGCCGAAGACTCCAGCAGCCCCTCAATCGTCGCCTGTAATACCTCCGGCGGTTCATTGCGTGCGGGAATGATGAACGACACCCTATGGCTCAACGGCCTTTCCTTTCGAAAAGGGCTTTGAGTTTTTGCTGGCGGAGGGTCGAAAGCTTCGAGGCACTGAGCAAAGCAGCAAGCTCTTCTTGATCCGCGGTGGAAGTCGTGTAGTAGCGAGGCAGGAAATTCTCCACATCGGCGGTCGCATGGGGATTCAAACGGCGGAGCTTGGTTTGCAGGCGGTACTGCACGTGCTTCTCATGATTCGCTTTCAAAGCCGCCTCATATTCGGCGCGGGCCACCGGATCCTTGATGGCTTTGGGGTCGGCGCCGGGGGGAAGCTGGACATCGTCGCTGGGAGGAGGAATCACGCCCCTTTCGGGAAGGTCATCCGGGTTGAAGTGCGGGTCCAGGTTCCGATCGATCGTGGCCAGCACCTCCAGCCACATACGGGTGGCCTGCTGCCGGGCCTCGCTCCGGCTCGAGGCCTTGACCAGTGCTGCAAAATCGAGATCCTCCATGGCTTCCACGGCGCTTTGAAGTAGGTTCGGTTCCTTGGTCTTTTCGAATTCCGCGAGTTGCTCGTTTGCTTCCTTCAGCCCCTTCGCCATAGTCTTTGTATTCTCCTTCCTTTCCTGACACCGCGAAATCCCAGGTACTCCGATGCATACCACCAGCATGCTGGCCAGTCCGGCGTAGATTCGAGATGGCCGTCCGATCGGGCGCATAACCGCTCAGTATCCGGATGTGGAGTCGCTGACTTGAACCGTCGGTGAGCTTCCCCCCGCTTTGGTGGTGGTCAGCGATGTCCCGTCCCCAGCCAGGGTGTGCTGCTGGGTCACATTGGTAATGAGCTTCCAGGCTCCGCTGCCGACGCGAAAATTCGTAGGAATCGACCAGGTGCGGGTACCAGGCGTAAACGGTGGCCTGCCGGCCGGGTATCCGGAATAGGCCTGGTCGACAGCGCCGGCTTTGGTGCCGAGCCCCGCCACCACGGTCATGCTGTTGGTAGTGGGATCGGTGGACGGATGATGGCTTTTGTCCGAGATACCCGTATAGGTGCCGTTATCGTTAGCGTTCGCATCCAGTTCGATGGATTCCACATTGTAGAAGCAAACGTTGTCCGGGAGCATGTAAATGTCCATCTTCATGCCGCTATCGGGTTTGTTCTTGGTGTGCTTGACCTTGGTTCCGGCCGTCTGTTGCTGACTTATGCCGGAGGGTTCGATCACAGTGAAGGTGATCGTGGGATTGCAGCGGACGGAGGTCGCGGTAGCGGTGACCGTAATAGAAGCGGCGCGGTCGGGAGCGGTAAAGCGTACGGTGGGGCCGCTCGTCGCCGAGAGCCTGCCCCCCGTGGTAGTCCAGTTGGCGCTGCCGTGCGAAAACGTCAGATTCACTTCTTCTCCCACTCCGATCGTGGTGCGCGTCCGGTCGGCGGGAGCGGTCGCGACCGTTTGCGAGTCGATCGAACAAAGCGGCGTGGGCGTAGGAGTAGGCGTCGGCGACGGAGGGGGCGCTCCGCCAGGAGCTGATTCACGTTGCCCGGTCCCTGGGGCCGGCGTCGGCGTCGGCGTGGGCGTGGGTGTTGGAGTGGGGGTCGGCGTCGGCGTGGGGGTCGGCGTCGGAGTCGGGGCCGGCGTCGGGGTTGGAGCCGGCGTGGGAACAGGCGTGGGCGTAGGAGCAGGAGCCGGCGTAGGAGTGGGCGCCGGCCCCGAGCAGGATTGGGTCGTGCTGCCCACTTCGCCGGAACCGGCGCTGGCATCGGCATCGGCGGACGCCGAGCTCAGAGCCTGACCATTGGTCGGCGCCGGCGTGGGTGAGGGACTCGTAGACATAACTCTATGCGCGCTTCAAGCGCTTCCGAGCGGCCCCCTGCAACGCTTGGATCTTGGCGGCGGGGCCGCGCGGCTGGCGGAGTATCTCCCCCGCCCATGGCCATCGCTTGTCGGTATCGAAGTCGCGGCCAAAAACCAGCATCAAGTCGACATACTTGTAGACCTCGCGCTCCGTAGCGATTCCATATGCTGCGGCGCGCTTGATCCCGTAACGAATCATCTCGCGCAGCTTCGACTCGCCCAGAGCCTTGCATTGCGCGGGGAAGAACTTCTCGAGGTGGATCAACACTCGGTCCTCGAACTTCTTGGTTTCGGCCCGAGCGAATACCGCCATTTGTTGTGTGCGAATCGTGAGCATTTCGATCCGGTGATTGAGCAGGGCTTCAACCCGGCACCCGCCGCCCCACGGGGCGGAGCCATTATAGCGGTCTCTCCAACCCCTGCGCGGGTTTGGCTTGGGGTGCCGCTTCCAGCGTCACCACTTTCTCCAGAAGCCTGCCTTCCTCCGCGCGGTACTGGATCAAAGTCCCACTCTCCTCTCCCTCGGCCATAAAAGCCTTGATGGGTCCGAACATGGTCGCCAGTTCGGCGGGCCAGCAGGTGGGGAGGTACAACCGCAGCACGCGCGGGTCATAGTATCGAAACAGAAGGCGACGACCTTTGGGATCCTTGACCACCAATAACTTCTTCAGGTGCCGCCGCAGCCCCCCCATGTCGCTACTGGAGCGCAGGAAGATTCCCCAGCTATTTCCCCACGCGCGCTTCAGGATGTACTGCGAGGTGCGGTCATCCGGCTCAAGTGAGACCAGGTAGGGCGCGGCGAATTTCAATGCCGGGGGAAGATTGCCGCTGTAGAGGCAGCAGTTCTCGGTATAGGTGGCCAGGACCGCGGAGTAAACGCGCTTGTCGCGCGCCCCGTCCAGCACGGTCCACACCCGGTAGCCGGCGGAAAGATCCTTGGACCACAGAGCCGCGAGAATCTGCGCCAACAGTGTTTGAGCCATCAGCTTGCCGCCCCCCGGGCGGCTGCTTCCTTCATTCACTCCGCGCAGAATGGCTTGCCGGAAATCGACGCCTGTGTCAGAACTTGCGCTATGGCGGCCGGATCAACATTGGGAAGGAACGTGGGCTCCTCGGGCGGCGGAAGCGGTGGTGCTGCGGCCTGGCGAACGGGTGGTTCCGGCTCGGACGATGACTGTGGCCCCGGTGGCGCCGCGCCCTGGGATTGCCGGGCGGGCGCCAATCTGAAATCCAGGGGCCTGCGGGTCAAATGCAGTTCTCCCCGGGCGAGCATTTGTGCCACTTGGCCCAGGGTCTTTTCATCGCTGTGAAAGTGACGAATCGCGCTGTACCCCTTGTCGCGGATAAAGCTCCGTAAACCGGCGATGACCGCCTCGGAGTTTGTGAACCGCTGCAAGAGTAGAAGGGCGGAGAGCCGGCCGGCAAAAGTCGTATGTTGGGTGCAGTCCTCGCACTCATACCACGGGACGATTTCGATTTCCTCGAGGCCGTGGACGATCTTCACAGCAGCACTCCTGGAATTCGGGATGTTCCCAAAGGCTTGGCAGCTTGTTCGTAACGCGCGCCATAAACCCAAGGTTTTCTCGAACTCATTTCTAGTGCTGGCATCATTCGCACGCGCGCATGCCCCAAGGAACTGAAAACAATTCGCAGTATGTGCTTGGCCCGGTACGGAAGGGTAACCACTAGGATAGCACAGGCGGAATCTGACTGTCTTCAAGGCATGCAAAATTCTTTCGCGTCCTTCCGGCGCGTGTGGACAATGGCAGCACTGCGCGGGCGGGCTTAATTATCCGCACGTGTCCATTTGAGTCCCAGAGGGAGAATTTATGCGTAATCTCAAGTCCCTTGATGCTTTCCGTCACGCCGGCTTGGCCGCACTGATGATAGGTCTCACGTTGTGCTTTCCGGTGTCATAAGCCACCTCATTTTTTTCCAGCTCTGCCCAAATGCCAACGCCGGGATCCCTGGTTTTGGACAAAGTCCCCCAGGAGAGCCGTCCCTGCGTAAAATGTCATATGGACAAAGGCATTACGGGCAGCGCCATCCGCGACTGGCAGCTCAGCAAGCACTCCGAGGTGGGCGTGGCGTGCGCCAACTGCCACATCCCCGTAAAGGAAGCGGTGGTGGGGATCATGAGCAGCGCCTCCGCCTGCGAAGACAAGAAGGTCAGGCGCGGCTTAGAGAGGCCGGGAAAGCGGTTATGGAGCGGACCCGAAAAGACCTCTAAAAACCTGCAGCCGCCCACTGACCCTCACCCCCCTGCCGGTTGAAGCCCGTTGTCCGGTATGTTTACCAGCCCTTTACATAACGCATGCAGCCCGGACGTGAAAAACAACTCTCTGCGCCGTGCGTCTGCTGGTAAATTAGCTTCCTCATGCGCCCCGCCATCAAGTCGCTGCTGGTTTTCCTTGCCATCTTCGTTATCCTGCTCTTGTTGCACCTCCCGCTCTTGTGTCTGCCCTACTTTTGGGACGAAGCAGGGTATTACATTCCCGCGGCGCTGGACTTTTATCATTCCGGGTTACTGATACCTGCCACCACGCTGCCCACCGGGCACACCCCACTGGTCCCGGTGTATCTCGGGCTTGTGTGGCATCTCCTCGGGTGTTCGATTTGGACGGCCCGCGCGGCGATGACGCTGATTGCG
>DATJVT010000624.1:0-5609 GCA_035501695.1 Terriglobia bacterium | reverse complement strand
GAAATCAAGGTCGGAGCGGTGGTGGTGGCGGGGGCCGTGCTCTTCCTTCTCGCGCTTGTTTTTGTAGGCGGCGTAAATCTCCTCCGCAAGAAGAAGGTCGAGTACGCCACCTATTTTAAGTTCGCAGGCGGGCTTGAACCCGGCAGTCCCGTTCGTTTCGGTGGTTTCAAGGTGGGAGATATCAAAAACACCTCCCTCGACCCGGAGGACTCCACCCGCATCCGGGTTACTCTGCAGGTCGATGACGGAACCCCCATCCGGTCCAACTCGCAGGCAAGGATTTCGTCGCTGGGTTTCCTGGGTGAGAACTACCTGGAAGTCTCCCCCGGAACTCGCGATGCGGCGTTGCTGCCACCGGGAAGCGAGATTCCCACTGTCGAAATCGTACAGTTGTCGGACGTATTTAACAACGTTAACAATATAACTGTTAATGCTACAAAACTGGTTAATGACCTGGACGATCGCGTCCTGGCGCTGACGGATAACGCCAACGCCCTGATCAAGAACCTGAACGCCGTTGTAGGTCCCGAAAACCAGCAGCACATCAGCTCGGTTCTGGCCAATTCCGACGAGATGCTGAAGGAAGTCCAACCGCACATGGACAAGACAATGACCAACCTTGAAACCGCAAGCGGCAAGCTGTCCCCGGCCATTGACAACCTCGATGCGACGGTGAGCAAGGCCAACAAACTGACCGATCACCTGGACGCCCTGGTAGTGGAGAACCGCGAGGAGATTCGCAAGACGCTCCTGCGCCTGCAAGCCTCGCTGGCCGACGCGCAGCGGATGATCAATAACCTTGACGATACGCTGGGAGCCAATCGCGGCAATCTGGACGAAACCCTGGAGAACATCCGCGTCACCAGCGAGAACCTCAAGGAACTTACCGACACTCTGAGGCAGCGGCCCTACAGCCTGGTGCGGATCAAGGCGGAAAAAGACCGCGTGCCGCCGACGGGAAGGTAGGTGGCATCGCCGCCCGGTCGCGGAATCGGCGGCCTGGATCAGGCCAACGCTCCAACTTTAATTCAAAACCCGGGAATCAGGCGCGAAGACAAATCAGCCTTCCGGACGTATTCGTTCCGGCGACGGCTGTGGGGTTATGGTGAGCCAATCGGCGCGAACCCGGTCCCATTCCTGGATGAACAATCCGTGGTCCTCAAAAAAAGTCCGAATGCGAGGAGTGTCCCAGGCTGCGATTTCCTCCAGGATCGGGACCATAATGCTCAGGGCGTCGTCGCTGAGGACGGTGCGTTTGGCGATGGGGGCAATGTGCCGTCCCTGTGAAACAGCAATGGTGAAGCCATCGCGCCGGTTCACGTGCAGCATCACATGGATGTCGGATCCACCGTCTCCGACGTAGAGAATGCGGTCGGGACCAACCTGAAACTTCCTCTGTAAAGCATCCAGCACCGCCACTTTTCCGTACCCGGCATTTACTTGCACGATGGACTCCACCCGTCCGGAACTGCCATACTGCAATCGTGTGCCGTGGATGTGATCGGCGGGAATAATATTCTCCAGCGCGGCTTCAATCACCTCCTGGGGGGCGGCGGAAATGACGTGGAAGTCGAAATGAAAACCCGGGATGGCGCTGGCGAGCAGTTCCGAGAGTTGCCGAATATTCTTCTTCAGCCGCACCCCTTTTCCCGCTTGCCCCAACTGGTCTTTGCGGAGGCGGGCGCGATAGTCGGGATCATGGAGCAAGAGATAACCCAATTCACCGCCCTGTTGTACCAGGTTTTGAATCGCCAGCGCGGCCACTTTGGCTTCGAAAACCTTGGCGGGGATTCCCACCAACTCGCTGAGAACCAAGCCGGAATCGTTGAAACTCAAGGTCTGGTCGAAATCGCTTGCGAGTAGGTACTGCTTGACCGGCGGGATAACAACCTGCATAAAGCTCCTCCTGCTCCTATAGTCTGGGCCTTCCTGGCTACGGCCGATGTTCCGATTCAGTTAAAATTTGATGGCGGAGCGATTATCTGGCCATCGCCTTAGTTTGGCGGCCAGCATAGGCGGCGGAATTGTGCCGCACGGCATCATGGCGGCAGGAAACACGCTCAAGGGGCCGGGTTCGGTCTCTTGGTGGATTTTGCATCACAAAATCGATGTTACCGTAAGCCCTCGGTTTTCGTCCAATCCATTGAATTTATGGTGCCCATAATGGCCGGCACCGGACGAAATCACGAGAATGGGGAAAGAATCCGGGATTCCCCCTGTTTTTACAAAATCATCGATTGCAAAACCTCCCCTAAATCGCAATCCGGCGGCTCGAGAGGAAATGCCTGGGAAAAGTTCTTGTGGCTAGAAAAACCGGTTGTGATAGCATTTCGAATCTGCGAACCGTTTGCCTGCCGGGGCGCGGAGTCTACTAACAGAGAAGCATCCGAGGTATGGCGCGTCGAAAAGTACTCGTAGCTGGCGGTCCCGCAAGTTTAACGAGGAGATTCCCCTTCCGGCTGTTGCTGGGTGGATTGGTCCTGGGGGTGGTCATTTTTCTCGCTTTGGCTGGGGTGGGGGGAGTTCTCACTTATCATGTCATCACGGCGAATAACGCGGAGGAAGCGGTCAACCCCCAGAGTTATCTGCTCAGTAGTTTCACCTCTTTGAATTTCACCGACCGCTCCGGGGGGGAGCATGAAGGTTGGCTCCTTTTCGGATTGCGGGGCGCGCCTGCCATCATTCTCTGCCACGGTTACAATTCGAATCGCTCGGACCTTTTATGGCTGGGAAGTATCCTGCGCGACAATCATTTCAATGTGTACCTGTTCAATTTTCAGGGACCCAAGGCCGGAGAGAGCCGTTCGGATTTGGGGCCGCGCCAAGCCTCCGACCTGCTCTCCGCTATTGAGACTGTGGTCAGGCAATCGCGTGTCAATCCCAACCGGGTTGGTCTTTTTGGGGCGTCGGTGGGTGGGTACGCCTCCCTGGTGGCCGCGGAGTCGAACCCCAAGGTGAGAGCTCTGGTGGTCGATTCGGCGTACACCTCCCCGGAGAAGATGTTCGATTCGCAGATCGAGTCCCTCTTGGGGGGGTCCAGCGGGATATTCCACGGCCTCACGGATGCCGAGTTTCACATCGCCTCCCTGGGAGGGGACACCTACCCCATGACTGCCAACCTCTCCAAGCTCGTGGATATCCCCAAGCTGTTCATCTCCGGGCGTGATAACCCCCCTTTGGCGGCGATGACAGAGACACTCTACACTCAGGTGCCTCAGCCCAAGCGCTTGCTGGTGATGGAGCACTCAGTGTCCAGCCTGACATCCGAAGCGGAGAGAAAGGAGTACGAGAATCAGGTTCTTAACTTCTTCCTTCAGAACCTTTCGCTCAGCGCTAACTGACGATTATGGTACTGCCGCGCGCCGGGGTGCGAGGAGAAACGAACCGGTAGGGGTTGGGGACCTTTCATTTGTATATAATGAAATCCGCGGTGATTGACAACGCCCCTCAAATTCCCGCGCCGCCTGAACAGGCCGCTTCCCGGCCCCACGCCACCTTTAACCAGCGATTGCAATACTGGTCAGCGCTGGCAGCGCTCAAGACACTCGGCTGGCTCCCGCACCGGTTAGCCCGGAAAGTCTGCGCAGTATTGGCGGCGTTGAGCTATCGCCTGTGGCCTCGCCTCCGGCGTGTGGGGCTATTAAACCTCCGGATGGCGTTTCCGGATTGGACCGAACGCCAACGCCGGGAGGTCATTTACGGTCTCTTCCAGAGCTTCGGCCGGATGCTGGCCGATTTCGCCCATTTTCCCAACTGGAATCGCCACAACATTGAAAGCCTGATCATTTATGATGGCTTTGAAAATTACGAGCGGGCCCAAAGCCTGGGCCGCGGCGTGCTATTTCTCACCGCGCATTTTGGCAACTGGGAACTGGGATCCTTCGCTCACGGCGTATACGGTTATCCCTGCCATTTTGTAGTCCGGGAATTGGATAATCCCCTGATCGACAGGCTCATTAATCACTATCGCTGCCTGAGTGGCGGCAAAGCAATTGAAAAGGGCGAATTTGCGCGAGGGGTTCTGCGGGCGTTTGCGCAAGGTCATGCCGTGGGCGTGCTCACTGATCAGAATATGCTGATTAACGAAGGGGCTTTCGTGAATTACTTCGGCCAGCTGGCCTGCACCACCACCGGGCCGGCCCGCGTTGCGCGCAAGACCGGGGTCCCCATCGTTCTGGGGTTGGTCATCTGGGATGCCAAATTGAAGAAGTACCGCTTGCGCTTCGACCCCGTTGAATGGATCAAGTGTGACGATCCGGAAGAGGAGATCCGGGCGAACACGGCCAACTTCACTCGCCTGATTGAAGATTACGCGCGCCGCTATCCTGACCAGTGGTTATGGGTACACCGGCGCTGGAAAACCCGGCCACCCGGAGAATCGCCGCTTTATCCTCTCTAGGGGGAACCATGAGAGTCTCTGAAATTGCCGAGATCGCGGGAGGGATTGCCGCCGGCGACACCGAGCGCGATATCCAATCCGTGGCCGCCCTGGAAACTGCGGGCCCCGACGACCTGTCATACGTGGAAAGCTCTCGCGCGGTCGAACAAGCCGCAACCTCACGCGCCGGTTGCCTGCTGGTGCCGGAGGGCGTGTCACTTCCCGGCCATACCACCATTGCGGTGCGTCATCCCAAGCTGGCCCTTATTCATGCTGCAGAAAAACTACATCCGGCTCCGCCTCCGCCGTCAGGGATTCACCCCAGCGCGGTGGTTGCGGAAGACTCGGTGGTGGCGCCGGACTGCTCGGTGGGCGCCCATGTGGTGATTGAAAGCGGTGTCATTGTAGGAGCAGGAAGCCGGCTTTGTCCGGGTGTCTTCCTCGGCGCGGGGGCACGTATAGGAACCCATTGCACTTTGCATCCCCGAGTCACCGTGTACCCCGGGGCCCAGATCGGGGACCGCGTCATTCTCCATGCCGGGGTGGTGATTGGGTCGGACGGCTTTGGGTATGTCCTGGCGGAAGGCCGGCACGTGAAGTTCCCCCAATTGGGGAAGATTGTCATTGAGGATGACGTGGAGATCGGCAGCAACTCCACGTTAGACCGTGGGTCCCTGGGCTCAACCGTGATCGGGCAGGGCACCAAAATCGACAATCTTGTCCAGATCGCCCACAACGTCAAGATCGGCCGCCACTGCATTATTGTTTCGCAGACGGGAATTTCCGGCAGCACCGAAGTGGGCGACTACGTCGTGATGGCCGGTCAAGTGGGCGTCGGGGACCACGCGCGTATCGAAGACCGGGTGGTGATCGGCGGCCAGGCCGGGGTTCTGCCCGGCAAGATCGTTCGCAGCGGATCCATCATCTGGGGAACACCCAGCCGGCCCATGGCTGAATTCAAGAAGTCCGTTGCCCGCCTGGCGCGGCTGGATGCCCTGGCGGAAAAGGTAAAAACGCTCGCCCAGCAAATCGGGAAGCGGTAATGACCATTGCGACCTGATGGCGCACGGGGCGCCGACTCAGTCTCCTGTGGGAATGATCCCAGCGTTCTCTACCATCAGGATTACGGTTCGTTCCAGGGCGCGCGTGCGGTGCCGCACTCCTTTCGGGACCAAGAATCCCTGCCGCGGTGAGAGCTCCACCGTTCGGTCTTCCAGATCGATCAGAAATC
>DATJVT010000623.1:0-9784 GCA_035501695.1 Terriglobia bacterium | reverse complement strand
ACAGTTCGCCCTGATCGTGCTTTTCCAGGTTCGTGGCAAGCTCCGATTGACTGCTTTTGGAGGCGAGCGAATCATAGGTCGCCTTAAATTGGTCGAATCCGGATGTCAGCCCTTGCAGTTCTTGTTCGCGCAAGGGGGCCTCATCCAAAAGCTTCTGATAATGGGCGATCTCCTTTTCGATGGCCGCGACTTCGTTCTGACGGTTTACGATTTCAGCTTCGTTGGATTTGATTTGGCTCTCCACCTGAAGGATCGGAGAGAGGGCCTGAAGCTCGGCATAAGTTGTGGGGCGCGGAACGGACGAGGTCGGATCGTCGCTCGTCTGCTTGACCGGCGCGGTCGCCGCCTTGAGGGGGGCATTTTTCGATGCCGTCAACCGCGCGATCTCCTTCTTCAGAGCCCGGACATCGGGGTAATCGTCCGTATACCGCGCCTTAAGATCGTCGAGTTGTTTTTGCACCTTGCTGAGTTGCTGGTCGATGGCCTCCGGGGAGTTGGCCGTGGGTTTATCCGCGATCAGGCCGGATTGGAGGTCTTTGTATTGGGCTTCCTGGGATTGCAGGTAAACCTTCTGCTGCTGAGCGCGAGCCAGGGCATCGTGGGCGGACGCCAGCCGGCTTTGCAACTGGGACATCGCCTGGATGTTGCTTTCCTTCTGGTCGGGCAGTTCTCCGTTGTAGTGGGACTTGAATTCCTGAATCCGCTGTTGCTGGAGGTTCATTTGGTTCATGACCCGGGCAGCCTGGGATTGCAAAAAGTCGGTTGTGGATTGTGACACCCGGCGTCGATCCTGCATGTTCGCTTCGATCATGAGCGAGACCAATTCCGCCGTGACCTGTTGTGCCACAACGCCATTGGGGGCGGAGTAAGAAAGGCGAAAGGCGATGGCATCAGGTGTTTTGCCATTCTGGGGATCCAAGGCCCGGCGTGCCGCCTGCGCCGCGTCCTCATTCGAAGCTCCCTGGGGAGCCGCGGCAACATCCGCCGGTAAGGGGTCAATCTGGATGTGGCGCTGCATCGTGCTGACGGCGAGGTCGGGATCGGGACGGTTGCGCAAGTCCGGGTAAAGGTGATAGTCCTCGATGATTTTTTCCAGGTGGTTGCGATCGAGGATTCGCTGGGAGATATTCCGCATGCGCTCGGCCAAATCGGCCTTAACGTTGAGCTCGACATAAGTGTTGGGAATCCCCGTGTGCGAAACCAGGACTACGGCGTGAGAAGTGTAGGTGGGAGGGATGACCCTGCCTGCGACAAAGGCCAAAACCCAACCGGCCACCAGGCTTCCCAACAACCACCAGCGCCGGCGGCAGATAATCTCCCAGTAATTAATCGATGGGGACGCAAAGGGGTCCTTCGGAGCATTTTCCATCATGTTTGTTTATCCGATCGGGTGCTTGATTTGATAATCCAGGGAAATCATGCCGAAGTCCACGTTTACCCGTCTCAGCACCGAATTCATGGTCTGATCCTGCGTTCCGTGGGCGGCCTGGATTTCAATGGAGAAGTGCTGGTTGAATTTGTGGGTCAAACCTGCCCGGATCGACAGGGCGTGAATATCGAAGCCCGAACCGGTGGAGCCCAGGGGCGTCAACACCGCATACTCGCTGCTTATCTCCCCATACCAGCGGTTGGAAAATTCATGGCGAACCGTGAGGTCCGCCTTGTTGCTGACCGCGGCGGCCGTAAACCCCGTCCCCCCGCTTAGCTCGCGAGTCACGGCGATTTGCAGGCTATTGCGGTCCTTGTGCAGCGCGAGGATAACGCCCCCGGCCCCGGAGGTGACGTTTTCGTTCACCGGAATAAAAACAGAGGTTCCCCCGAGCCCCACCAGTATCTGATTCTGAACCTGGGAGAAATCCGGCCCCCCGAAAAACTGGAGCTGTATCGCGGGTGTGATCTTGAATGTCCCTACCCCTACCGCGCCGCTGGCGCGAACTCCCGCCGTGTGGTTGCTGAAGGAATAGGAGATGTCCTGATAAGTATAGGCGGCTCCCAAGGCAAGCCGCGGTGAGATCTGATGGAAGAATTGCCCTCTTCCAATCGCCGATACCGAATTCACGAGATACTGCGAGACTTCCACGCCGGGTACAGGCTGATAACTATAGTCCCGGAAATAGAAGCTCCCCACCAACGTGGTGGCGGGCCCGGCCTGGTAGGCAACATCAAGGTTTCCCTCTTCCACGGTTTGATCGGCGAGGGGTAGGATGGTGCCTCCGCCGGTCCCTTGAAAATAGGTCGACACGGGCTCAGCGGCGAAGTCGCCAAAGTGAGGATCTCTGCGGACCTGATAATTGTTCCGCACCCGGACACTCCAGCGTTCGGTGGGCTTGGCGTCGATGTCCGTTACCACCGCTCCCGTCAATCGATCGCGCTGGGCGATTCGCTGGTACTTCACATACCCGGGAACGAAGTCCCAAGTCATATGCATCCACCCGATGGTCTTGGCAACCGTAAAGCTTGGCTGGATGGCATAAATAAAGTCACTTTGGGGGTTCTCGCTGCTCAGCAGGACGTTATCGGAGAAGCTCGTCGAGAGTTTCGCGGCGCCCAGCAAATAGTCGCCCCCCTCAGCCTCAGACGGCAACGTTATGCCGGGGGTTTGTCCCACGGGCATCCCGGCGGTCTGGGCATTAAGGCGCGCAGTTCCAGCGAGGAGCAACACCAGCGCTGCCAGTCCCCAGCGGCGCGGGAGCCTTCGCCAGCGCCCGCGGGCTGGTTCCTGCCTGAGCTCGGAATGCCGCATTGATCCCTTAGGGAACATAAACGGTGTCGCGTGGAAGGAGAGTGATGTTCTGAGAAAGGTCACGGCCTTTGATGACCTCTTTGAAATTGAATTTGAACCGGACCGTACTGCCATCGGGATTGATGCGCAATACGTAAATCTGGGTGAGCTTGGCATAGTCCTTGAACCCACCGGCGGCAGCAATCACGTCCAAAACTGTCATCTGGTGGTTGAGCGGGTAGGATCCCGGCTTCGCCACCTTGCCAAATATGGCCACCGCTCCGCTCTTGACGTCGTGCATAAGGACGGTCACTTCCGGCGTGTCGATATAGCGCTGCAGCTTCTGGCTGATGATTCCTTGGAGCTCCACGGGCGTTTTGCCGGAGGCTTCCAACTCCCCTACCAGGGGCAGGGAGATTTTCCCGTCAGGCCTCACGGTGACGGTGCGGGAGATGTCCGGCTCCTTCCACACGCTGACGTCAAGAACGTCAGTGGGGCCGATAATGTACTCGGAAGGGGGCTGCCCGCCCGCCGGCTCCGGGGCGCCTTTTTGATCTCGTTTGCTGGACCCCCTCGACATCTGGGGGAAACCCACCAAAGCAACCAAGAGCATCACCGACAAGGTCTTCATGGGCGGCGTCCAGAAGCGGGAAGTTAAACGACTCCCTTTAGAATTGCCAACTCCCGAATCCCCATAACAGTTGCATTCTAGTGCTCTTCTTCGCATGTTCTCCTCTCCCGGCCGCACCGACTGCGGCTCCAACGGAAGGCTAAGCGGGCCTCGAGGCTCTGAAAGGGTTCTCGCCGAGCGATTGCGGGGGCACGTAACGCGTCGCCTGGGACGGGATTGGTTCCACAACCGGTTCAAGGTGGTACCCGTCCACTCGCACCGCTAATGAGCGCTGAAGTAATTCCAGGGAAATTACCACGCTGTAATCTCTATTTTTGGAAACTAGAATACCCTCCAGCCCCTCCAGGGCGCCGCCCCGGCAGCGAACCCTCTGCCCAACCCTAATAAAGGGATAGGGCTCGAAAGGAACCTTGTGGGCTAACAGAAGCTGTACGTTCGCTATTTCCGAGTCGGGAATGGGGAGGGCTCTCCCTCGGATTCCCACGAAACCACTGACCCCCGGAAGGCTGATTACGGAATGATGGATCTCTGGCCTGTAGAGAGACCGGATGAACAGGTATCTCGCGAACAGGGGCACTTGGACCTTCTTCTTCCTGTCAGTCCATTGATGCGTTTGCTCAACCGTGGGAAGGAAGGTCGAAAAGCCTTTGGCCCGCAAGTCCTGGTCTACCCTCTTTTCGTGCCGCGGGCGAGTTTGAATGGCGTACCAATTCTGCATCTCATCAGCTTCGGGCTCGGGTTGGATTTCCGGATCTACGGCCCAACTCTCAAAAGACATGGCTTCGCCTTTCTCAGTCCCATCGCGTCCGTTCCCGATAACCCTTACCCGCAGGGGGTATTCAGAGGACGGGGATGAGATCCCAAGCGTTAACTCGCCTATCCAGATTGCTGAGAACCCTTGCAGGGAGTCCGTTGGCTGATATGCCAACATAGATCGCCAGACCAACCGGCGCCCCGCATTTCATTGTCGTTCGTGTCCGAGCATGAAAACGCGCCCGGCAACTGGCCGGACACCATATTAACCAGTAAACGTCTTCGATGACTCCGGCTAAAGGACCCCGAAGTGCCTACCGAATATTTCGGGTCGATCAGGCTGCCCCCGTGAAAATACCTTCTTTGGGGTGGGATCAACACCTATCACTTTGTGCACAGGCCTAAGTCTTACCAGGGGACCGGCGCGCCAGGCGGTTTAACTTTGCGGTCACGGCAAACCCACTGTTGAGCCCTTTATCCACTCGCACGACTAACCCCTTTGAGTGCATCCTCAGACCCGAGTAGACATTGCTGGTTCGCGAGAACCGGATTTCAATGTCGATAGTCTTTTCTAGCGGGGGAACAATCGGGCATGCGACATATGCTCCGTTTACGCTTATGTCACGTGTCCAACCCGCCCCCTCGCTTGCGCCCCAATGGAAATCGACGGCCGCCCTTAACCTGTATCGGGCAGCGTGTCGCCTCTCTAGCGTGCCACCATCAGCCAAGCCGCTTCCACCTAATATGAATTGTTGAGTATTCCCTGACACGGCCATTATGACCTAGTCTTTGCCGTAGTTACAAGTGGAAAAAATAGGTTACAGAATTATCCTGTCAACTCATAGCTGATAGAGAATATTTACTCTATTGATTTTCGACACATTTTAGTAGGCATTTTGTCATCTATTTCTTTGCCATTTGCACCGAAACCGCCACCCATATAGGGACTTAAGAGCTTGGAATTTCAGGAGTTATCGCCGATCGAAAGATCCTCCTGCAAACTCCCCCGGCACCGAATCCTGACAGGTCGTGCTATGATGCTTTGTCGGGTTGGGAACCCAAGTTACACGGAAATTACCGATGGTCGCCAGTCAGCCTCCCCTTGCTTCTGCAACACTCCTGAACCGGCAAGATCCCATGCGTCATGGGTGGGCAGGATGGATCCAGGCCGGAATCTTTATCATGTCCATCGGTATACTATACTTTTCCGTTCTTACCAGGCTGGCGCAGGATTGGTGGTCCGACCCCAATGCATCGCATGGTTTCTTCGTTCCGGTCTTTTCCGGCTATGTCCTATGGAAAAACCGGACACGATGGGCGTCGCTGCCTGCCAAACCCACCTGGCACGGGCTACTGATCGTGGCTTTGGCCCTCTCTATTCTGATCGTGGGAGTTTTGGGGGCGGATCTTTTCCTTTCACGTTCCTCTCTTGTGATTCTGATTGCCGGGCTGGCCATTTATTTTCGAGGGTGGCGCTGCTTCCGTGCCATCCTATTTCCGTGGGCGTGTCTGTTTTTGATGATTCCCATCCCGACGCTCCTGATCGGCCAATTGACCTACCCGCTTCAGATATTGGCCACAAGATTGGCCCATGCGGTTCTCGTCGCTTGCGGCATTCCCGTGTTGCGCGAAGGGAACGTCCTCTCGCTCCCTGCCTTGTCCCTGGAAGTGGCGCAAGCATGCAGCAGCATCCGGTCGCTCTTGACAATGGTAACCCTGGCGGTCATCTACGGCTACTTTCGCGAGCCGCGTGTCTGGCGGCGCATCGCCCTGGTCGTAGCGGCTGTCCCCATTGCCATCGCGGCCAACGGTTTGCGCATCGCCGTAACGGGTTTGATGGCCCAACGCTGGGGTGCGGAGATGGCCGAAGGGTTTATCCATACATTTGAAGGCTTATTCATGGTCTCCCTGGCCTTTATCATGTTCCTGCTTGTTCACGGGCTGTTGTGTCTGCGAGCTCCGGGGCTTAGGGGGAAACCGGCATGAGATCTTCCTGGCTGCGCATGCTGCCCCCTCTTGCGCTGTTAATGGTAGCGGGAGCTTTCCTTCATTCGCGGACGGGACCGGAACGAATTCCGCCCTACCGGCAACTATCCGCTTTCCCCTTGCAGGCGGGTGAATGGCTGGGGACCGATGTGCCCATCTCCGAAGACGTTCTGGAGAGCCTGGGGAAGGGCGACTTCCTGCAGCGACACTATACGCGTGGAGAGAGTGATCCCCCGCTCGACCTATTCCTTGCCTTCTTCCCATCGCAGGTGGCGGGCAACACGGTGCATTCGCCGCAGCATTGTCTTCCCGGGTGGGGTTGGTCGCCGGTGGAACACGGACTTTTGCGACTGTCGCGCCCCACAGGCGGGACGCTGACGGTGAACCGCTATCTGGTTGAACGTGCCGGTAACCGCGACCTGGTTCTCTATTGGTACCAGTCTTGCGGGCGGGTGATTGCGAGTGAGTACTGGGCCAAATTCTATCTCATGATCAACCTGATCCGATTGAATCGGAGTGACGGAGGGTTTGTCCGGATTGTGACGCCGGTGATCCCGAACGAGGCGCTTTCCGGGGCGCAGCAGAGGGCCGTGGCCTTCGCCGATAAGATCGTCCCACAGCTCGACGCATACATTCCCGATTAAGAACCGGAGGGGTGCCGGGGGCGGCCCGTCAGTTGTGCCAGAGAGGCATGGTCCAGAATTCTCGCGGTTGCGTCGCGAACTTCGAGAAACACCCGGTAAAGAGCACTGTGCTTCTTATCGGCCTTCACCAGCCTTTTTAGCGACTCGTTGTCGGCGAGGGGAGCCAGCGGCCCGTCGATGGCCCGGATGATCTCCCCGAGGAAGATCTCCTTGGGTGGTTTCCGCAGCAGGTATCCTCCTTGCGCGCCGCGCAGGCTGCCGACAAAGCGCGCCGTCTTCAGGTCCAGGAGAATCAGCTCCAGAAATTTCTGGGGTATGTCGTCAGCGGCGGCAATGTGCGAAATCTTCGTGGGTTGAGGATAGTTGCGCGCCAGCCTGATCATTGCTTCCAGCGCATAAAGGCCCTTCTTTGAGATCTTCATATGCCTAATACTTACTAAGGCTTTCCCCGCCCCATGTCAAGAGACTCTTTGGCGGTAACGCTTTGGCGGGACGGCAGGAATGCCCCCGCGGCGGGCGCAGCAGCCTGAAGGGCGCCGGGATCCGGCTCCGGATGAAAGACCCGTCCGCCGGGAGCGCTCCGGCAGGCCGGGAAGACGGCTGTCCCTCCCGTGCTTTTCCGGATGGCCCGTCGTCTGTGCGGCGTGCGCCCGCACCGGAAGGCGTCCCAGTTCGCCGCCTTGCCTCTTAGTCCACCATCCCGATAGACTTTATAATTTTCTTGTTGACAGTCCCGGCGGCTTCTTATACCCTAGTAGTTCGATAGGGCAAATAAACAACATTTTTCCTTTTGCGGAACCGGGGCCGATTCACAGCATCCTCCGCGAGGAACCCTATGCAGGCTCCGCTTCGGTGGAGATGGCTTGCAAAAATGTGAGGGAGGGAATATGTCAATTCGACGACGTGCTGCAACGGAAATCCAAGGCCTGCTGAAGACAGGCGCATGGCTGCTCGTGCTTTGCTGCCTCGGTGGCTCGCCGCTCTTGGCCGGGGAAGGCGATCCCGCCTCCAACCAGGGCGCGCGGCCCGCGGCAGCGCCGGGCTCCTCGATCCAGTCGGCGACCCTTTCGGAGCAGGCCAGCAAGGCGACCGACAATCCTGCTTCGGCATCCGCCAGTGGCAATGCTGCCGCAGCGCAGCCGGAAAATTCCTCCAGCCCGGCCCCCGCGCATTCCGCCGATCCGAAAGCTGCTTGGACGCCGGCCGTGTACCTGAATGAGCTTCTGCCCCACTGGCTACACCTCAGCGGCGAGTTCCGCAATCGGGAGGAAGGGCGCACCGGTTACGGTTTCAAGCCCGGCCACGACGACGCCTATGGGCTTTTGCGGACCCGCATCGGCTTGGATATCACTCCCACCTCCTGGCTTCACGGTTTCGTTCAGGCGCGCGACTCGGAAGTGATCGGGGCCAATCCCAAGAACGTGACCAGTTCCATGAAGGACGTGTTCGACCTCAATCAGGCTTACATCGAATTCCGCAACGGCGAACACGGCTGGTTCGATCTCAAGACCGGTCGCCAGGAGATCTACTTTGGCGACGAGCGCCTGATTGCCAGGAGCCTGTGGTCGAACGCCTCCCGGTCATTTGACGCCGCCCGGCTGACCCTCGGGACGCAGGACATCGGCGCCGTGCTCGACGTTTTTGCCGCCTCCGTAGTCAAGAACTATCTGACGAGCTGGGACGCGGTTCAGGCGGGCCGCAACTTCTACGGGGTGAACCTTGCCCTGACGAAGTTGATACCCAAATCCAGCCTCGAGCCATACGTCTATTTGAAGACCGCCCCCAGCGTGACTGGCTACAACAAGTTGACGGGCAACGAGCGCAATTACACCACAGGACTGCGGTGGTCCGGCACGATTCCGTGGGGCTTTGATTACCGGGCGCGCTATTCCATCCAGTCGGGCCATTATGCTGCCGACTCGATCCATGCCTGGGCGGGGTACGGCGTTCTTGGATACACGATTGGGAAGACTCGGTTCCAACCGCGGTTCTCGTTCGATTACAACTACGCAAGTGGAAACAAAGCCATCGGCGGTTCCGTAATGGGAACCTTCGATCAGCTCTATCCCACCACTCACCAATGGCGCCGCCTTACGGATCTCGTCGGCGAACAGAACATCGCGGACCTGAAACCGGGATTTGATTTCAAACCGGCAAAGAAAATGAGGGTCTATTTGGTTTGGAGCGATCTGTCACTGGCCAGCCGGTACGACAGTTTGTACGACAACACGGGAGCCGTTTTGGTGAAGGTCCCCAAGGGTGGGGCGCGCAGCAAGGACATCGGCAAGGAAGGTGACATTTACGGGACCTACGATGTCAATAGTCGCTTGCAGATCGGGGCCGGCTTCGGACATTTGGTCGCCGGAGATTTCCTCAAACAGAACTCTCCGGGCTCAAACGCTTCTTATCCATACGGCTTCGCCGACTACTACTTTTAGCTGGAAGAGGAGAGAAATGAGACGAATCGGGGCAGTGGGTGGCGTAATCGTTTGCGCTCTTGGCGCGTTCGTGGGGGTAGGCCGGGCTGGGCCACCCGAACTCAAGTTGTTGAATGTGTCCTACGACCCGACGCGCGAATTATACCAGGCAGTCAACCAGGCATTTGCCGAACAGTGGAAGGCCAAAACCGGCCAGGCGTTAACCATCAACCAATCGCACGGCGGATCAGGCAAGCAGGCGCGAGCCGTGATCGATGGCCTTGAGGCGGATGTCGTGACCCTGGGCTTGGCCTATGACATTGACGCTATTGCCCAGCAGGCCCGGCTGCTGCCGGAGAACTGGCAATCACGCCTTCCCGACAACAGCGCGCCTTATACCTCTACGATCGTGTTTTTGGTCCGCAAAGGAAATCCCAAACAGATCCGAGACTGGGACGACGTTGTGCGGCCGGGGGTGCAGGTCATCACACCGAACCCCAAGACTTCGGGGGGCGCGCGGTGGAATTTTCTCGCGGCTTGGGGATATGCACTGGACCATAATGGCGGCACCCAGGCCGCGGCCCGGGACTTTGTGACCCGGCTCTACAAGAATGTTCCCGTCCTCGACAGC
>DATJVT010000622.1:0-7470 GCA_035501695.1 Terriglobia bacterium | reverse complement strand
ACCCAGAATCCCATCTCCTGCGCGAGCCTGAGAAAATCCTCGAATTCCTTAAAGTCGAAGTGGCCTTGCTCGCGCTCGTGGTAATTCCAGAAAACCATGGTTTCCACAGTATTGAAGCCGGCGCGGTGCAGTTTCAGAAAGCGATCCCGCCAAAGTTCCCGAGGACACCGCGGATAGTGGAATTCCGCCCCGAACAGGAAGGTGTCCTGGTCATGCAGCGTGAAGCAGTTCGCGTCGTAGCGGATAATTTCGGGCCTTGGGAACCGCTGCCAGCCATTGTTTGAGTCGCTGGCGACAGGGGTTCTCCCGGAAGAGAGTTCCCACGCCATCGCAAGGGGCGCGGAGAGACTGACCGTGAGGAATTGCCGGCGAGTGGGTTTCATGCAGAACCTCCAACTTAGGGAATCAGGGGGGAGATGGGGTTTCCTGGAGACTGTATACCAACTGGCCGATCCGCCTGCGCCTCACCTCGTCCTCTGCCAAACTTTTCTGGTGCAATTGCTGGTAGAGATCAAACTCTTTTTTGGCCAGGTCCTTCTGCCCTTGGTGCGAGTATGCCTGCGCGAGGTGATAGTGAGCTTCAGCATAGTCAGGCTTGAGTTTTATGGCCGCCTGGTATTCATCAACCGCCTCGGGGTACTTCGCTCCTTCCGCGTACAGAACGCCGAGTTGGAAGCGGGGGTCGGGAAACTCGGGATCAAGAGATATAGCGCGCCGGAGCAGCCTTGCGATCTCCTCTTTGTCGACCTGGGGCGTCGGCGTTGCCTGACCCCGCTGGCCTTTCCATAGACTCAGCGCGTAATAGTAGTTGGCGCGGGCATTGTTGGGCTGAGTTTCCGCGAATCGCCGCAAGCGCCGGGTGACTTCATCCGCCTCTTTCACAGAGATGTCGAACATCTGCCCGAGAAAGAGATAGGGGCGCGGGTCGGAGGGTGCAAGGTCGGCGGCTCGACAGAGTTCACGGGCGGCATCGTCGTAGAGGTTTTGAGAGTAATAGGCAATGGCCAGGCTGATGTGCAATCGGGATGATAGTGGGTAGCGGGCCACTCCGCTCGTAAATACTTTCAAAGCGGGATCAAATCCCCGATGCAGAAGGAGTTCGTTACCCCAATCGAATATATTCGCTTCCGAGGGGTCCATTTGGGCGGCGAGTTGGTATTGCTGGCTGGCTGCCGCAAAATCCCCCGCCTTCTCTTCCACATCACCCAGCAAATTGTGGAGTTCCGCCCTGTCCTGCCGCTCCAGCATTCCCCGGATCTGCCGGCGGGCGCTTGCGAGATCACCCGATTCAAAATAGGCGAGCGCCAAATCGTAGCCGTTTACGTAATGTGTCGGGTCGACAATCTGGGCTTTCTCCAGATAGGGAATGCCCGCTTTCAGTCTCCCCATTTGCAGGTAGAATTCACCCAGGCGATGATTGGCCTCAAAACTCCGGGGATTACTCTGCGCAGCTTGCTTCAGGGTGATTTCGATTTGGGCCTGTGGGCCGGGTTGGCCCTGCCAGGCGCTCGCTGGGTTCCCCGTCTGGATCAGGAACGCCAGCCAGGGCAAAAGGAACGATACCCTCGTTCTATCTTTTCGAGTCAGCTGCCCTGGTGGCTTTGTCCCTCTTGCAGCGCGCTGGCACGTGTGGGTCCCTGCCATCTGCATCCCTGTTCTCAGGCACCAACTCCCTGCAATTATCATGGATCGGGACCGCTTGGTAATTTGCAGGACGAGTTGAGCGGTGCGGGCAGAATCATACCACCCTGGTTCAGGCTTGGAAGGTGGCATTCGGTGAAAGCATGAGTCGGGCCACTGAAGAAGGGGGCGGCCCTTGCTGGGCCGCCCCTCGTGGTTAGCGCATTCTATCGGGCAATGCGTGGGTTTAGAAATAGAACTTCACTGCGAACTGGATTTGCCTTGGGTCGTTCGGGCTATCCGTCGTCGAGGTGATCTGTCCGAAGAGTGAAGTATTGTGATAGTTGGTGTTACTCGGCAAAGCAAAGTTGGGATGGTTCGTGAGATTGAAGAATTCGGCGCGTATCTCCAGCCGAGTGCGTTCCGTGGTCTGGAACTGCTTAAAGAGCGACCAATCGAAGCGGTGGAACCCTGGGCCGATGAGTTGTGTACCCATCCCCCCCAGCGGGGCGAAGTCAGTCTGCCCAATGGAGGTTGCGGCGGGCGGGTCGGTAAAGGCGGCAGGATTCGCCCACTGATTGACGTTGTGTAGTCCGCCAATCCTATCCTGGCCCGGGACCAGCAAGGCGTAGCAACCTACTCCTGCTGCCCCGTAAGTGACGCAACTGACGGTCTGGGGCGGGCCGTCGGTCAGCGTCAGAATGTAGTTCGTGACCCATCCTCCCAGAAAGCCGTTCGCGACCTTCCCGCTATTCGAAAGGAACTTTTGGCCGTGGCCAAACGGCAATTGATAGGTTCCGCTCAGGGAGAAGGCCTTCCGGATGTCGAAATCTGCGAGTCCGTAATCCTTTTCTACTCCAAACCCCGGAATGCCCGGTGCCCGGAAGCCTGCCACACCGCCGCCACTCAAAAGGTCGCCAGCATTGGTCATGGTTTTTGCCCAAGTGAACGCGGCCAGCATGTCCAGTCCTTTGGCCAGGCGCCGCGTGTACTTGGTCTGAAGAGAATGATAGTAACTGTTGGTCTGGGTTGTGGCGAAAGGTTCGCCCCGAGCGAAATCGGGGTAGGCAACATACAACTGAGGATTGGTCCCGGGAGGCAGCACCTCGGGAGTGTTATTCGTCCCCGGGAAGGATTCGATATGACGGCCGAGCGAGCCGACATAGGCGATTTCGACCGTATCGTTGGTACTCAACTGGTACTGCGTCGCCAGGTTGAACGACTGGATGTAGGGAGTGATGTAGTTGAGCTGAATGCCCCGGAACGCCAAGCCTTCTGCCTCAACCAAAGCAGGGCTGAGCGGGATGCTCAAGAAGCCCCGTTCCAACGTGCCAATTTGACCGTCCGAATAGGTTACCGGTGTCCAGGCATTGGCGCTGGGGAAGCTGAACGTAAACTGGAAGGGGTAATTGTAACCCAAAGCGGGGTATCCACCACGGTTTTCAAACCCACCGTAGAAGATCCCATACCCACCCCGCAGGACGAGCTTCGGAGTAAGCTGGTAGGCGATTCCAAAGCGGGGAGCAAAGTTCGTTTTCTGGGTATTGATCAAGCCTGCTCCGTAGCTGTCGGTGTACTTTAGGCTGATGCCGTCCGCCTGGAGCAGGGTAACAAAAGACGGCGAAAGCTGATCGCTCTTGCGCCGGGTGGGTACCAGGAATTCCGCCCCGTTGCCCGGCGGGCCGGGAACGAAATTGCCCTGGGCGCCATAATTGTCTCCCACCGCGCCGAAGAAATCCCAGCGAAGGCCCAGGTTGAGCGTGAACTTCGGCGTCACCTTCCAGTCATCCTGGAAATAGAAGCCGTAATAGTTTTTGTAAGGGGCGAGGCTGCCGAAGTTGGACGCATCGACACCATTCGCGCCTCCGATATTGCTGACTCCCCCCGCGTAGGTGGCGGGTTGAGGCAAGAGGAGCAGTTGCGCTCGTCCGGTGCTCGTATCCGTACTGTTGGGAAGAATGGACGTGAAGTTCCCCGAGAAGTCGAACTCTCCGCGTGAGTAAGGTGGCGCGGTCCATGGGAGCGAGACGTGCTGGATTTCCACTCCCCCCTTGAAAGTATGCGACTTGTAGACTTTCGTCAGGTTCTCGGTGATCTGATAGGTGCTGCTGAACCTCTCGCTGACCAGCCACTCTGCCGACCCCAGTTGACCGAGCACGTTGGGATTAGCCCCCAGACCGGTTCCGCCAATCAGGATGGTTGGGAGACCTCCGTTCCCTTTAATCTGGGGGATTCCCTGAATCCCAAATTGGCTTGGAATGTCGGAGGTATCATCGCCGTAGGGCTGCACCCGGTACACATGCTCCCGATTGAACCCGATTCTGGCCTCGTTAATCAAGGTAGGTGAGAAGGAATGGGTCCAGCTCAGGCCGGCACCCTGGTTTCGGTTCGCCTGGGTTCCCTGGTTGAACCCACCGCCATCGGCATAACCGGTGAACGGCCCTGGCTTAAAGGACGGTTCGTTGGAGAAACTGTAGCGAACGAAGACCTGATCCTTGTCGCTGAAGTTCATATCCACGCGGGTGTCGAATTGATTGGCCGTATCCGTACCCACCGGACTACGGGCGTAATTGTTGTAAATCCCGCCGGACGTCGGAGCCGGCATGAGTTGAAGCAACTTGATGGAATTCGGGTCCAGCCGGCCAGGGCAGATGGTATTCGCGATGGCATTGCAGGAAATCTGGTCGCGAACGTATCCGGTACCTGTCGCCATGATCCCGGATACCGGATCTATTTGGCCAGCAGTCACGGGACGGGTAGTGGCAGGATCCATAATCGAGCCCAGCGGGAAGGTACGGCCGAGCAAGTCCGTCCCTGCCGTGCCTGTCTGACCAGTGACTAAGTCCCGGAAATCGGTATATCCGCTGGAAACCTCTGTCGCTGTCGGAACCGTTGCAATCCAGGGAGTCGCCTGGCGGACGCGCGTTCCCTCGTAGTCACCAAAAAAGAAGAGTTTGTTCTTTATGATGGGTCCGCCGATGGTACCGCCGAACTGGTTCCGGCGGAATTCGCCCTTCGGCTCGTTCGCGGCATTCTGGAAAAAGTCCGCCGCGTCAAACTTGTCGTTGCGGACAAATTCCCAGGCATCTCCGTGGAACTGGTTGGTGCCGGTCTTAAGGCTGGCATTCAAGACCGCTCCGCCGGCCCGGCCAAATTCGGCCCCGAAGGAATTGGTCTGCAGCTTGAACTCCCCGATAGCATCAACAGGGGGCTTGAGAACATAAGCAGCGCCATTTAAGAAATCCACGTTATTACTGTTGTTGTCGATACCGTCCAGGAGCATGTTGTTCTGGGCCGGCCGTGTCCCGTTGGCGGCAAACCAACCGTTGGCGTCGAGTCCCCGCGTGTCGGGTTGTCCTCGGGTAACACCGGCAGTGAGTCGCGCCAGAAAGTTGAAGTTCCTTCCGTTCAACGGCAATTCGTTTATCGCGTTGGCGTTTACGACCTGGCCGACTGAACCATTCTGCGTCTGGAGCAGCGGCGCCTGGCCGGTGACCTCCACCGTCTGTGTCACCGCTCCGGGGACCAGAACGAAGTCCACCACAATTTGGGCTTGAATGTTTACGTCAATGCCTGTTCTTACGGATTTCTGAAAGCCCGTGAACTCGGCTTCGACCCTGTATCGGCCAATTTTAATAGGGGTAAATATGTAAGAGCCGTCCGCGGTCGTTGTGGTATTCAGGGTGAAGGACGTGCCCTCGTTGGTAAGGGTTACACGGACACCGGGGATAACCGCACCCGACTGGTCCTTTACAGTTCCGAGCAATGTCCCGGTATCAACTTGTCCAAACAGGTATTGCCCAGCCAGGCAGATGAAGAAAATAAGCGCAGCTGGCACCGCCGATGTTTGCCGGCGACGGCACAGGTTTCTCATAGCACAGCTCCTTTCCCTTCCGGGCTGGATTTCGTTATGGAGCCCGGGCCCAAGACGCTAGGAAAACCCGACCCTCAATCTTGCCAGACTTCAGCCTTGCGGAACGATTCTTAGGTTAACAGGATTGAATTCGTGTACGTACACGGATGCTTATATTCATTCCCGAGTGGTTTGTCAAGCAGAATCTCGGCGCGGAATATTGAACTTCTCGCCAGTCTAGCCCCACACCAACTTGAACCGCGCTCCCACGATCGGTTAGAGTGGTGGCCTGCGATTGTATGGGTTTTCCGGGGGGAGACCGTGGAACTGCTTAAAGTGCAAGATGCCGCCCGCGAGTTGGGGATCAGCTATCCAACCCTCAAGCAGTGGATCTATCATCGCAAGATAAAATCAGTTCGCACCGCTGGCGGGCACCACCGGATTCCCCGCACCGAAATCGATCGCCTCGCCTTCTTCGGCAAAGCCCGGCGCTCCACCAAGAAGCCCTTGCCGGCAATGAGCCCGCCCAAGGCGCTTGAGCACTTTATCAGCGGCCGAAACCAGCTCATCGGGCGCGTGACCAAGGTCAAAATTGTAGGATTGCTGGCCAAAGTCGTATTGGATATCGGCGGCCAGAACATCACCTCGATCATCACAAGCGAGGCCTGCCGCGACCTCAATCTCAAAAAAGGGCAACCGGCTGCAGCTTTGATCAAGGCCACCGAAGTGATGATTATTGCCTCAGGGCCGCCGAACTTCTGACGATATCTTCTCCCCCCTGTTCTTTTTCGCCTAAACAAGTACCGCAATATAGACATACCGTATTAAATCGATTATACTTTTTATCCAGGGCCGTATCGTTTCGTTTAAGACATAATTATCACGGTTTCCGCGGACTTCTCCGTCCCACCAGTTTCTTGAGGTGATCGAGACTCCGGCGGGAGAGAGTTGCAATCGGTTGGAGCAGACACGCATGTGCGAGAACCCGCTCCTGGGAGACACAAAATGAAGCTCGAGGCAGGACAACTCCATTCCCCGTCCCCTTCGATTCCGGTCCGGCCGCGGCGCCGGTTTGCCGTGCCCAAAACAGGCAAGGTTGTCGGGCGGCTGACAGTACTTCTCCTTCTGTTTTCTGCGTCGCTATTCGGGCAGGTCGGCGCGATGATTTCGGGGACGGTTACCGACCAATCCGGAGGACGGGTTGGGGTCGTCGCTATCAAGGTGAAGAACCTGGAGACGGGCGCCATCCGCACCACCACAACGGCCGAGGCGGGCACGTACCAGGTATCCGAGCTTCCGGTTGGGGTGTACGAGGTACACGCGAGCAAGCAGGGATTTGCGGAACAGATCCAGACGGGCGTCCATCTTTTGGTCGGGGAGGAGGCGCGAGTGGATTTAACTCTGCGCCTCGGGCCGATATCCCAGCAGGTCAGGATAAACTCGGACGCGCCAGTGGTAAGTTTGACCACGGCGAACGTGGCAGGTTGGGTGGGTGAAGAGCAGGTCAAAGACCTGCCGCTGAACGGACGCAGCTACGATCTGCTGCTCACGTTGAATCCCGGCATCGTCAATTTCACCTGGGAGAAAACGGGCGGGGTGGGAATATCCAATTCCACAACCGGCAACAATTTCGCGGTCTCGGGAAATCGTCCGCAACAGAATCTGTTTCTCCTTAATGGAGTCGAGTTCACGGGCGCGGCCGAGAACAACATGCAGCCGGGGGGGGCCAGCCAGCAGTTGCTAGGCGTGGATGCGGTGCGAGAATTCAATGTTTTGCGCGACTCCTATGGCGCCGAATATGGCAAACGGCCGGGTGGTCAGGTGATCATCGCGACCCAATCGGGGAGCAACATGTGGCACGGGGCAGCCTTCGAGTTCCTGCGTAACAATGCCCTGGACTCGCCCAATTACTTCGATCAGGGTTCCGCTCCTCCCTTCCGGCGCAATCAGTTTGGTTTTTCGCTAGGAGGGCCGATACAAAAGGAAAAGACCTTCGT
>DATJVT010000621.1:0-4113 GCA_035501695.1 Terriglobia bacterium | reverse complement strand
TTTCTCCGTAGTAGCTTTGCCAGTTCGCGATGCCGGCCCCCGCCACCGCCGCCCGGAAGCGATGGGTCTGGGTGACGGCCCACATTGTCATGTACCCTCCGTAGCTCCAGCCGCCGATGCCTACAGAGTCGTTATCCACGGGGAAATGCTTCACGACATAGTTTACTCCCGCGAGGATATCGCGCAGATCCCCATAGCCAAAGTCGCGCACGTTGCCGCGCGTAAAGGCTTCGCCCTGGCCGAAGCTGCCGCGCGGGTTCGGCCGCAACACGAAATAACCGTAGTGGGAAAAGAGGGTGAAGTCAAAAAGCGAAATGGGCCACGCGGGGCGCGCCATGGCGCCCGGGCCGCCGTGCACTTCCACCAGCAGGGGATAGCGGCGCGCAGGGTCGTAGTCGCGGGGATATGTCAGCCAGCCCTGAATATTGAACCCCTCGTTCGCCCAATGGATGCTCTCCGACCCTCCCCATCCCGCGGGTTGGCTCCGCGGATGGGAGGTCACCTGCTTCCATGCGCCGATGGGTCCGGCCCAAACCTCGGGCGGGTCAGAAAAGGACTCGCGCACGGTCGCCAGGGTCTTGCCGTCGCTCGCCAGGGAGAGGCCGGAATTCGACCAGCCCAGGGAGAGCGTTTCCGGCCTGCTCCAGAGGTGGGTGACCTCGCCGCTCCCCACATTGAGCGCGGCCAGGGCGCTCGAGCCATCGGCACTCTCCAACAGCAGGATTTCGCCCCCCTTCCGCCAGGCAAACCCGCTCACGGACGCCCGGATGCCGGGCGTCAGGTTGCGAACCGGCCCGCCGGCGGCAGGAGTCAGAAAAAGGTCGCCCCCCGTGGATCCTTCGTCGCTCATCAGGCCTGCGATAAACGCGATGCTGCTTCCGTCGGGAGACCAGCGGGGCGAGGCCACTTGCAGGGACGGCTTGTGAATGGATTTCATCTCTCCGGAATCCACTGCGAGGGTGTAAATCTCCGCCACATACCAATTGCCGTCGCCCGCACCATGAGCGGCGACGGCTGCGATTTTCCTCCCATCCGGCGACCAGTCGTATTCATAGACGTACATATCCGCGGGAGAGATTTGCCGGGTAGCTCGTGTCGCCACGTCCACGGTGGTCAGTCGCTGTTCGTAGATTTTGCCTCCGATCACGCCGGACGGGGGGGGCATAGGCTCGAGAGGGCCGGGAAGGCGCGGAGCGTTTTCGGTGAACAGCAGCGCCAGCGTTTTGCCGTCGGGGGACCAGGCTGGAGAGTTCATCGATCCCTTCAGATCGGTCAGCTTGCGCGCTTCGCCGCCCGTTACGTTGGCCACGTAGAGTTGCACCTGGTCGGAGGTCTGGGCGTTGGAGAGAAAGGCCAATTGGCGGCTATCGGGCGACCAGGCGATTTCATCCTCTTCCGACGCCGTATCGTCACCGCTGGCGGTGACGTGGCGGCGGGTGGTGGCGGCTGACGCCAGCGTGCAAACATAAATCCCCCGCGGCGTCGCGGTGCTGCCATCATCAACCCAGGCCACCCGCTGGCCATCGGGAGAAATAGCCACTTGCCGGATTCCGTGGGCGCCCGCAACCGATTCCAGCAGGGCGTCGAGCGAGGCGTCCTGCGCCGCGGCGTGGCCGGCCAGCAAAGTGAGAATGATCGGCAGAAACAGCGCGCGGGCGCGGGCCATGCAGTTCATCACGAGGAAACTCCCAAAGGGGGCTTGTTACTTCCCAGCCTTGCCATGGTAATGGAAATGCCTACCTGCGACAACCGCTGCGCCCGGCCCGTTGCTCCCGACCCTCCGCGGGTGGTTGAAAGGCCCGTATGTGCACGGCGGTTCCCAAACCGTACCGATGCGATGCGGGTGCTTTTATTTGGGGCAGAGCCACTTGGTCTGTCATGCTGAGTCCCCGCCTTGACTTGATGGCGACAGCTTGGCTCTAATCAATGGAGGCATGGCATCGATCGTTCCACCGCAGCTCGCAGAAAACTGCAGCAAGGCGCCGGAGCGCATGGATTGTCTCAACCGGCTGCCGTCCACGCTCCATGAGATTGCGCTACCCTGCTACCACCGAATGCGCATTTATTTATGTCGTCCTGGATGGCTGTTGGGAGATTTCCCGGCAGGTCTCCTTGGTCCCTCCCTGCGTGGGCAACATCCGGGTATTGCATTCCCATCCCACCGGTGATTTGAGCGGTCATGAGACAGCCGCCGATGAGGGCGCCGAAAGGCACGCTCCAGATCTGACGCAGGGTTTGCCAGGTGTCCGAGTCGCGCCACATCAGGGCGATGAGGCCGAACAGCGCCGCCGCCGCGCCAAAAACGATCCGCCCGTACAACCCTGTTTTCATGCAGAAAGAGTAACGCTGTCGTTGCGAGCCGGGGACTCACGGAAGAAAAGGTCAGGAAACTTTCTTGGGGCGGCCACTACGGCGCATCGTGTTTTCCAGTCCGAATTTCGCCACAGTTTTCAAGACCCATTTCTCCGAACCGTAAGGCCGGCTTCTCTTGATAGCATGCCGGATATTTTCGACTTCTTCCTTGCCCTGTGATTTGTTGAGCCATTGCTGATAATGGCGCGGCTCGGCCAGCGGCCACGGGCTGAGCAGCTTCTTTTGCTTTTCGTCCCCGTAAAGCCGCGCGTAAGCGCTCGACCAGGGCCAGTCCCCGGCCTTCTTCACCAGAGCGGCGCGCTTCGCGTTTCTTTCCACATAGCGAACCAAGGCGCGGAAATGGCGGTCGGATTCTACGGGAAGGGAATGATAGCGGCCCTGATAGACGTGACCGTACCCGGCCGTCCGGGTTTTCGAGTGATAACGCTGCGTGTGGGTCAGAGTAATGCGTTTCAGGAATTTCGAGAGATCGCCGTCCGCCCGCGGGTAGAGCACCAGGTGCCAGTGATCCGGCATCAGGCAGTAAGCCAGAAGGCGCATGGGCGCGCGAGCCAGGCTTTCCTCCACGATGGCGAGGAAATCTCGATAGTCTGCGGGCCTCTTGAAAAGCCGGGAACGGAGGTTCGCACGGTTCAGAACGTGGTAGATGATGCCGCCAACATCAACTCGCCTGACCCTGCCCATGACGGCATCCTATCACACAATTATTAAAGGTACCCGGAACGTGTGAAAAAATCGAATTTCGCCCCGTTATCCACAATGTAAACCATTGAAACTGCAAGATTGCAAAATTGATAAAACCGATTTTTTCACACGTTCCCGGCCCCTTTTTCTCCCGCATTTGAAAACGCAAAAATTTGGACAGAAGCCGGTGGGGCGCGATGGTGGTGAGCCTCTTGGCCGTCACGAATCACGCCGTCAAGCGTGCATTACCCGAAGTGGGTCCCGCTCGACCGGCAAAGTTGATGCCCTTGCGGGCCGCTGCTAACGACCTCAGCCGCTGCGAAGAGCACCTCCGCGCCTTGGGCGTTTGAGGTCAAAGTGATTCGAGTTGGGGGCGATTTTCTCTGCCTCTCGGTCCCCCCCGTTTTCACCGGCCGTTTGCAATATGCATTGTTATAATCGGCCGATGCGTATCCCCACCGCGCGCATTCGCGAGTTGCGAGCGAGCCCCACGGAGGCGGAAAAGGCCGAGTGGAACTTGCTCCGTGATCGTCGATTGGGCGCGAAATTCCGCCGGCAATTCCGCATCGAAAACGGCATCCTGGATTTTTACTGTTTCGAACATCGGCTGGCGATTGAGCTCGATGGCGGGGTTCACTCGCAGATCGACCAGATGCGCAAAGATGCCGCCAAAGAAGATAATTTACGGACCGTCGGCATTCGATTGTTGCGCATTCCGAATGCGATGGCGCGGGGGCACCCGGACGAATTCGTGCGGAAGGTGGGGGGAGGCCCTCTCGGCGACGGTGAATCGGGCAGAAAAGTAACCTCTCACCCACCGCCTTGCGGTCCCCCCTCTCCCCTGCGGAGAGGGAAATTGTTCTTGGCGCGTGCGCGCCCCCGTGATACTTCCCACCTTCTCCCAGGGGAGAAGGCGGACCGCGACAGGCGTTCTCACCCGCCGTCGCGGGCCGGATGAGGGGTCACTTCCGCCGCCTCGACCAACGATTACCGGCCCAACACAACCGCGGGTTGGCCGTCAAAGTGCCCGGCGCGGCGGGACGCGCGACGATTACT
>DATJVT010000620.1:0-9497 GCA_035501695.1 Terriglobia bacterium | reverse complement strand
GAGCCGCCTCGGACCCTTTTGCGACACGATGCCCCTTGACAAGAAGCCGCAAGAAGCTTAGCTAAGATGTGCGCGGCCGCGGGTCCTGCACCCGGCGGCACGGCGTACAGTTCCAATTGCGGGAGGAATCGGAATGAATCGCAGATGCTTTCTAAGAACTATGGCTACAACCGTCGGTGCTGCCGGCGCGACGATCGCCACCCGGGGATTGCCGGCCGCGGACGCGCGCCCTCCCGTGCCCGTCCGGATCAAAGCCTTCTGCATTGATTTCAATTGGTTGGGCGGCAAGTTCGCGCCGCCGGGGCATTGGGCGGAGGCTTCACCCGCCGAACACGTGGCCTGGTACGAAGGGCTGGGCGCCAACGTGATACAGACCTTTGCGGTCTCTTGCAACGGCTATGCCTGGTACAAAGGCGGCGTGGTGAAGCCGCAGCCCGGGCTGAAGCACGACTTCCTGCCCGAGGTGGCGAACCTCGCCCACCGCAAAGCCATGCTGGCGATGGGCTACTTCTGTATTGGCGCCAACTCCAAATGGGGAATCGACCATCCCGCGCTGAGTTACGGCTCCCCCTCCACGCTGCACATCCCCTTCACGGATGAGTACATCGATTACCTCACGCGCTCCCTCGGGGACGCCATCCGCCGGACGGGCATGGACGGCACCATGATCGACTGGTTCTGGAATCCGGACGACAAGTTGCGGGAGAACGGCTGGCTGCCCGCCGAACAGAAGTTGTTCACCCAATTGACCGGAAAGGCGTTCCCTGCCAGCGGCAGGCCGTCCCCGGAAGACAAACTGGTGTACGAACGCAAGGCCATTGACCGGTGCTGGGCGCGCCTCAAACAGGCTCGCGACGCGGCCGATCCCAAATGCGTCCTCTGGCTTTCCGTTAACGATCTTTCCGAGCCCTCCATACGGAATTCCCCCCTGCTGCGGGAAGTGGACTGGGTGATGAATGAATCGCCCGACTCCAAACTCTTCGAGATCGGCCGCCGCATGGTGGGACCAAATGTCCGCATGATCCAGAACCTGGTGGGTTGGGTCAACCACGATGCGGCGTCATTCCTCGCCAGCGGGCACAATCGAGAGCTTGACTTGTATGGCTTTGCGGAGCCACGGGAAAATTCATTGCCCCTACCTATCCGCGATTATCTTGGGAAGCCGGTGGACGCTTTCAAGGGCAAGGATCACCGCTCCGCCAACGATTACAATATCGCCGCCCTGGCGAGGTTCTACCGGGGTATGCCCCTGAATGCCGTGGCGCCTTGAGCCCGTTGTCTTCTCCGGCCTGCCAGGGTGCTACAATCACCCTGAGCGGTATCGTTCCATGCATCGTCGTCCTGACTTGTACGCACACTGGTCACAGGAAATCCGCCGAAAGGGTTTCTTCCACGCCGGCCAGCGCGTGGGCGTGGCGGTGTCAGGGGGGCCGGATTCCGTTTTGCTTCTGCACTTCATGCAGAAGCTGGCGAAGGAATGCGGGTTCACGCTTGCCGCCGTCCATTTCAACCACCGCCTGCGCGGGGCGGAATCGGATGGTGACGAAGCGGCCGTGCGCGACCTTGCCACATCTCTCCGGATTGAGTACTTTCGCGGTGAGGCGGATGTAGGACGCGCGGCGCGCGACCTTCGTCGCAACGTGGAAGCCGTGGCCCGGGATTTGCGCTACCGCTTTTTCCTCTCGCTCATTGACCAGGGACGACTGGATTGCGTCGCCACGGCGCACACCACCAACGACCAGGCGGAGACCGTGCTCATGCGGCTACTGCGTGGCACGGGGACGCGTGGTTTGGGCGGAATCTATCCCGTGCTCGAGGGCAAGATCGTTCGCCCCTTCCTGGACCTGACACGCGCGGAAGTGATGCAGGAGATTTCGGCGCGTGGCCTCGCATACCGGGTGGATTCCTCCAACCTCAACCCCCGCCTGCGACGGAACAAGATCCGCATGGGGTTGTTGCCTTTGCTGGCCCAGGAATATAACCCGGAAATCATCCCCCTGCTCAGCCAGTTGGCGGAGCGCGCCCGTGACGACGAAGCCTGCCTGGAGCGCTTAGCCCGGGAGCGCGCCCATCCCTGGCGCGGGCGGGAGGGGAAGGAAGAGCGTATTCCCATTCGCGTCCTCCTGGAGCTTCCTCCCGCCCTGCAGCGGCGCGTTTTGAGGCAGATGGTGCAGTCGGTGCGGGGCTCGCCGCCCGGACTGACCCACGCACACGTTGAATCCTTGCGGCGGTTTGCCGCTGAGGCGCAGAGCGGAAGGATCTCACCCCTGCCAGGGGGAATTGTCGCCCGCCGGGAGTTTTCCTGGCTGGTGGTAGGTCCTGCAACGAGCGCCCCGGTTGGTGGCGAGTTTTCATATCCGGTCACCCTACCCGGGGAACTCGCGGTTCGCGAGTTGGAGTCCATTTTCCGCTTCAAAATACTTAACCGCGACGACGCCGGCAAGGGGTATAATCTAGATAACCTTGTGGCTCTTGACCCGGGCAGGTTGGGTGGGGAGTTAGTCCTGCGCAACTGGCGGGCCGGGGATGGTTTTTGTCCCATCGGAAGCCGGGGAGCTCGCAAACTGAAGGAGCTTTTTCGCGAGCGCAAGGTACCCGAGACCCGGCGTAAGGGTTGGCCCGTGTTGGTCTGTGCAGAACAAATTGTGTGGGTACGAGGATTCCCAGCGAGCAAGGGGGCCGCAGCGACCGACCAGTGCCGGCAGGTACTGATCGTGGAGGAGGAACCTATGCGGCCAACCCCCGCCACCCGAGAAAACCAGCCATGAAAAAACGTGCCGCATCCAAGCTCAAGAAGCGCCCATCCACGGGTCGCGCCCCCGTCCTTGGCGCGCACCTCAGAATCATTGCCAGTGAAAGGGACATCCGGAAGCGAGTGCGCGAGTTGGCCAGGCAGATCAATCGGGATTACGCCGGGAGGACTCTCCACGTGGTGGGGATTCTGGAGAACAGCTTCGTATTCATGGCGGATCTGGTGCGTGCCCTGACCATCCCGGTGATTTGCCATTTCGTTCGCTCCCAGGTACGCGACAGTGATTCGGGCTTGGTAGCCATGCGGGAGATTATGTATATCCCGCCCATCGACGCGGCGGGGAAAGACCTTCTCCTGGTGGAGGGCGTCTTGCAATCGGGCATAACACTCGAACATCTCTGCCGGACCTTGTTGGCGCAGCAACCCTCCTCGTTGCGCACGATCACGTTGGTCGACAAGGTGGGCGAGCGAAAGACCGATGTCCCGGTGGATTATGCCGGTTTCAAGGTCTCCGGCCGGTACCTGGTCGGTTATGGACTGGGGTTCCAGGAGCAATACCGAAATCTCCCCTATCTTGCCCGGGTGGCGTGATTCGGGCGGAATGAAAGTGCCGCGGCGCGCCAGCTTGCATCTAACATAGAGAGTGGTAGTTCGGATGGTCGGGAGTCGCAAGGGAGTCAGGAGGACGGTCCGTGAACTCGGCAGTTAAGAACATAATCTTCTGGGTGGTAATGGCAGTGACCGCCCTGCTGATCTGGGTAGTGGTCAAGTCGAGCACCGGCGAGAGGGTTTCAGATTGGACCTTTACCCAATTCATGACGGAAGTCAGCAAGGATGACATCCGCGACGTCACGATTACGGGGACCGACGTTACGGGCACCGTCAAGAAAGACAATTCTCATTTCCGGACCACCATTCCGGCCAACTATCCCGACCTGTACAAGGCTCTTCAGGACAAGAACGTCAATACCACCATTAAGGACAACTCCGGGTCTTCCTGGATGACGTGGCTCGCCAACGGATTGCCTATGCTGCTGATTTTGGGGCTCTGGATATTCCTCATGCGCCAGATGCAGTCCGGGGGGAACAAGGCCCTTTCCTTTGGCAAGAGCCGCGCCCGTTTGCACTCCAGCCAGCAGAAGAAGGTTACCTTCAAGGACGTGGCGGGCGTAGAGGAGGCCAAGGAAGAACTGGGTGAGATCATCGAGTTCCTGCGCGAGCCCCAGAAGTTCCAGAAGCTGGGGGGGCGTATCCCCAAGGGCGTTTTGCTGGTCGGCCCGCCTGGAACCGGCAAGACCCTGCTGGCGCGCGCCATCGCCGGCGAGGCCAATGTTCCCTTCTTCTCCATCTCCGGCTCCGACTTTGTGGAGATGTTCGTGGGCGTAGGCGCCTCGCGCGTGCGCGACCTGTTCGAACAAGGCAAGAAGAATGCTCCTTGCATCATCTTCATTGATGAGATTGACGCTGTGGGCCGCCATCGCGGCGCAGGTTTGGGCGGCGGGCACGACGAGCGTGAGCAGACCCTGAACCAGTTGCTGGTGGAGATGGACGGGTTCGAGTCCAACGAAGGTGTCATCCTGATCGCCGCCACCAACCGCCCCGACGTCCTGGACCCTGCCCTGTTGCGCCCCGGCCGCTTCGATCGCCGCGTGGTAGTCCCGCGCCCCGATGTCGGCGGGCGCGAGGCCATCCTCAAGGTGCATACCAAGAAGATTCCCCTTGCCGAGGACGTTGACATCCCCGTTCTGGCGCGAGGCACCCCGGGTTTCTCCGGCGCTGATCTTGCGAACCTGGTTAACGAAGGGGCGCTGCTCGCGGCCCGGCAGAACCGCAAGACCGTCACTATGATGGACTTTGAAACCTCCAAAGACAAAGTCCTGATGGGCCCCGAGCGCAAGTCGATGATTCTGTCGGAAAGCGAAAAGAAGAATACGGCCTATCATGAAGCCGGGCACGCGCTGGTGGCCTCCAACACCGCGGAGGCCGACCCCTTGCACAAGGTCACGATTATTCCCCGCGGCTGGGCCCTCGGCTTGACCCAGCAGCTTCCCTTGGACGACAAGCACACCTACACGCGGGAATACCTGGAAGCGCAACTCGCCGTGCTGATGGGCGGACGTGTGGCCGAGGAACTCTTCCTGAATCACATGACCACGGGCGCCGGCAATGACATTGAGCGCGCCACGCAGATCGCGCGCGACATGGTGTGCGAATTCGGCATGTCGAACCTGGGACCGCTGGCCTTCGGCAAGAACCAGCAGGAAATCTTCCTGGGGCGCGACATTGCCACGCAACGCGACTTCAGCGAAGACACGGCCATCAAAATTGACCAGGAAGTTAAGACCTTTGTGACGGCCGCCTATGAGCGGGCCAAGGCGATTCTGTCGACCAATCGCGAAGTCCTGATTCGTATCGCGGAGGCCCTGCTGGAACGTGAAAGTCTGGACGCCAGCGAGATTAAGCTCCTGATCGAAGGCAAGCCGCTGCCGGAATTCGTGCGCGTCAAGCCGCAGCCGCCGGCGCCGGAAACCGTGCAGGTGCTCAAGGCGCAGCCTTCCTCTCCCTCCGCCCTGCCGCCGCGCGAGCGCCCGCAGCCAGCGTGAGGCGTTTGGGATTTTGGATTAGCAGTTTTGGATTTCGGTGCCCACCCCTCACTTACGGGACTTCGCCCTGCCCGTCGCATCCGTCATACGCCCCTGAATTCTCTCGCCTCACTGCTTCCTCCATTTCCTTCGCCTGGCCATTTTCCTCGCCCCATTCGGCTCGCCTCGAACTATACTCTTAGGAACTTTGCAGGCATCCAGTGCGCATGGGGGAGGTCGCAGATGAACTCGTTTCTGGCGGAACTGGCGGGCACGGCCCTCTTGATCACCCTGGGAAATGGAGTAGTAGCTGCGGTAGTCCTGAACAAAACCAAGGCCCAGAACGCCGGGTGGATGGTCATCACCACGGGGTGGGCGCTCGCGGTGGCGATGGGCGTGTATGCCTCGGCTCGCATTAGCGGCGGACACCTGAACCCGGCCGTCACCCTGAGCCTGGCAGCCATCGGCAAGTTCCCCTGGAGCGACGTGCCCAAGTTTCTGGCGGCGCAGTTTCTGGGTGCCTTCCTGGGCGCGATTGTCGTCTGGCTGGCATACCTGGCCCACTGGCCCGTAACGGAAGAACCGGCCATCAAACTGGTGGTCTTCTCCACCGCGCCGGCCATTCGCAAGCTGCCGTTGAATGTGCTCACCGAGGCCATCGGAACGTTTGTCCTGATGTTCGGCGTGCTCGCCATTGGGGCCAATACCGCCCCCACCCAGAGCGGCCTGGCCCCGCTGCTGGTGGGTTTTCTCGTCTGGGCGATCGGGCTTTCTCTCGGGGCGCCCACCGGCTACGCCATTAATCCCGCGCGCGACCTCGCGCCGCGACTGGCCCACGCCCTGCTGCCCATTCCCGGCAAGGGAGGGTCCGACTGGAGCTACTCGTGGGTGCCGGTGGTGGGACCGCTCATCGGCGGCCTGGCGGGGGCTGTCGCATACGTGAAACTGTTTGGAGCTTAGTCGCCTCGATCTTTTGACCCTTATTGCTCGTCCATAGCACCATGAACTTACGCCGTGAATTCCAGATCGAAGTCGGCGGGCGCCAGGTTGTGCTGGGTGCTCGCACGCTCATCATGGGCGTGCTCAACGTCACTCCGGATTCGTTCTCGGATGGCGGCCGCTACCTCGACCCGGATCGAGCCGTGGAGCGCGGTATCGAGCTGGCGCGCCAGGGGGCTGACTGGATCGACGTGGGCAGCGAATCCACGCGGCCGGGCGCGCAGCCAGTCCTGGCGGAGGAGGAACTGCGGCGGGCGCTCCCCGTCATCCGAGCCTTGCACCGAAAGCTGCGCGGCGTCCCCATCTCGATTGACACGACGAAGGCGGAAGTGGCCGAGCAGGCGCTCGACGCCGGCGCGAGCATTCTGAATGACGTGAGCGGCCTGCGCTTTGACCGGCGACTTGCGGAGGTGGCGTGCCGCTCCGGAGCGCCGTTGATCCTGATGCATTTGCGCGGCCGGCCCGAGACGATGCAAAAACAGCCCTTCGCGCGCGACATCTGGCGCTCGCTCGCCAACGGCGTTGAGACGTCCATTCACCGCGCCCTCGCCGCCGGGGTGAAGCGCTCGCAGCTTATCCTTGATCCCGGCCTGGGTTTCGGCAAATCGCGCCGGCAGAATTACCAGATCCTTGCCGGCCTCGCGAAGCTTCGCGATTTACGTCTTCCCGTGCTGGTCGGCGCCTCGCGAAAGTCCTTCGTGCAAGCGATTGTCGCGGGTGAGGGCCTCGACCCGTCGCCATCCCGGCGCCGCATGAGGCCGTACTGGCTTATCGCCGGTTCCCATGGGCGTGAAATCGCGCGCCGCCAGGGGTCGGAGCAAATGAACTCCGCCCTGCTCTCGGCGGGTGACGCCGCGGCGGTGGTGGCCGCCATCCTGGGCGGCGCCCACATCGTCCGCGCGCATGACCCCGCTGCCATCCTCCCTGCGGTACGCATTGCCGACGCCGTCCTGGCCGCCTCGCATGGCCGCATTCCTTGAACCCAGGACCATCCGCTTCTTCTTAGAGCGCGGCAGCAGCAGCAACCGGCTTCTCTTGTCAGTACCTACGGTAGGAAAGGGCTTTTTGAGGTCGCCAACCTTGGAGACAAAATGTCCTGTTGTAGCCGACACGGGACGACGGGTCCAACATCGACACAAGGCTGATTATTTTCGGATTTCCAGGATCTCCACCCGATGGTCTGGCGAGAGATGAACCGGAATCCCCTGGCGGAATTGTTCGCCCGTGAATGAACCCACCGAATTCCAAGTCACGGCCGAGCGGACTTGGAAGGTTCCGTCGGGGAAAACGGGTACGCGGACTTCGACGCTATCGAGACGAGTTTCGTTCTTGAACAGGGCGATGAGGCCTTCCCCCTGCCGGTTGAGCCGCGCGAACCCGTCCCAGGCGCCCGCCCCCGGCTGCTGCCAATTTCCGAGAGGGAAGAATCCTTCCGGCAGCGCAACTTCCTTGCGCAGCTTCTTGAACCACCGGATTCTCTCGCCGTACCAATCCTGTTGCTCGGGGGTCAGCTTGCGCAGGTCTCCCAGGAAGAGCGGTCCGGATCCCATGGCAGTTGCCAGGCGGTCCTCGATGGAGGTCATTTCCGCCTGCAGGTTTCCAATCAGCATGGTTTCACTGGGAATGGCCAGGGAGCGCAGGTAAAGCAGGGTTCGAGCCTGCCGCGGCCCTGCCGCACCAGGGCCGCCGTCATCCACATTGCTCAGCCAATCCAGATCACCTGCCGCCAGCAGTCCGTAATCGATGATGTGTTTCTGCCCCCAGAGCTCGAAGGTGAGGTCAAGCAATACATCCGGATGATCGCGGTAGACTTGGTCGGTCACAAATTGGATGCCTGCGTAGATGCGCTCCAGCGATTCGGCCCAGGAAGCGTGGTCGTGGCCCTGGGCATAGCAACCGGGCGATTCGCCATAGGCGTTGAAGACCGTGGTGAGGTCGACTTTGACATAGGCAAGGTGATACCGGCCAATCACTTCACTGAGCCGCTTTGCCGCCACCTCCCGGTATGGCGAGGCAAGGCACATCACGGCATCCGTCCCCTCCATGGTGCTCGTGAACTTGGGCTTTCCTTCCCGGTCCCTGCAAACCCACTCGGGGTGCGCGCGGTAGGTCGGCGTGTTGGTCCGGATGGCAGCAAGCGGAACCCACAGGCCCAGGCGCATCCCCTGCTTCTCCACGGCCGCCTGGATTTCCTCCAGGCCATTGGGGAATAGTTTGAGATTAATGGCGTTTTCCCCATAGTCGGCCTGCCAGCCGTCATCGATGGTGAAGACATCCATCCCCATCCGTCCCGCGGCGGCAATCAGGTCCAGGGTGATCGCTTTAGTGATTCCGCGCTCAAACGGTTCCCAGGTGTTGTAAATCCAGGGAGGCTGATAGGCGCGCCCCTTTTTCATCAAGGCCTGGGACGTGTAAGACGGCATGACCCAGCGCGGATCAGCGAACCCCTTGCCTTCGCAGAAGAACGCGATGGAACTGCGGGCGCTGGTAAAGGTCTCGCCCGGCTGCAAGCGGCGTTCGAACGGAAACAGATCCGTGTCGTACATTACCGTGAGGCCTTCACCCCATCCCGCCATTTCCGTCCGCTTGGTGTAGCCGGGCGCCCCGTTCAAGGCGATAAAGCCCTCACCGGTCAACGAGTTTCGTTGCAAGACCGCCGTATCATCAACTCTTCCAGTAAAGAAGATCTCGCGCGGCTGGGAGGCATAGAAACCGGAAACCTGCAGGACATCCGGCTTTCCCGCGGTGATGCCCAGGCTCTCGAAAGCCAAATGCGATAGGGTCACCGGCGTCGTGCCGCGGTTGGTAATGGCGATCCACTTTTGCCCTACCGCGTGAGCCTCGTATACGGCATAGAAAACCGCCACCTCAATCGGCTTTGCTTTCGACCGCAAGCGAATGGCGAGGCATTTTCCCGCCGGTGGGACCTCCTGCGTCCCGGCATCGAGAAAATCCCAGGCAGATTCCGCCGTTCCGGATAGGGCAGCTCCATCCAAGTTCAGTGAGAATTCGCGGCCTTGCGATCCCCATCGACTCTCCGCTCCCATGAATTCGGTTCCCGTCACCTTGTGCCGCCAACTTGGGGTACTCAGGCCCTTTTGGGGGTCAAACTCGATCCGGCGTTCCACCAGGTTATTCCCCACGGTCCAGCTCTTGCCTGCGGC
>DATJVT010000619.1:0-12025 GCA_035501695.1 Terriglobia bacterium | reverse complement strand
CCCCGCGTTCTCGTGCAGCGACAGAAGCGGCCGCACGATTAGAATTTGCCGAGAAAATGCCTCGGCGGAGTGTGGTTGAATATAGCAAACCGGCTTATGGAAGTGAAGTGGCCACTTGACCCTCAGGTTCAATACGGATATATTACTGGATATAAAATGGAGGGGCAGTGAGAGAGACAGCACAAATACGAGCGGTGAGGAACTACCGCCGGCGGCTCAGCCGGAGTGGGATGGCACGGTTTGAGGTTCTCGCACCGAAGTCAGATCGTCACCTGCTTCGGTCCCTTGCCCGGCGGCTGGCGGGAAATGGGCCGGAGGCGGCGCGTATTCGCGAAACGGTGCGCCAGAGCATCGCGGTAGGAGCACCGAAACAAGGCAACATCATGACGGCCCTGCGCCGGTCGCCCCTGGTTGGCGCCGAGTTGGACCTGGCCCGTCCCATTACGGTCGGCCGGAAGATCAATCTATGAGCCGCTATCTTCTGGACACCAATATTCTTAGCGACGCCACCAAACCTGAGCCGCCACCTGCCCTCGTCGCATGGATGTCGGCACAAGCGGACCAGGACCTGTACATCTCCGTCCTGACCCTGGCGGAGATCGGGCGCGGGATTTTGCAAAAACCTGCGGGAAAGAAGCGCAAACAACTGGAGCATTGGTTCTCAGGCCCCGAAGGCCCCCAAGCCTTGTTTGCCGGACGTGTGCTTCCGTTCGACGAACCCGCCGCTATCATCTGGGCGCGACTGATGGCAGAAGGAATCGCAACGGGAAGGCCGCGGAGTGCCCTGGACATGATCATTGCCGCCATTGGGGAAGCCCACGATTGCGTCATCGCCACCGACAACGAACGTGACTTCGGCGGGTTGAAGATCATCAATCCGTTGCGAGCGACCGCTCCTTGACAGAACAACTAGGTTGCCTTGGGTGCCTCTGGCTTGCTCCCTCCCGCGAGCAGATTCGATTGTCCCGCCACTGCCTTGGTTAGCGTCGCCGCCAGGCCGTCGATGGCGTTGCCTCCTCCTGCCACCAAGATCTGCGGTACGAACTGAATGCCTTTCTCTGCCAGCACCGTCGCGATATTTACCAGAGTCGTGCTCGTGGCGCCGATGGCTTCGTTCTGGGCGCGGAATCCCTCTGCCTTGGAAAGCCCTTGGGCGCGGATCACATCCGCCTGCGCCGTGCCCTGGGCGCGGATGACGTCCGCCTGCGCCGTGCCGGTTTGTTTGATGTATTCCGCTTCCCCGCGTCCTTCCTGCATGCGCGCGTCCGCGTTGTTCTTGCGAATGTCGATGCCAATCGCGGACTTGGCCAGGTCGCGCTGCATATCGGCTTTGCCGGTAGTGGCTTCGGTCGACACACGCTGTTCCTGAGCTTTTTGCTGCATGCGGAAGGTTTCAATCTCCTGGTTGGCAATTTCGCGCCGGGTCAACACTTCCACCAATTGCTGGGGAAGAATGACGTCTTGTATATAGACGCCCTTGGTTTCCACTTCGTACTCGTCGAGTTGCCCGCTGAGATGCCTCGTCGCTTCTTCCTGGACGGTCTGCCGGCTCTGGATGAAGGATACCGCCTCCATCATGCCCAGCCGATTGCGGAAGTGGTTGCCCAACGCGGCTTGCAGGACTTCATTCACCAAGTTGTACATACTCCCCACCATGGAAATGACCCGCGGGGCTTTGGTGTCCGGGACGTGAATGAGCACCTGTAGGTCGAGGGTGAAGATGAAACCTTCGCGGCTCTTGGCCACGATGGGCTCAAGCCGGGCGTCCAAACCATGGGCGCCGGTCACACCCTTGGCCCAGTCCAGTTTCAGGATGGCGGTGGGAACGATCTCGGCCTGATAAATGCGGGGATTGATGGGGTACTTGCCGGTGCGCAACGGCTCCTCCCAGATCCCGCGGTGGCCGGGTTTCACCAGGCTGCCGAATTTGAATTCCGGGCCGGAAGTGTCCTGGGTGGGCAGACCTACGTAGGACTTGATCACGGCCACCTGTCCCTGCTCTACCACCAGCATGGGCACCTGTTCCACTCGAACCAGGAAGGGATTCAGATTGTAAGCGCCATAGAGCAGCGGATCGTGTTGCAATCCGATCTTGCCCCCCTTGTCCAAAAAGGCCTGGAAATCCTGATAAGACTTGTGCTGATCGTTCTTGCTTCCCAGGATAGTCTCGATAAGTTGGGAATTTGCCGGCGTCGCAGGGGCGGGCCCTGCTGTTGGAGTAGCAGCTTCAAATTCCTCGATATCCTTGAATCCGCCCAAGCGGCTGGAAATGTCGCCGGCGGGAAGTGGGTCACCCTCGAGCGTGGTCACCACGCCGACCATATCCACCACGTGGCCGCTCTCCGTTGCCCGCGGTTCGATTCTGGTCACGTCCAAAGCCGAATCGCCCAGCCCGAATACCACATAATTGAGGGCCGCACCGCGCATCCGATCGCGCAGTTCCTTCGAAATTGGAACTCCGTAGACCTGGGGTTTGGTAATCACCAGAAAACCTACGGGATGAATGGGCGCGAGCGTCCCCGGCGAGAGCACCGGGCGTTGGACGCCTTTTTGGCCTCGAATCTTCTTTGGCCCGGCTCCCTCCACAAAAGAGTGCAGATTGGTGAAGTTCCCAAACGCCTCGGTATAGATGGCAGATTTAGCGCCGATAGGCAGTGGCAGTCCGATCTGGGCGACAACGATGCCGATTTGACCTGCCGGCACTTGCACCCACGGATGTTTGGTGACGGCGTAAACCATCACAAACTTGAACCGGAGGCCCGGCATGAGCAAATCTGCCTGGTACCCAGCCTCTCCATGGAAGGCGACGGGGTTGTCTTCTGGAAGCGCGGCCCCAAACCGCTTGCGCACCAGGCCCACTTCCGTCGGACCGATGCTGTAGATCGACTTTAAAACGATGGTGATGATGACGATGATCAGCGCGATAGCACTGCTGGTTGCGAAGAAGTGCTGTTGCAACATCTCGGGCAATGTCTCCACGGCAACTCCTCCTGAAAGGCTGGATTGGCAAACACCTGCGGCCGCCCCCGTGCTTCAAAGGGGAGCCGATTCAAAGGAGCGAATTCTACTCCAAATGGCGGCCGGGCGCGAGCGCGAGGATACGCGCGAGGATACGCGTGATCCCTGACGTCGTCACTATACAGGACGACATAAGTTCCTGCGCATTGCCCGTAGCGCCGCTCCCCGCGCGCCCGGATTGTAGCGTCGATCTCCGATCGACGGCGGCGGTCTTAGAGCGCCGCTACAACCGAATGCGCAAGCATTTATGTCGCTCTGTATAGTCCGAAGGGTGAGTGAGGGCTATGCCCGATAAGACTGAGGCTTTATTTGGAAGCCACGGCGGGCGTACCTTCCGGCTTGGGCGCGAAGTATCCGGGGCGAGTGCGCACCACCAATTTATTCTTGCTGTGGGGCATGTATGCATCTACGCGGACGCTTCGGAACGTTCCATCCTTCTTAAGATTGGTGGGGGTATAGGCAAGGGTGTACTGATTGCGGATGTCGTGGGCAATCTGACGGCACGTGCTCTCCACCTCGTCGAGGGACTTGGGGAAATAGGGCTCTCCTCCCGTTGCCTCGGCCAGTTCTCTCAGGACTTTAGCGGCGCGATGGGCCTCGCCACCGCGTATTTTGAAAAGATCGCTGGTTTCGTCCGAACCCAGCAGGCCGATGGTATAGATGACGGCGTTGGACTTCTGGGAACGCTCCATCAGTTCTTCCTGCGTGTAGCGGCTGGCGTTGTCCTCGCCGTCGGTGATCACCAACAGGATCTTCTTGTCGCGGTTCCCCAACTTCAGGTGATCCAGCGAAGCGATGACGGCGTCGCGCATCGCCGTGCCGCCGCGAGAGTCGATCTTGTCCAGAGCCGACTTTAAATCCTCAATAGTGTTGGCAAAGTCTCCCGGCGTGTCGAGGTAATACACATCGTTGAAATTTACGACAAAAACCTGATCTTGCGGGTTGGAAGTCTTGGCGAAAATCAGTGCTGCGGCATTTACCGCCTCGCGCTTGTTGCGCATGCTGCCGCTGTCGTCGATCACAATCCCCATCGTCACGGGAATGTCGGCATGAGAGAAATGGGTGAGGGTCTGGGGCGCGCCGTCCTCAAACACCTTGAAGTCGTCCTGCTTGAGGTCATTGACGATATGCCCTTTCTTGTCAATGACGGTGGCATGCAGGACAACCTCGTTTACGTTTACCGTAATCGTGTATTCTTTTCCTCTTTTGTCGACCGGAGGCGTGTGCGGGGTTGCCGGCTGCGGAGCCTGCGCGCCCAGGGCGACGAAGGGGTAGAATAGGAGAACAAGCCATCCACTCCGGATGGGCAGGCTTCGGAAAAAGTTCTTATTGTGTCGGTGCATAGTAACCAGTTCGAGCGTAAACCTGAAGAGGCGGCAGCCCTTTCGGGGGGCTCAGCTTCACCCGGATGCGACGCCATCGGCCGTCCCGGATCAAGTTCGAAGGCTTATAGCCCAGCACATATTGGTTGCGCAGCTCGATGGATATTTTTTCCGCGATATCGGGAAGTTCATTGGTATTTTCAACGCTGAAGAGGCGGCCGCCAGAGATCTCCGAAAGCTCCGCGAGCAGCCCCGGGCCGCCGGCCTCCTCCGTGGTGCGGGCCCGGGAGGCCATGGGCTCGAAAATTCCCACGCCATAGATTTGAACGTCAGACTCCTTGACGGCGCGCTTGATGTCATTTTCCGTATAGCGGCTGTGGTTGTCTCCGCCGTCGGAAATGACCAGAAGGGCGCGGCGGTTGGTGGTAGCCTTTTTCATTTCACTCAGACCCAAGTAGATGGCATCCAGTAGCGCTGTCCGTCCTCCGGATTTCACCGTTAGCAGCCGGTCCTGCAAATTCTCAAACTTGGCGGTGAACCCTGAAACAAGGTCCGGCCGGTCGGAAAAACTGATGAGCATGAACTCATCCTGGGGGTTGGATGTCTTGAAGAACTGAAGGGCTGCTTCCTTGGACTTCTGGATTTTATCTCCCATCGAACCGCTGCAATCGAAGATCATTCCAACCGAAATGGGCGCATCCTCGGTGGAGAAAGCGACAATCTTTTGCTCGACCTTCTCATCGTAAACCGTGAAGTTCTCCTGATCGAGGCCGGTGACAATCCGATCAAAAGGGTCGGTGACAGTTACATTCACAACCACCAGGTTGACATCAACCAGAAGGGGAGTGGCGTGAACGGGTGGATTTCGAACCGTGACGTGCGCCCCTGTCTTCTCATCAGGTGGCGCGGAACTGCCCTTCTCGTCCCCCGAGCCACACCAAGCCCCCATCGCCGCGAGACCGGCCAAGGTAATCGCAGCGAGCCCTAGCAGGGAGGCAGGGCGGGATGATAGAGCTGTCATTTCACCAGCCCTCTAAGATAGGACGTACGCCGTCGACCCACCAATCAGGTTCAGCTCTTCAAATGCTATTCTACCCCAGTGAGAGATTCTAACAAAGTCTAATCCTCGACGCGTTTAGCCCGTTAGATTTAGAATAACAGATTCATGCGGAAGGATAAGTTCAAATTGCGGAGCACAAACTCAATTGTCTAACACTATTGAAACACTGCATCCCAACGCCTCGGCAGCACACGCTCGGGTGGGCCTGTTTGATTTTGACGGCACCATTTCCCTGATTCGTTCCGGCTGGGTCGACATCATGGTGCCGATGATGGTGGAGATTCTGTTCGGGCTTCGAACCGGCGAAAGCGAAACCGCATTGCGTGAGTTGGTGGAGGATTATGTTTCCCGCCTGACGGGCGAACAGACCATCTACCAGATGATCGAACTTGCCCGCCAGGTCGAACTGCGCGGTGGCATACCGCTTGAACCTCTTGCCTACAAGCGGATGTACCATGACAAGCTGATGGCCAACATTGAGTATCGCCGCCAGGACCTGCGCCGGGGCGCCGTGCCCCCGGAGAAATACCTGGTGCCGGGTGCGCGCGCCTTTCTGGAATCGCTGCGCGAGCGCGGCTTGAAATTGTATTGCGCCAGCGGGACCGACGAAGTCTACACGCTGGAAGAGGCCAGCCTGCTGGGGGTTCAGCAGTATTTCCAAGGGGGAATTTACGGCGCGCGGGACGACTACAAGAGCTTTTCCAAAGAGATTCTGATCCAACGGATGATCTCCGGGCTGGAGTGTAAGGGAGATGAGTTGCTGGGGTTCGGCGATGGCTTCGTGGAAATCAAGAACGTCAAGGATGTGGGCGGTACGGCGGTAGGCCTGGCGACAGCGGAGCCCGAGTGTAAAGTGGTCGACGAGTGGAAGCGCCAACGCCTGATTAGCGTGGGAGCGGATTTCATCGTGCCGAATTTCCTGGCAAGGGAGGAGTTGTTGGGGAAGTTGTTTCCGGAATGAAGTCAGTAGTCAGTCGTCAGTTTTCAGTAGTCAGTAGTCAGTTGTCGGTTCAAGCCGTTACTGAAAACTGATAACTGATGACTGACAACTGAGAACTTCTTCGCGAGGCCATATGCACTCCAAATTTCCCACCTTCGATCGCTCGCAATTGCGGATCAAGCCCCTGGGCGAGCGGAAGCACGACATGGTGCTTGACTATGTCCTGAAACTGGATGAGCCTGCGCCTGCCTTCTCTCATCCGCATTTGGCGGATGTGGCGCGGCGGCTGATTGCGGCGCGCGACAAGGGTGCCGCTCGCATCCTGATGATGGGCGCTCACGTCATCAAGTCCGGAGCCAGCCGCCACGTGATCGACCTCATCGAGCGCGGCTTCATTACCCATGTGGCCATGAATGGGGCGGGCACGATTCACGATTACGAACTGGCTCGAATCGGCGCCTCCACGGAAAGCGTGGCGCGTTACATCCGCGAAGGGCAATTCGGCCTCTGGCGCGAGACCGGAGATCTAAACGACGTCATTTGGGAGGCGGCTGAGCAGGGCCTGGGGCTGGGTGAAAACGTGGGACGGCGGATCGAGGAAAGTGACTTCCCCCATAAAGAAGTGAGCATTTTTGCCGCCGCCTATCGACATTCCGTGCCGGCCACAGTGCACGTGGGCATCGGATATGACATCATCCACGAACACGCCAACTGCGACGGCCGCGCCCTGGGGGCCGCCAGCTATCGGGATTTCCTTATCTTTACCAAGACCATGGAAGAGCTGGAGGGCGGTATCATGCTGAACTTCGGGTCCGCCATTATGGGGCCGGAGGTTTATCTGAAAGCCCTCGCCATGGTCCGCAATGTGGCGCACCAGCGGGGGCAGGTGATCAAGAACTTCACCACCGCGGTGTTTGACCTGGTGCCGATCCAAGGGGACGTCCATCACGAATTGCCCAAAACCGATCCGGGTTATTATTTCCGGCCCCACAAGACCATCCTGGTGAGAACCGTGGCGGATGGGGGAGAGAGCTTTTACATCTGCGGAGATCATCGCGCTACCGTGGCGGCACTGCGTCGCGCCCTGTTGGAGTTGCAAGCATGACCATTCCTGAAATACTCGATGGCATTAAGAAGCAGCGCGCCCTGGTGGTGGGAGACATCTGCCTGGACCGCTGGTGCACCTACGACCCGGCCACATCGGAACCCTCGGCGGAAACGGGTATCGCGCGCCTGGGAATCGTGTCTTCGGAAGTCACACCCGGAGGCGGTGGAACCGTGGCGAACAATCTCGCCGCCCTGGGAGCCGCCAGAGTCGCCGTTCTGGGAGTCCGGGGCAATGACGGGTTCGGATTCGAGCTCGATCGCGCCCTGACCCTACGGGGTATTGACGTCAGCCTGATGGTAGGCGTCCGCAAATGGCAGACCTTCACCTACACTAAACTCCTGAACAGCCAAACCGGCGCTGAGGACCAGCCTCGGACCGATTTCATCAATACCCGCCCGCTCCCTGCCGAAGCCGAGCAAGAAATCCTGGCTAACATCGCCTCCGCTGTGGATGAGTTCGAGATAGTCGTAGTGGGCGACCAGGCGGAAACATCGGCGGGTGGAGTCGTGACCCCGGCCGTGCGCGAGTCACTGAGCGCTATGGCGGCGAAGTATCCGGAAAGAATCTTCCTGGCGGATTCGCGGCGGCGCGTGCACCTGTTCCGCCACCTGATGGTAAAACCCAACCAGAGTGAGGCGGAGGCCGCGTGCAAGGCGCTGTTTGGGAGCGTGGATTTCAAGCGTCTGCGGGAAGTTTTGGGAGCGAAGGCACTGTTCTTGACGCACGGCCCCAAGGGCGCCCTGGTCGTCGAACCCGGAAGGGAAACGTGGTCCACGCCCCGCCCGGTGGAAAATCCCGTGGACATTTGCGGAGCGGGCGACAGCTTTGCGGCGGGAACCGCTCTCACCATGGCCGTAACCCATGATCCTGTGGAGGCCGCGAGCTTCGGCAATCTCGTCGCCTCCATTACGGTGATGAAGAAAGGCACTGGCACTGCCTCACCCGCGGAAGTCCTGGCGGCCGCCGCTGTGGCGGGCTAGTCCGCTTTTCTCACCCAGACGGCATGTCCTCCCGGCCGGCGATCCGAAAACGGCGTTTCCTGCCGGTAGGAAATTTGCCACCGCATTTGTGACACCTTGCCCGATTCGGCCGCAAAACCAGCGGAATTTGCTTGACAACGTACCTGGGCTCGGAGTTGAATTATAGGGGTCAGGGGGCACGGGCTAGTGACGGGGGCTCGTGCGGGACTCAGGCTTCGGGATTTGGGCTCAGGGGGTGGCAACTCCATGAAATGCGGATGGCCGACGCAGGCGGCAAGGGGGAGAATCCGGGCCGGCAACGGCGGGCGGGGGGTTCGCTCGAACTGGGACGAGAAGTCAGGAAAGGGCATCGACAAAAAGAATTATCCCGACTTAAGCTGCGATGTGTATGAAAACAAATTGAATATAGACACACTGTCCGATAAGGTTCCTGACATTGTGCCTGATTTTGCAGGTTTCAAGCGACATCCGTGCCTTACTGAACGATAAGGGCGCGACATTTGTGTCCAATTGACCCGAAAACGCGAGATATTTGCTCCTGATTCAAGAACAGCCGCGGGAGGCGAGAAGGGGGCCGAGGCACCAAGAAGAAATGCCAAAATGCGGGGATATCCGGATAAGTTGTTTAGAATCAGCAAAAGCTTGCGGAACCAGCCTTCAGTTCAAAGGTCCGCAGCCCCTGGTGCCTGGTGGGGACGCAGTTTTGCGGTCAGGGGTCACGGGGCGTGAAACCTGTGCACGCGCCCAATCGCAAAGGTTTGCTCTGGGACAACCTGCCCCTGCTACGTAGGCTCACACAATTTGCCCGGACACCCGAAGCGACCAAGCCCCCTAACGATTGACCTGCGGTTTGAGGCGGTCGAAATTCTCCTTGTAGATCGGATTCTTGGGTTCGAGGACGGAGGCCGTGCGGTATTCCTCCAGAGCCCCTGCCCGGTCGCCTTTCTGTTCCAGCGCGTCGGCCAGACTGGCGTGGACGGCCGCGTTATTGGGGTTCAAGCGGAGCGCCTCGCGGTTCTCGGTAATCTTCCCGTCCAAGTCGCCTTTGGCGCCCAAGGCCAGGGCCAGTCCGGCATGTGCCAAATCACTATTGGGGTTGGCTTTCAATGCGGTCTGGTATTCGGCGATGGAGCCGTCCCAATTGCCGTTGTTGCGGAGGGCATCGCCCAGGTTGACGTGGGCGCGGTCGTCATTGGGATTCAGGCGAAGCACCTCGCGATATTGGGCAATGGCGCCGTCCCAGTCGCCTTTGCTGCCCAGGGCCGCCGCCAGGTTGATGTGGGTCACGGGATTGTTGGGGTTCAGGCTGAGTGCCTTGCGATACTCAGCGATGGCTCCATCCAAATCGCCTTTGCTGGCGAGGGCCAATGCCAGGTTGGCGTGGGCGACATCGTTGTTGGGATTCAGGTCGAGTGCCTTGTTGTATTCCTTGATGGCGCCGTCCCAGTCGCCCTTGCTACCCAAAGCCGCACCCAGATTCGCGCGGGCCAGGTCATTGCCGGGGTTCAGGTCCAGGGCCTTGCGTTCCTCGGCGATCTCCCCGTCCCAGTCGTGCTTGCCGCCCAACGCCATCCCCAGGTAGGTGTGCGCCAAGTCATCCTTGTCGTTCAGGCGCAGGGCCTCGCGTTGTTCCGCCGCCGCCCCGTCCCAGTCGTTCTTCCCCGCCAGAGCCGCGCCCAGCAGGATGTGCGCCAGGCCACTGTTGGGATTCAGCCGCAGGGCCTCGCGCGCCGCCGTCACGCTGTCGTCCCACTTGCCTTGCCGGCCCAAAACGGCGGCGAGGCTCATGTAAACGTCGGCATTGCCGGGGGCGACGGTCAGCGCGTCGCGGAACTCCTTCTCCGCGCCATCAAGCTGCCCCTTTAGCTTCAGTTCTGCCCCGTGTGCGACGTGCTGCCGCACCTGGTCTTGCTTGGCCTGGGCGGCAGCATCCGGCGTTTCCTGTTCCAGAACTTTGGCGCCCTTGAGCGCCGCCACCAGATCATCATCGCCTCCCGCCGCACGCACCTCCTGGAGATACTCATCCTTGACGGTGAAGTCGATGCCGCGGTCTTTCACCAGGAACGTCAGCCGCTGGCAGGGCATTCCGGCCGCGAGGAGGGCAAAAACCTGGACTTGGTCCACGGGCATGCGGTCACGCACCGCTTTAATGAATGCATCCTTGGCTCCTGCGGATTTGAGGGACTGGATGTAAGTCTCCGTGGGCGCAAATCCAACGCCTCGCTGCGAGATCATCTGCGCGCCCTGATCGTTTCCCAGTCCCGCGTGCACCATGTCAGTAACCTGCTGCTCGGTGAAGGGCTTGTTGGCACGCAATGCCTTGAGAAAGGAGTCCTTGGCGCCCGCCCCCTTGAGCTTCTTGAGGAACTCGGACGTGGGGGTGAAATCGATTCCGCGCTGCACGATGAGCTTGATGCCGGAGTCGTTTCCCAGACCAGCCCGCACCATGTCTGTGACCTGTTGCTCGGTGAAAGGCTTGTCCTGTGCAAGGGCCGAGCCGGCGAGAGCCAAGCCCATCCCCAGAATGATGAGAACCATCGTCTTCCCGACTTTCATGGCAACCTCGCGCGCACTTCGAGGATTAGGATGGCTCTGTATTCTACCGCAAATGAGGGAAATTGCTAGCCTTCGGAGGGGAGGCCTGGAGGGGCGGAGGCATATGCTTCGTTGGGTTTGCGCCCCGCGTGCCCACGCCCTTCAGCAATTCGGGCACGGTGACGGACCAGAGGCCCTGTGTCGCATTCATATGTGCGCTATTGCGCGGTTCGATCCATTTGAGGGGTAAATTCCTCAGCTATTACACCCATAGTACCCTGCGGATTTAGCTGAATTCTGCAGATGTCATTACTATTCAGTCATATAAGTAATATACAAGTAACGGAATGTAAGTTGCTCTATTGGGACCAGCCTTTCTTTCTAAAGGAGGTACATTGTGACCTCCGGATATGCGTTGATGATCGGGTTGGTTTGCGCAACTCTCCTCGCCCCCGACATGGGTCGGGGTAACGAGATTGTCGCCTCCTCCATGGGTTCAATCATTGCGGTCGACGGGACGTGTAGAATGACCGACATTGCCTGTGGCGCGGCTACGCAAGGCGTTCATTCTCAGACTAGTGGCACAAACCAATTTGACGAAAAGCTGAATTCAAATATCACGTCGCTGAAGCAAGCATTTGCCGGATCCACCACAGAGGACCATATCGCGAATTATATCTTGCTGGACGAGTTCAGCTATAACGGCCAACCCGCCGCGGACACGGCTCTCCTGGAAGAATCCTACATCCTCGACCCAGGCATTTACAATTTATCCGACATTCCGGTTGTCTATTATCCCTTGGTCCCCGCCGGTAACTGGGACCCAAGGGTCGATTGCGCTCATTCCCCATGTTCGACGCGCTATCCAGTGTTCTATTCTTTGGCCGTCCTGTTTGGGCACCGCTTCCATCTTCGAGCGTGCATCAGCATCGCGAATCTCTGATTGGGATCGACATCCCCCCGTTAGAAACCCCGCCAATCCGCGAGACTGCCATATGAAACTCCCATTGACAATGAAAAACACTTGTTTCATACTGATGTTTTGAACGGTCGTTTGCATAA
>DATJVT010000618.1:0-3641 GCA_035501695.1 Terriglobia bacterium | reverse complement strand
AACGTTTAAGATGCGGGCAACGATTCACGCTTTGCGAAAGTCCTTACTTTGGTGAGCGGCGCAGATTCAAACTGAAGCGGGAGTGCACGTAAAATCGCTTTTACACGTATCGACCGATTAAATGCGTAACCCATCAGTCGTGAGCATCGTCTCAAAAACCTATGGACCCCGATAATTCTTCAAACCAAGGTACTCCCGGTGGCAAACCTATCCGCCTGCTCAGGCCCTCGATCGTCATACTTTGCGGACCTGCTGCGTGCGGTAAATCTACTTTTGCGAAACGCCACTTTCGGCCTACTCAAGTGGTGTCTTCAGATTGGGCGCGGGCACTGGTATGCGACGACGAGCGCGACCAGCGCTATAACACCCAGGCCTTTGCGCTGGTGCATTTCCTTATCGAGCAGCGGCTTGCGGTGAACCGGCTGTGTGTGGTGGACTCCACAGCCCTCACCGGGACAGCGCGGCGTGATTTGCTTGACTTGGCGAAGAAGTATCAGGTTCCCACCACTACGATACTATTCAATACGCCTCTGGCAACCTGCCTGGACCGCGACGCGAAACGTGAGCGTTCAGTGGGCAGCGCGGTCATCGAGCGCCAGTACGAGGCTTTCGAGCAATCCAAAGCCGCGATCCGGCAAGAGGGGTTCGACCAAGTCCTGGAGTTTCAAGATCCTGATATCGAGAATGTCCAGATTGAGATCTTGTTCCGGCCTGTAGTCCGCACGCCCCAGCGTCCCCAACGGACCGAGACTGGCGCGCCACGGCGGTTTGGGAATGGAGCTCCACCGCCACCGGCTAGACCGAGCGCACCCCGGGATGGCAGTCAGCCTGTTACCGTCCCGGCCGCACCGGCACGAGCCGGGGTTGCCGTTCCAATTGCCCAAGCCACGGCATCTTCCAAACCCGTGGTGCCACCAGCCTCCGCTCCCACGACGGCCTCTGCGACACCGCGAGCGGTAGTTCCTGCGCCACATCCCCCCACGCCGTCCTTGTCCCCTTCCGGCTCAACCCCAACGGGGGCCGCGCCAAGCATGCCGATGGCGGGCCAAACGGGGAACGGATCTGCGAAGCCGGCGCCTCCGGCTGCCCCATCTGAAACGGGTTGAGGATTTGATTTAGCGGTCGGGGCGCCCCGTCAGGCGGTCGTACACGGTCCGCGCGTTGGTGGATCCCAGGGACTCGTTGTAGAGGCTCTTCAATCCCAAAATGTAACGGATTTCCTCGTCGAAGCGATGGAGGGTTTCTAATTCGACCCTGCGAATGGGGACGCGCCTATTGTCGGTCTTCCTGTACCAGAATTTTTGATATCCGCGGTCTTCCAGTTCGTAGTCCGCGCCTTGGAGGGTCAGATAGGGCGGACCGAGGTAGATCCAGTCTCCACCTTTGTTTTCCAAATAGGCCACGCAACCCGACTTCTTCAACTCGAGCTTGCCCGATTGAACTACGGCAGCTTCAAATCCGGCCTGTTCAAACTGCTTCTGGATATTCTGCCCAGCTGAGACTATTGTAGCCATAGGTTTTCCCATCTTCCTCGGATTTTTGAGAGACGCCTCAATCGCCCAAGCTCAGAGGTCCATAGACCTTCCGGGCTCTGCCTTGCGCCCCGACGCCCTGGCGGCGAGTTCGAGTTGACACAATTCAAAACCTGCCCCTAGAATTAAGAAGTCTATTGCAGTGGCAACAAAAAACGCAAGGGCGGCGACCATTCAAAATCTCAAAATGCATCAAGGTCCGGTCAGTGTCCTGGACCTGGTCGGCAACACGTCGCTGGTGCGCTTGGCGCGAATCCTCCCCGTCTCGCCTGACGTCGAGATTTACGCCAAGGCGGAGTGGGAAAATCCCGGGGGCTCAGTAAAGGACCGCCCGGCGCTAAATATCATCCGCGAGGCAGAGGCCGACGGGCTGATGTCGCACGATAAAATCCTGATCGACTCCACCTCCGGGAATACGGGCATTGCCTATGCCATGATCTGCGCCGCCAAGGGCTACCGTGTCAAGCTCTGCATGCCCTCCAACGTAAGCGTGGAACGCAAGCGCATTCTGAAGGCTTACGGTGCGGAGATCGTCTACACCGATCCCATGGAAGGTTCGGACGGCGCCATTCGCCGCGTGCGCAGCCTGGCGCAGGAAGAGCCTGGGCATTATTTCTACGCGAACCAATACGACAACCCTGCCAACTGGGGGGCTCATTATTTGACCACCGGTCCGGAGATTTTCGAGCAGACAGGAGGCCGCGTGACCCACTATGTGGCCGGCCTCGGAACGAGCGGAACCTTCATCGGCACGGCGCGGCGGTTAAAGGAGCTAAATCCGCGAATTCGCTGCGTGTCATTCCAGCCGGACTCCCCCTTCCACGGCCTGGAGGGCATGAAGCACATGCCCACCGCCATCAAACCGGGGATTTACGAGGAGAGCGTGGCCGACGAGAACCTGGAAATCTCCACCGAAGACGCCCACATCATGACCCTGCGGTTGGCGCGCGAAGAAGGGTTGCTGGTTGGAATCTCCGCCGGCGCCGCCGTGGTGGCCGCGTTGAAAGTTGCCAATCGATTGTCACGCGGCGTGGTGGTGACCATCTTCCCCGACAGCGGCGACAAATATTTGAGCGAGAGGTTCTGGGATGAAGGAAAGTAAAGAACTGGGCCGTCGGGCGATTGCAGCGCTCCCGATCCTTTCCCCAAGCCAGCCTTCATTGCACGGTTGGAAGTTGACGGTTTAGATAATCCACCGCCTCCTTGAACGCGCGCAATGAGGAGGTATGCTTGGACGTAAAGATCGCTGCCGGTTGGATCTGCCTATTCACCATTCGAAAAACATCAGCGAAGCCGCTGGCGGGAGTCCCCGGATTTTGCCAAATACCTGGCGACGTTTGCCTGGGCGGAGAGGGTGGGGATGAACGCCATACGATCGCGTACCGAGCATCGTTCCGATTGGCGGCACAGAGGCCCGGAAACTTACCTGATTCCTTCTGTCGAGGCCACCAGACGTCTACCGCTGGAGAGAATTCACCCCAGAATGGTCTCGGGGTATCTCGCCCATCCATTTCGGCAATTGCGAACGGGGTGGGACACGGAGGGTCCACTTGCGCAGGGTGATGTAAGTGGAAAGCCACCTCCACTACAACGCGGGTCGAAGTGGGCTGCCCATTCAATGTCGCTGGCTTGAATTTCCAGGTCTTGACTGTTTCAAGTGCCTTTTCGTCCAATCCGTACCCGACTGGCTTTATGACTCTCGCGTTACTTACATTTCCTGATGGGTCGATCTCAACCTCCAAGACACTCACGCTCTTGCGTTTCGGAGGGCCACCCTCGGAACTCGAACGCGGCTGAGGTGCTTGGATCACGACAGGCGGCATCAGTTGGTCATTTCCCAGACTCCGGCCAGGGGCGCCGGCATTCACATGAATGGGGTACTGATAAATCGCCCCGCCTAGGAGCCTGTCGGAGATAGATTTTGATTCCTACCCAGGGAGGACTGCGGATCGTGCCGCGGCAGGGGGTTTGTTCTTATTGACAGGATGAGTAATTGTTGTAAGATGAGGTTATGACCAAACGGTTTAGGAGTTGTGACTTAAATCAGGCGTACTTGCTCCCTCCCTCGCTGCAGGATTGGCTGCCGGAGGGCCACTTGGCACGGTTCGT
>DATJVT010000617.1:0-7136 GCA_035501695.1 Terriglobia bacterium | reverse complement strand
AAAAGCTCCAGCTTTAACAATCGTGCTACAATTCCGTAACAGTTTACGCGTAGACAGATGTTGTTCTACCCTGGAGTCGCTTTGTACTTATCGGTTGTCGGAGTCTAGCAAAAGTGTGCCGTGCGGGCCTCTTGTACCACCGATTCTTCCCGGTCCGGCCTCCAGAGCGATTGCCCACTACATGAGCGAGGATAAAAGGATGCCAGAGTTTTCCAATCGAGTTCTGTTTCTTGGTTTTGGAGCGGTAGCGCGCTGTACACTGCCCATTTTGATGAAACATGTCAAAATCGACCCCAAGCGCATCACCATTATGGACTTCGATCAAAATGACGCGGCGCTGAAGCCCTGGATAGAGCAGGGCATGACTTTCGTAAAGGACCGCGTTACTCCCGAGAACCTGGGGAGCCTGCTGGGAAAGCATGTTTCCCCCGGCGATCTCCTCATCGACCTGGCCTGGAATATCGACGCCTGTGAAATCCTGCATTGGTGCCACGACCGGGGAGTTCTCTACGTGAACACTTCGGTGGAGCTCTGGGATCCTTATGCGGGAGGCGAAAAACACCCAACCGAGCGGACCCTTTACTGGCGCCATATGAATCTGCGGCGAATGACCTCCCAGTGGAGCGACCCGGGGCCGACCGCCGTCGTCGAGCACGGAGCGAATCCGGGCCTGATCAGCCATTTCACCAAGCACGCGCTCCTGGAAATTGCGGCGCGAGCGCTGGCGGAAGGAAAATTCAGCGGGGCGCAGGCGGAGAAGATCTCTCAGCACACCAAGGATCGAGAGTTCAACCATCTTGCCCACCAACTCGGGGTCAAGGTTGTTCATTGCAGCGAGCGCGACACGCAGATCACCGACCAGCCCAAACGGGTTAACGAATTCGTGAATACCTGGAGCGTGGAGGGCTTCCGGGAGGAGGGGACGACGACGGCCGAAATGGGCTGGGGCACCCATGAGAAGGAGTTGCCCGCCTTCGCCTATGAACATCCGGCCGGGCCTCGCAACCAGATCTGCCTGGCGCGAATGGGCATCAACACCTATGTCGCGAGCTGGGTGCCGCCGAATCACGACATCATCGGCATGATCGTCCGCCACGGAGAGGCGTTCACAATCTCCGACAAACTCACAGTTTGGGAGGACGGCACGGCGATCTACCGCCCCACCGTCCACTACGCTTACTGTCCGTGCGACTGCGCCATTGCCTCGCTCTACGAACTGCGCGGCTATGACTACCGGTTGCAACCCGACATCCGCATCATGACCGACGAAATCACCAGCGGCGCCGACATTCTGGGCGCCCTGGTTATGGGGCATCCCTATGTCTCCTGGTGGTGCGGGACCGATCTTGATATCGCGGAATCCCGCCGCCTGGTGCCTCACCAAAACGCGACGACGATGCAGGTGGCCGTCGCCGTGGTAGCCGCATGCCTGTGGATGTTCGAGAACCCGCGACGGGGAGTGTGCGTACCGGACGACCTGCCCCACGACTTCGTTCTGGACTTCAGCAAACCCTACCTGGGCAAGTTCGTCTCCGTGGCCTCGGATTGGACTCCGCTCAAGCATTACTCCAACTTCTTCCACGGATATAACAAGCCGCAAATCGACACTTCCGACCCCTGGCAATTCAAGAACTTCCTGATTACGGAGGGAGACGGGATTTGAAGCCATGGACCAAAAGAAACTGCTGCAACTGGCCCGGAAACACGGCACGCCGCTGGTGGTCGTAGACCATAAAGTGCTACGGCATAATTACGAGCAATTCAAGAAGTACCTGCCCCGTGTGCAGGTCTATTACGCGGTCAAGGCGAACAGTGACCCCGCCATCGTGCAGACGTTCTACGACGCCGGCGGCAGCTTCGACGTCGCCAGCGTGGCGGAATTTCTGAACGTGCACGAAAAGATCGAGCACCTTCCGGCAAAAGAGCGGCAGGATTTCATTTGGGACCGGATCATCTACGCGAACCCGATCAAAGCCATTGAAACCCTCCAGGGACTGGATCCCTACAAGCCGCTGGTCACTTACGACAACCACGAAGAGGTGATCAAGATCGCCCGCTACGCTCCGCACGCCGGCTTGGTGCTGCGATTGCAAGTCCCCAACACGGGGTCGATCGTGGAATTATCAAGCAAGTTTGGCGCCCAACCCGGCGAGGCCGTCGACCTCATTACCTTTGCCCACAACAACAATCTGGTGGTGGAGGGGCTGAGCTTCCACGTCGGCAGCCAGTGCACGAACCCGCAGAATTACAGCCAGGCGCTCAGCCTGGCCGCGGGTGTATTCTCGGAGGCCAAAGCGCGGGGCTTCGAGCTGAAGCTCCTCGATATCGGCGGCGGTTTTCCCGCCCACTATGACGATACGGTTCCTTCCTTCCGGAGACTGGCCAAAATGATCAGGGCCGAATTGGACCGCCTCTTCCCGCCACCGATGGAAATCCTCGCGGAGCCCGGTCGTTTCCTGGTGGCCTCCGCCGCCACCGCCATCGCCCGGATCATTGGCAAGGCCGTGCGCGGCGGAAAGCTCTGTTACTATCTGGATGACGGTGTCTATCACACCTATAGCGGCGTGATCTTTGACCACACCCAGTACCATCTGAAGAGCTTCGGGAAAGGCCCGACACAAATCTGCTCGGTCTTTGGCCCCACCTGCGACGCCCTCGATACCATCAGCCTCGCCGAGCAACTCCCGGACCTGGAAATGGGCGAACTGCTCTATTCCGAGAATATCGGGGCCTATTCCGCCGCCAGCAGCACATCGTTCAATGGCTTTCCCCCCGCTAAGGTCGTGCATGTAAACCAGTGATGCCGGGGCGCTCGGCCTTTCAAGGGCATCTATGGGCCGCGATCCTCCAGTCACGGTCAGGGCTTTCCTGGCCGTTGTCATTTTCCTGGACTCGATACCATTTGATGATTATATCTAAAAGATATAATAATACTTATAGAAATATATATCTAGCAGGAAAGCCCCTTTGCCGGAACGGCACGGGGCGTCCCTAACCCTACGTCGCACCCGCCAGCTTTTTCACGAGCACCTTGGAATTTCTCCCGCTCTGGTCGTACTTCACGCGGCGGGTGGGTGGCAGGTCGTCCGGCGTGCCCTCGGCAAAGCCGCCCTTCGACTGGAAGTAAGTGAACGCCTGGGTCGAAAGGGTGATCAACTCATTCAGACCGGCTTCGCGAGCTTTATTCTCGGTGAACTGAATCAGCTTTCGGCCGATGCCCTGGTTTTCGTGCGCCGGGCTCACAAAAAGGCTGGCGATTTCGCCCTTTTTCTGCTCGGGATAAACGTGCAGCGCGACGCACGCGACGGGGTTCCTGTCGATTTCGAAGATGTAGTAATCCGCCAGGTTTTTCTCCATTTCGCCGCGCGTCCGGCGGATGAGCTCTTCCGCCTCCACCGCCTTTTTGGTCAACCTCTGGATGGCCCGGATGTCTTTCTTCTTGGCCGGCCGGATCTGTTCGTATTCGTTGGCGTAAATCAGCGTGCCGATGCCTTCGTTGGAAAAGACTTCGGCGAGCAGCCCTTCGTCCTCGCGGCCGCTGACAATGTGGACGCGCTCCACGCCCGCCGCGCAGGCCGCCGCCGCGTGCTGAGCCTTGGAGAGCATTTCCCCCACGAATCCGCTGCCCGCCGACTGGATCAGTTTCTGCAAGTCCGCCACCAGCATCTTGCGAATAAGCTGATCGTTGTGGCGCAAGCCATCCTGGGCCGTAAAGAAAATCAACTTGGTCGCCTTCAAAGCCTCCGCCGCCGCCAAGGCGATCCCGTCGGAGTTGACCCGGTAGGTCTTGCCGTCGCCGTCGAAGCCGAGGGGCGGAAGAACGGGAATGATGCCCCGGTCCAGCAGCGTCTGGAGAAGCTCCGTGTCGACGCGTTGCACCTTCCCGGTCAACAGGTGGTCGACACCCTGGATGATTCCCAGCGGGTGAGCAATGATGGCGTTCGTACAGGCGGCGTGCAGGTCGTTGGCCGAAAGGCCTTCCAGGATCTCGTGCGTCAGGCGGTTGGCGGCGTCCAGGGCCACCTGCAAGGTCGGAGCGTCGGTCACGCCAGTGCCATCCAGGTTGGAGGGCTGGATGCCCTGCCTTTCGGCGAGAGCCTTGATCTGCACGGATGCCCCATGCACCAGCACCACGCGGATGTTCAGGGAGCGCAGTACGGCGACGTCCAGGAGGATGTTGGCGAAGTTCTCGTCCGTGACGATGGCTCCATCCAAGGCGATCACGAAGGTCTTTTCGCGAAATTGCGGGATGTATCGCAGCATCCCGCGCAGGTCTGTAAGCTTCACGTCAGCACCTGGTTGATGGTCTTCTGGCCTGGCAGCCAGATTCAAAATGAAACTGTTTCACTTTACACCAAAACCAAAATCGTGTCGTTCTCCAAATCACCATGTATTTACGCAAGCGAGGTTCCGCAGAATCTCCCTCCGAATGGCAGCAAGTTCCGCAGAATGAACCCCTCGAATCCCCGATTGCGTGCTGTATACTGCTGGCGGCCACGGGCGGAGGACATAATTTCCGTATTTGACATCCGCATCCGGTGACCTGAGGAGGAGGCAGGATGGGAACCACGCTTTCGATCGATTATCCTCCCGCCGAGATGTCCCGAAACAAGGTCCGATTCGAACGTTATTCCGAATTTCGCCACGCGGATCGCGTCCCGGTGCTGTTCGGAGTATTTGCCCGCTATTTCCTGGACGTCTTCGGCACCAACTTCGCGGAATATTTCCGCGATGCCGAAACACAATTCCATTTGCAGTTGAAATTCCAGAAGTGGGCCATCGAGAACATTCCGGACGATCGTTGCCAGGAGCCGATCGTGACCGTGGGCCCCGACTTCGAAAACGTCATGAACACGTCGGCCTTTGGCGGCCAAGTCGAGTGGCCGGCGGAAAATCCCCCGCGCGCGCGCCCCACGCTCCATCACCCCGACGATGTCGAGCGGGTTCCCATCCCCGAAATCCATGAGGGCTTCTGGGCCAAGTACATGTCGTGGTGGCAAACCATGACGGACCTCGCCAGGGATACCAGGGTGACTTTCAACGGGAAGCCGGGGCGGGTGGTGGTCCTGCCGCTGGGGATTCAGTGGATCGGCCCTCATATGATTGCTATTGACATGGTGGGCGACAATTTCTATTGGTGGATGCTGGAATACCCCGCCGCCTGCCACCGGTTGCTTGACACTCTCACCAACGGCCTGCTGCACGCGGAGACTTGCTTTCGCCGTCTCGACCCCTCCTCGCGGTCCAACTTCGCCGTCGCTGAAGATTCCGCCCAGATCATGTCCGCCGAGTTATTCCGGGAATTCTGTGTTCCCTACGATAACCGGCTGTTCGATGCCCTGGGATCCGGCATGAAGGATGGGCGCGGCATGCACATGTGCGGAAAGAGTGATCATCTTCACGCCGTGCTGGTCGAGGTTGAGAGGATAACCAGTTTCCAGTTGTTCGGCCACCCGGTCACGCCCGCCGTGGCGGCCAGGAACCTCGGCGGCCGGTGCCTGCTGTGGGGAAACCTCGATCCGATCCTGCTCCTGGAAGGATCGAAGGACAAAATCCGCGCAGCGGCCGTGGAATTCCTGGAGGTATTGGGCCCTTGCCGGGGCATCCTGCTGGGCGACGGGGCCAATGTCTGCCCCGGGACGCCGCTCGAGAACCTCGCGGTATTAAGGGATGCCGCCGAGCAACACGCCTTGCGTCATCCCGAACTGTTCGATGTGACGGCTCAAGGTCACTGACCTGACGACCACAACCACCCACTGGCTACATCGAGGGCGGCGCGACATCCGGGGCGCTACCCCAATGCAGATTGGGTTCTGGCCCCATATTCAAAACCAACCTCCCCCCTTTCGCTATTTCGGTGTGGGTAAACCACGGGCGGTCGAGCGGTTTCCCATTCAGCGTGGCCGACTGGATGTAGATGTTCGTCTCCGAGTTGTGGTTGGCCACGATGACAAAGTCTCTGCCGTCACCCAGGTGCAGCGTGACCTCATCAAAGATGGGGCTGCCGAGCGCGTAGTTTTCGGTGGCCGGATCGACGGGGAAAAACCCCATGGCGCTCAGCACGTACCAGGAGGAAGTTGATCCCTGATCGTCCATCCCGGGAAAGCCCAGGCCGTACTGGTCGCTGCCATACAATTGATCGAGGATGCGCCGCACGACCGCCTGGGTCTTCCACGGCTGGCCGCTCCAATCGTAGAAATAAGCCGCCTGCTGATCGGGTTGATTGCCCTGCACGTACTGCCCCACCATGCCCGTGCAATCGCGGCAAATGCCCTTGGGATGGTAGGGAGTATTAAAGAAGGCGTCGAGCTTGGCGTTGAACTTATCGCGCCCGCCCAGCAAGTCGATCAACCCTTTTATGTCCTCCGGCACCAGCCACAACGTCGACCAACCCGAAGCCTCCTTCATCATGAAGTTGTAGTAAGGTTCCTGCGGGTCGAAGGGAGAAATCCACTTGCCGTCGCCGGTTCTGCCCCGCATAAAGCCCACGGAAGGGTCGAAGACGTTGCGGTAGTTGTTGGCGCGCTTCCGGAACATCTGGTAGTCGTCCTCTTTGCCAAGCTTCTTGGCATACGCGGCCATTGAGGCGTCGTCCCAGCAATACTCCAGCGTCGTGGCCGCGCCGGCCTTGCCCCCCGCATAGGGAGGACTGGGATTGCCACTGGGAATGAAATCGGAGATGTACCCCTTCTGCAAATACTCCGCCAGGAAGGGACGCGGGCCATTAGGCGTCGTCGTAGTGGCGTTTTTGTAAAGGTATTCGTACACCGCCTGGTAGTCAAACGGAATGCCCCGTAACCAATCGCCCAGGTACATCCATACGGCGTGATCGCCATGAAAGGAGGTCTGCATGAATCCCGTCTCGCGCGCCTCGTCCAGAGTCGAACGAAGGATATCCACCTTCGCGGAGGGTTCCACCAGGGTCAGCAACACAATTTGGTCGCGGCCGGTGTCCCAGAAGGGGACCGGTCCGTAGCGGTCGTAATCGGCGGTCTTTATCTTGCCGTCGAGTCCACGGAACGGCTGGCCGTGGCGCGCCACCAGGAGCGGGCTGGCAAAGGAATGGAAAAGGTTGGAATAGAACAACGTCCGCTGGTGCTCGGTGCCGCCCTTGACCTCAATGGTGTTCAGCAGCC
>DATJVT010000616.1:0-14815 GCA_035501695.1 Terriglobia bacterium | reverse complement strand
GGGAGCAGCAACTCCCGCCTTCCCCGTGGCTTCATACTCGGCTGTATATACTGTCGGGAGAAGGCGGTAGCTGCTGCTCCCGCACTCCAAAGACTACCCAAGGAGCACGCTATGAAAAGACCAAATCGACGTCATTTCTTGTTGAAGTCAGGCACCAGCCTGGGCCTTACCGTTGCCGCTCCGGGGGTGCTTTCGCTCATCGATGCGCTGGCAGCGCCGGGCGCGGAAACGCCATCCAAGCAAGCGGGAGCGGCCTCACCCGCAGCCGGAAGACGGCCTTTATACAATACGAATTTGCAGACGGCGACAGGCCTGGGCGACGAACCAGCGGCATTTCTCGACAAGTTTGGTCAACTGAAGACGCGCCATGCCGAGGTGCAGGTGGAATTGGGGTCGCCGCCGCAGGCTCTCACCAAGGAGGCTTGCTCCCAATCGCTCGCTTCCGGCTATCTACCCATTGTGACGTCGGAAGTTCATGGCCCCAAGGGCGCTTTCCGTTGGACCACCTTCACGTCCGAGGCGGACGGCCAAAAAGCCGACTACGTAGGAATCGAAGAGGCCAAGGAGGGAGCCCGCCTCACGCTCTGGTTTACCGATACGACCTCAATCCAAGTCAACAACGGGAAGGTCACCAGCGGAGACAGAGTCCTGGCCTTGCTGCCTGCCGCCAAGGTCGCAAGCGTCACGCAGGCCAAGTACAATTACCTGACCCCGGAAGCGGCGCCCATCCAGGGCCCGTATATCGATTGGGGCGACGGGCACACGGAAGAACCACCCAAAGCTCTTCCGGGATTCGACCCCGCCTTCAGCGGCGGCCGCAGCGGCTTTCTGAATCGGCCCATCGAGTACCGTTTTCCTGTGGAGAGCGGCAAGACCTATCACGTTTTCCTGGGAGTGGTTCGCAACGAACCGTATCATCCCGGCGATTCCCTCGTAAAGCTCTCCGTCAATGGCGATAGCCAAGTGGTGGATATGGGCTTGCTGGAGAAGGGCAAGCCCGCCGTGCGGGAATTCACAGTCTCCTCGGCGTCCGGCGAAATCCGCGTTAAATCCGAGTGCGACGCCTCCTCCGTGGCGCCTTATCGCGGGTCGATGCTGCAAGGCATCTGGATTCTGGATTCCCCCGCCAAGGCCGATGACGTGCGGGCCGGAAAAGTGAGCCAGCAGGCGCGCTTCTACGTGAAGTGCGGCAAGGAAGTGAAAAACGACGTGGCTTGCTCCGTCGTTCTCGATTTGCCCGCACCCAAGCCCGGGGCGGAAACTCTCTGGATCAAATTGCCATACGACCTGAACCAGGCGAACGCAGCGCGCGCCGCGTCGGTTGCTCCCGCCTCGGCACAGACCGCGGCGCAACAACGCTGGGGCACCCTGCTGAATTCCGGAGCGGAGTACACCACCGGGGTCAAGCGCCTGGACGACCTCTACAAAACCTCGCTGATTAACGTCTATCTGCTGCGCACGCGGTATGCCGGCGCGGCGAACAACGGCGAAGACCTCTTCGTCGTGAAACCCGGAGCGGGTGATTACGATGCCTTCTGGTACCGCGACGGCGCTTACCTGGTGACCGCACTCGATCTCGCGGGCTACGCGGACGACGCGGAAAAGTCCCTGCGCTTGTTCTGGCAGCAAAACCTCAGCGGCATCTTCGCTTCCTATGCCCAGCAACGCTGTGGCGTGTGGCAGGCGCCCAACACCGAATGGGACGGGCAGGGGCAAGCCCTTTGGGCGCTGGTCAATCATTATCAGGTCACGGGCGATAAGGACTACCTCCGCACCGTCTATGGCTCGATTCGCCGCGGCGCGCAGTGGATCAAGAACGTCACCGAGCTGAACCAAATCGTGAACGAGAATGGCGAAAAGCCTTGCTATTACGGTTTGATCCCGGCGGGAGAAGGCGAGGCCATCGGCTCGAACACCTACTTCTACTATCACGACTTCTGGGCCGTTATCGGTTTGCGGCTGGCCGTGGCAGCGGCCGAAGCTCTCGGCGAGACTCAGGATGCCGCGTGGATGAAGCAAACCTACGACGAGTTTTGCTCCAACCTGCTCGCTTCCGTGAAATACGCCTACCAGAGAGCGGGCAACAACCAGGTGATTCCTGCCACGCCTTTCGATCCGGCGCTTGACATCTGGGGCTCGATTACGGCGCTCTACCCGGCGCGCTTCCTCGGTGCGCAGGACCCCATGATGACCGGCACGCTCGATCGCATGGCCAAGCACGCCCAGGAGGATGAGTACACGTTCTTCGTCACCAAAAAGCTCTGGACCTACATCACTGCCGACTGGGCCATGTGCTATCTGTTGCGCAACGACCTGCCCATGTTCTATCGCTTGTTCAATGGCTATGTGGCGCACGCCTCACCCACCAACGCCTGGATCGAGGAGATCTTCCTCCATACGCACTTCGGGACGGGCGACATGCCGCACGGCTGGGCCGCCGGGCAGTACGTTCTGCTCCATCGCAACGCGCTGGTTTATGAGGACGGCAATAAGCTGGAACTGGGCTGGGGGGTTCAACCGGATTGGCTGAAGGACGGCGCCAAAATCTCCGTAAAGCAGGCCCCAACAATTTTCGGCAAGGTCCAGTATGATCTGCAACGGTCGGGTTCAACCTTGAGTTTGGATTACACTCTGACCCCGGCCCCGGGCCAGGCCGCTGCGGAGGCTGTCCGCCTGCACATTCCCAATCTTGGCGGGCAGATTACCTCGGTGCGCATCAACGGCAAGGAGCGCAGTGTTTCGGCGGGTGAATCGGTGATTACCGTAACCTAGGCCGAACGACGTGGTTTTCGTAGTTTCGACACAACCCATCACCCCACCTCCCCTCCCCCTCATCCCTCTCCGCGGGGAGAGGGATGAGGGGAGAAGGGGCGATGGGTGAGGGGTTACTTCCCAGTGGTGGCGGTCGGTCCGTCAGTTAACGGACAGCCACCACGAAGCCTCCCCGCTTCGCTGGAGAACGGTTACATAGAGAGGAATTAATCATGGACACCAGATCCAATCGCCGGAAGTTTCTCAAGACGGTCGGAGCCGCAGCGGGGGCCACCGCTCTCGGTGGACCTGCTGCGTCCCCCGTTGCGCACGCCGAGGTGCCGCAGGCCGAACCGTTGGCTCAGTTCGTCCAGGACGTGGATTCCGCCATCGACTTTCGCTATTCACCCCTGGCCTACCAGACGGCGTTCTGCTTCCCCGACGATCCGCACAAGAGCCTGGTGGGCCAAATGGGCGAATTGCGCTGCGGCCACCCCGGCTACGATGGGAAAGGGCTCCACTGGTTCACGGAAGTAGTCGGGTTCTCGCTTTTGGGGATGGAACCCGACCGCGTGGAGTACCAGCGGCTGGAGGCTCCCGGCATTCCCATCGTCCATACCCGCATTGCCCGCCCTGACGCGTTCCTGGAACTCACCACCTTCGCCACTAACCTGCCCGAAGAGGGCCGGGTGGATAATGTCATCGTGGAAGTCGTCCCCGCTACCCCGAAACGTGTCCACGCCACGCCGAGGATTACGGTTAAATCCGAGAAACCAATGACACTTAAGGAGGGTGGCGGCGTCTTTACACTTTACAAAGACTCTCAGCCATTTCTCATCACCTCTGCGCACCTGGAAAGGGAGGATTTCGGCTACCAGAGCGCTTATAGCCTGCCGGAAGGGTTGGCGACCTCCCACGATCCGTTGCGATATCTTGTCCGGCTTCCCCAAGATGGACAGAATGTCGAAAAACTCGCCCCCAACCTGGGCCATCCCGATAAACTCCTGGCCTCCGCGCGGGAATTTTGGGCCAACTGGACTCCCCTCAGCGGAAATGTCAAGTGGAGCCAGCCGGAGCGTTATGGCGAATTCCTGACCGCTTGCGCCCAGAACATCCTCCAGGCGCGTGAGATCAAGAACGGCAAGTTCAATTTCCAGGTGGGCCCAACGGTCTACCGTGGGCTTTGGGTGGTGGACGGCAACTTCCTGTTGGAAGCCGCCCGCTACCTGGGCTACGATGCCGAGGCGCAGCAGGGGCTGGAAGCTACCTGGTCCTGGCAACGCCCCGATGGCGGCGTTTTTGCCGCCGTGCAGAGCGAACACTGGAAAGACACGGGAATTGCCATGTTCAGCCTGGTTCGCCAGGCCGAGTTGAGCCAGGATTGGACTTATTTTCGCAAAATGCAGCCCAACGTGTTGCATGCGGTGGATTTTCTAATCGGCCTGCGCGATAAAGCCAAGGCTGCGGGCGGCGTTATGGGTAAATACGGTCTCCTGCCTCCTGGGTTTGGCGACGGTGGCTTGGCTGGCCTTCGCGCGGAGCTCACCAACACAGTCTGGGTATTGGCGGGACTCAAGGCTGCGACGGAGGCCGCCGATCTCCAGGGAATCTCTGGCTTCGACGGCGCCAAGAAGTTCTATGCCGAACTCCGCGCCTCGTTCCTGGCGGCGGCTCACGAGGAAATGCGGCAGCACCCGGGGGGCTTCTCCTACCTGCCCATGCTGCTGAAGAGCGACGCGCAGTGGTCGGCGGCCGATGAGTGGGACCGCCCGCGTCCGCAAGCGGCGCAATGGGCACTTTCACACGCCATCTACCCCGGGTTGGTGTTTGACAAGGACGATCCGATCGTGAAGGGACATATTGCCCTCATGCAATCCTGTACGCAGGAGGAGGTCCCCGCTGAGGCGGGGTGGATCGCCCACGGCGGCCTCTGGACGTACAACGCCCCGTTCGTCGCGCATGTCTACTTATGGGCGGGATTGGCAGATTGGGCGCGGCAGACATTCATTGGCTTCCTTAATCACGCAAGTCCTTTGTATTGTTGGCGAGAGGAGCAACCCTTGCGCGGGTCGCTGGTGGCGGATTACGTCGGCGACATGCCGCATAATTGGGCGAGCGCCGAGTGCATCATTTATTTGCGTCACATGCTGGCGCTGGAGGACGGGGCGTCGCTGCGCTTGCTCGACGGCATCGGCGATTTTGAACTTGCTCGCAGATCTCCGTATCAGGCAGCAGGATCGCCCACGCGCTTCGGCCGCATCTCTTTGAATCTCGAACCAATCGAAGGCGGCTGGAGGCTTGACTTCAAACGGCCCGCGGGGCCGCATCCGGGGGCTACCACCCTGCCGGCAACGCTGGGCTCCCGATTCCGCCTCGTTGACGTCAAAGGCGCCGCGTACCGCTCCGCCAGCGCAAAAGTCAACATCGCACCGGAGTCGCCCGCCTGGCAGGCGGTTTGGAAGAGCTAGTGGATTTACGGTAAGGGACTGAAGTTCGCGCTGTCGCGGTTCCCTTAAGCTGGAGCACCGGCGGCTGAATTCATCTAGAATGGCACCAGGGTTTTCATCACTTGGAGGTGGTCTGTGACACGTGGAAATATCTTTCGTGCGTTTCTGTTATTTTGCGTTTTGTCCCCCATGACTCTGCCGGCACTCGCCGAGTGGCAAAATATCGGCAACCTGACCGCTTCGCAGCCGCAAGGCAATCAGATCACCTTCAGCAGCAAGCAGGCGACAGTGGTGATCACGGTCCTGGCGCCCGACCTGATTCGAGTGCGCATGGTTCCCGCCACGTCGCTGCCCCCGGACCATTCCTTCGCCGTCGTCAAGACCGACTGGCCGAAGGTAGCGGTGGAATTCTCAGGCGACAAGGAAACCCGCATCATTCGCACGCCCGCGTTGGAAGCGCGCGCTCATCTCGCGCCCTTCCGCCTGGCCTTCTACGATCACGACGGCAAGTTGATCTCCAAGGACGCGGATTCGCGCGGCATCAATTGGGACGGCCCACGCCTTCGTTGCTGGAAGTGGATGCCTGAAGATGAGCAGTACTTTGGCCTGGGCGAGAAGAGCACACCGCTCGACAAGCGTGGCCGATCATATGTCGAGTGGAATACGGACCCCGCTGGGTTTGACGCTTCCTCCGAACCTCTCTACCAGTCCGCGCCGTTTTTCATCGGGCTTCGCAAGGGGAAGGCGTACGGCCTGTTTCTCGATAACACCTTCCGCACATCCTTTGACTTGGGAACCGGGGACGGCGATATGTACTCGTTTGGTGCCGAAGCCGGAGAGATGAACTACTACTTCTTCGGTGGCCCGACTCCGAAAGACGTGGTTTCGCGCTTTACGGAGTTGGTGGGACGCTCGCCCCTGCCGCCCCGCTGGGCGATTGGATATATTCAGAGCCGCTACAGCTACTACCCTGAAAGCACCGTGCGCTTTATCGCTGAGAACTTCCGCCACCGCGGCATCCCCTGCGACGCGCTCTTCCTCGACATCGACTATATGGACGGTTTCCGCATCTTCACATGGGACAAGTCGCGTTTCCCCGATCCCCAGGGGATGATGACCGATTTAAGGAAGAAGGGTTTCCACTTCATCGCCATCGTCGATCCCTACGTTAAGGTTGATCCCAATTTTTCGATCTATAAGGAGGGCGTGGCCAACGACTACTTCCTGAAAAAGTCCGACGGCACCATTTTCACCGGCCGAGGCTGGCCCGGCGCCAGCGCGTTTCCCGACTATTCCAACGATAAAGTTCGTAAATGGTGGGCTACGCTTTACAAGGAGCAGTTTGCGCAGGGAATCTCCGGCATTCTCACCGACATGAATGAGCCGACCACGCTGACGGAGCGGGGCAATGGCGCGACGCTTGATCTGGACATCATTCATCACACCGATTTCGGACCCAAGACGCACGCCGAGATTCACAACGTGTACGGCATGCTCGAGACGCTGGCTACCCGCGACGGTCTGCTTGCCATTCATCCCAACGAACGGCCGATGATTATTACGCGCGCCACCTTCGCCGGCGGGCAGCGTTATGCCGCCGAGTGGAGCGGAGACAACTATGGCACCTGGGACCACTTGCGCCTGAGCATCCCGATGCTCAACACCATGAGTCTTTCCGGCTTCCAGTTTTCGGGCGCCGATATTGGCGGAATTTGGCCGGTGCCCAGCCCTGAGCTGTACTCGCGCTGGCTCGCTTCCGGCGTTCTTACACCCTTCTGCTGGACGCATTCCGGCGGCCCCGGCAATCTCGAGCCCTGGGCCTTTGGCAATCGCCTGGAAGAAATCAACCGTAACTCCATCAAGATGCGCTACCACCTGCTGCCTTACATTTACACGGCGTTCTGGGAGGCGGCGGAAACCGGTGTTCCCATCATGCGCCCGCTCATGCTCGAGTATCCTGACGACCCGACGGCGACCGACCGGACCTCTGACGATGAGTACTTCTTTGGGAACGATCTGCTGGTGGCGCCGGTCACGAAAGATGACGACATCAGCCGCCGCGTCTACCTGCCGCGCGGCCTCTGGTACGATTGGTGGACCGACCGCCGCTACAACGGACCCGTAACGATCGACGTGGATGCGCCGATGAATCGCATCCCGTTGTTCGTGCGTGGCGGCGCCATCATCGCCAGCCAGCAGGATGTGCAGTACACGGGCGAGGCGCCCATCGATCCCCTGACGCTTGACGTCTATCCCGATGGCACTTCCACTCGACCCTACTACGAAGATGACGGCATCAGCTTCGATTATCAGCACGGCGTGTCACTGCTCCAGCACCTGACCGCCAGGCAGGATGCCCACGGTGTTAGCGTGGAAGTGTCCGCGCGCGAAGGCTCCTTTACGCCGCCGCAACGCTCGATGGTGATCAAGGTCCACAACGAGAGGACGCAGCCACGCAAGGTCAGCGTGGCGGGCACGGAACTGGCGCGGCAGGATTCGGTCCAGGCTCTCGCGAAGGCCTCGTCGGGCTGGGCCTATGATGACGCAGGCGTGGTGTGGATCCGCGTGCCCGACGAAGGCAAGGCGCTTAAGTTCGACGTTGCGGAGTAAGCGGCCGATTCACTTCCGCTTGGCAAGCCATTGGAGGATTTGCGCCCAGAACGCCGGGTAATGCGGCCAATGCACGAAGCTGCCGGCCCAATGAGGCGCAAAATCCGACGTGAAGACGGCGGTGCGGCCGCCCTGGAATTCCCAGCAGGCAATCAAGGGATCGCCCTGGTAACTGGCCACCAGCGTGGCTCCCGATTTCAGGGTAACCTGGTTGTAGCCGCACAGTGTCCAGTCGGCGCTCTGCCAGGGCAACCCGGCCACAATGGGGTGTTCGGGAAGGTCGATCAGGAAGCGGAACCCCTGCACCACCTCGGCGCGATCGTCGTGGCGGGCGATGGAAACAGGCAATAGCGTCTCGATATCCGTCCCGCTCCAGCGCGCGATGGCGTTCACCCCAGCAAACGAAAGGTAGCCACCCACCATCAGGAACCCACCGCCCTGCTCCACAAACGAGCGCACCATGCCGATGCGGTCGGGTCCCAGCGGGTACTGATAAGGCGGCGTCAGGCCGGGATAAAAGATCAGCGAGTTGTATCCGACATCGCTGAAAATGACCACGTCGTAAGCCTTCAATTCATCCAGGCGGGTTGGGAACTGCGTGGCTACGCCGTGCGGAGTGATGTGCCGGACCTCCACGCCGGGCTGGGTGGCCATGGCCTCGCGAAAGTAGCGTCCATTGTCGTTGAAATAAGATTGCTCGATGACGTCCGCGCCGACCAGGTAACGGTTCAACACAACTTCGGAATCGCCGACGTAGAGGACCTTCAGGGGTTGCATGTTTGCTCCTTGGCAAATGAGATGTACGCGTGCTATTTTTCGCAGTGCTGAGCACGACGCCGAGCGACCATAGTAGCGCAAAGCGGCGGTTTAGCATTTCCGTTTTTTTTAGGTGTCGCGGCATTCAGCCCCGAGGGGGTGCGCTCAGGATGTCCCCGCTAACCATGCGTAAGGCTCTGGGTCTCATTCTGATTCTGGTCACGCTGGCGCCGGCCGTTTCGGCGCAGACGCTGGAGACTCTCTTCTCGCAGGCCAAGCAACTCGAGGACCGCAAAGACTACGACGGCGCGATAAAGATCTATCAACAAGCCACGAGTGCTTTCCCCGACCAACCGGAGGCTTTTAAGCGTCTGGGCATCGTCTACCAGACGGAACTCAAATTTGCGGAGTCCATCGAAGCCTTTCAGCACGCCTTGCGGATCGATCCGCAATATCCGGAAGCGAATTTCTACCTGGGGGTTTCCTACCTTGGTTACAACGATTACGACAAGGCGCTCGACTTCTTCAATCGGGAGTTAAAAGCCCACCCGGACGATCGCCGCGCCCACCTTTACGCTGCCAAGTCTCTGTTGGCACTGGGGCGTGAGGGCGAGGCCGTGGAGCATTATCAGATTCTTGCGCACCAGAACCCCAAGGACGCGCGCGTGTGGTTTGAATTGGCCAGCCTCTATCGTTCGCTCGCCCAGCACGCCTTCCAGCAATTGGAGAACGTCGATCCCGATTCCATCCTGCTCGATGTCCTGCGCGCCGAAGCCAATGCCGACGAGCTGCATTATGACGATGCGCTCAGCCTGTACCAGAAGGCCCTGAAGAAACAACCTGACTTTCCCGGCCTGCATTTTGCCCTGGGCCAGATTTACTACAAGATGGATAAACCCGCCGAGGCCGAGCCCGAATTAAGGCAGGCCCTCAAAGAGGACCCTGAAAACCCGCCGGCCAACTACATGCTCGGCCAGATCCTGCTTCATGACCAGAAACCGGAAGAGGCTCTGCCCTTGCTCCAAGTCGCGGTGAACGGCGATCCCACATTTATGAAAGGTCAGTTGGAGCTCGGCAAATGTTATCTGCGCCTGGGAAAACTGCCGGAAGCCCAGAAGGCATTAACGGCGGCCGCCGACGCCGACCCCCGTTCACCAGCTCCCCACGTGTTGCTGGTGCAGGTTTATACGCGTCTCAAGGACGACGACAAGCGCAAGGCCGAGATGGCGTTGATTCAAAAGCTGGAGCAGGAATCGCACGCCACCCTGCAGGGCAATCTGGAGAAAGCAGGCAAGAAAGACCAGTAAACCTTGGGCCTTCTCTGTGGGCCTCGGTGGCCTCGGCGGTGAATCTTACTCAACCGCACGTTGGGGACGTTAAGGGTTCATCTCAAACTTCTGCTTCCCCTTTACCACGGCAAACGTCTGTTGCTTTCCTTGCCGGTGGACTTCCAGGCTGAATTCGCCATCGGACTCAACGGAAAGATCGACGGCGCCGCGTTGGCCGGCGGCCGGCTCCGCCACTAGCGATGCTACATGGCCGTTGAAGCGATAGCGATCACAGCCGGTGCGCGCTCCGGGCTGCAAATCCCACACCAGGCGGTTCTGGGCGGCGTCGGGCTTCAGGCCGATGGCGTACTCCAGCAAGTACATGATCGGGGCGATGCCGCTCCAGCCCACGAAGTTATCCTTGGCGGGTTTCCCCTGGGCGACGGCGTCAGGCGCGTAGTTTTCCCAAATCGTCCCGGTTTTCTGGAACACCTGCGCGACCAGGTCGAGGTGCTGAAGCGCCAATTCGCGCGCTCGGTCCTGATAGCCGTAGTTCTCGAGCCCGCGAATCACCATGGTTTCCGTGGGAGCCCATACGGAGCCGCGCCAGTACCCGCCTGCCGGATCATAACCCTCCGCATCGGCGGCGAGGGTGGGAACGCGGTTCATGCGGCCGAAGGTCGCGCGGTTATCCAGTTGGTTGAGCAGTGCATCCGCCTGCGCGGTTGTTGCGACCTTCGCTAAAAGCGTCCAGTAAGCCGCCACGGTTTTCACCGGCGCACGCTCCCCTTGCAGGGTCAGATCAAAATAGAACTTCCGGTCGGCATCCCACATCTGGCGGTTGATGATCTGGGCGAGCGCGTCGGCCTCGTGCGTGTACTGATCCTCGGCGTCGTGCTTTCCCAGAATCCGGGCTATTTCGGCGAGCTGGCGCGCAAACAGCACCATTTCGGAAGAGATGTCGATCCCCGTGCCGCCGCCATCCAGGTAGTGGTTGCGCGGCGAGTTATCCATGCTGGCCCAATCCGTCACATAGAGGCCGTTGCCCTGGACCAGGTACTTCTGGAGCGCGGCGTAATAGTGAACCAGTGGTTCCCAGATCATGGCCAGGCGCGCGCTGTCGCCGGTGACCCGATAGCTCTCAAGCTCTGCCCAGGCCAGGATGGGATGGTCGAGGCCATCGAGGGTGAGTCGCGGCGGCGGCTGGGGGATGGCCCGGTCGCGATACCGTACCGGCGCGTTACGTTCGCGGGACACACTCGCCTGGTATCCGGGCCACCCCCAGCGGCTGAATAGAGGTTTCCCTTTGGGATTGGTCCACGGGCCGTAGTCCACTCCTTTGGCCCGGACGATCTCGCGGCAAATTTCGCCGTCAGCGTGCTGCTTGGCATAGAAGTTGTCCAGCGTCGAAATCCCCGGCACGAGCGGATGGCCATAGTTGCAGAACATCGTCATGAAACAGCTATCCCAAAGGAAGATGTTCGCGTTGAAGGCGGCGTCGATAAAAGACGAAACAAAACCGGATCCCGCGGGTGGTTCGTAGAAGTTCTTGGCGGCCAGTTCCCAGGCCTTCCAGTACACTTGTACCCACAGTGGCCTGGCTTCGTAAATGGGTGATGGCAGCTCATCTCGGAGGACTGCAAACTGGGGAATGGGCGCGGGTGTGTAGGCCTTTTTTTCGAAGTACTGACCCCGAACGTCCGAACGGTCTTTGTCTTTCGGGAAGGCGCTAACCGCTGCCACGCCACTGAACAGAAGCGCCAGGGTCAATATCATCCTCACTCGTTTTGCATTGAGCATCAGGGGGTCTCCCTCAATCACTGGGGTTCGTCAGGCGCCACGGTTTGATGCGGCACCGTGCGCTCCTGCACGGGTTGCGACAACGCTTCCCTCGCCGCCTGGGAATCGCGCAATTTGCGGAAGGTGGCGAGCTCACGCTCGGCGTCATCCCTTCGGCCCAGCTTGCGATAGGCTTGGGCCAAGCGATAATGGGCGATATCACTTTGCGGGTCTTCGCGAACGGCCTGGGTGAGCTGGTCGAGGGCATCCGATGGCCGCCCCACCGCCGTCAGAGTCTTGCCCAAGGCGATGCGGGCGTCCACCCAATCCGGGGCCAGGCGCACCGCCTCCATGTAGTAATCCAACGCCCGATCGGGCTGGGAGCGCAGCCACGCTATCTCCCCCAGCATGTACTGGCTGTATGCGTCGGCAGGATTGTCGGCCAGGGCCAAGCGAAACTCCTTTTCCGCCTCCTGGCGGGAAGGCTCGTCCGTAGACTTTGCCAGGATGGCCTGGCCGAGCTCGAAATGCAGTCCGGGTAGTTTCGGGTCGATTTCGAGCGCTTTGCGGTATTGCGCGATGGCGCCCGTGAAGTCGTCCTGGCTCTGCTGGGCCTGCGCCAGAATGCGGTGAACCTGTGCGGAATCGGGTGCCACCTGCGCCAACTTGGCGAGGGTTTTCGCTGCCAGCTCCGTGTAGGTCCGGTATGCCGTGTAAAGCAGGTTGGGATCGTTGGGATGGGTTCGCTCGAGCGCCTGCACTACGTCCAGCGCGCGGGTGTACTCCTGGCGTTCGCCATAGATCGCAATCAAGTCCATCCCCGCCTCCGATTTCAGGGTTCCATCCGTGAGGTGAGTGAACGACCCTTCCAGCAGGGGTCTGGCTTGCTCGGAGTGGCCCAACCGGAGTTCGCACATTCCGAGGAAAGCCTGGGCGTTCCACATGGCGGGACGCAGGTCCAAAGCGGCGTGAAACTCGTTGACCGCGAGTGAGTAATCCTTCTGCGAATAAGCGATGACCCCCAGGTTCGCATGTGCCTCGGCATTCTTGGGATCGAGGCGGAGGATTTCCTGGAATTCCTTAACGGCCACGTCGTTCTGTCCCGCCTGCCGAGCCTCTTGCGCGCGCCGGTAGTGGTCCTGAATCGCGGTCCCCTGCGGAGGTTGGGCGGGCAAACCGATGGGAAGCAAAGCCCAGGCTAACAGTGCCGGCGATATTCGCTTTCGTTTACGCATGATGGTCCCAGCGGTCAAGGGACAAGATTATCGCGTGATTGGGATAAGATGACTAGGAATTCTTTCGTTCCGGGGGAACCCTGCTCCTGACTCCAGGGCGAAACTTCGTCAATCGGCAGCGTCCTAATTTGGGGAATGACATACTTGACTCACCCCGTGGCCGCCGGGAACGTAGCGCCGACCTTGAGGTCGGCATGAGCCCCGGCATGCCGGGGCGTATCGGCGGTGTAGGGCCGAACAGCGTTCGGCCCGGCCCAGCGCTGCTGGGCCCTACAAATACTGACCTCAGGGTCAGCGCCTTTTTGATGCCCTGGGTGAGGCAAGTAAGTCATTCCTCTAATTTGGGCGGTAGCGCCGCCATCCTGGCGGCTCCCGTGCCGGCTGGAAGCCGGCGTTACGGCTCATTTTTGGACACTACCCTCTCAATCCGGATAGCTGCGGTCCGGCGCAACGACGCGAATGCGGTGGTCGGTGAATTGCGTGTGGGTATCGGGGGCTTCGTATTTGGGCATGTGACAGGTCACGCAATCCTTCGCGGCTTGCGGGCACACGGCGGCACGGGTCTTCCCCGCACCATCTGTTGTCCCGGCCCCGGAATGGCAGCCCAGGCATACTCCATCATATGCGGCCGGAGCGCGCGCCAGCTGCTTATGCGGGTCGTGACATGACAGGCAAGTGAGGCGGGCGTCGCCGCTCCCCCAGCATCGGCTGCTCTCCAGGCGGAAGGGCTGAAAACGCACCGTCCGCACCCCCGTCGCGCCGCTCTCCAGCACGTCGGCCCACGCGCGGTGGCAGGCGCCGCAATAATCCACCGAATCCACCGGGCTCAGCTTGGCGGGATTCACCACCGCGGCCAATCCTTGCGCAACTTGTCCGGCTTTCATCGCGGCCACGTGCCGGGCGCCGGGTCCGTGACAGGCTTCGCAGGTTACACCCGGAATGAGGTGATCGGGATCGAATTCGCGGTTCGTCGACGCTGCCGTGTTGTGGCAACCGAAGCATTGCCGGGCATCCGCGGGCGTCAACTGAAACCCGAGCGCCGCTGCCAGATCGTCCGGTTCAGAATGCGGATGCCCCGGCGAAAGATCGAGCGCACCTAAAACGGGAAAGTAGCTCAGGCGGCTTTCGTAGTAGACGCCGTCACGCTTGAAGACGTAGGTCTCACCCACGGCGCCTTCCCCGAACCCCCAACCCAGAGCTACGGAAATTGACTGCTCGCCCTTGCGGACGTTGAAGGTGCTACCGCCTTTAACGCGGGTGAGGTCATAGATATACGGCCCCTCGCGGAAGCTCAGATGCGGGTACGCTTGCAGAAACCTGGAATTTGCGGCCGGCACGCACGCCTTGGCCATGGGGGTCGCTCCCTGCGTGGCCGCCTCCGCCGCATGACACCCCGCGCAGACAGCCGGCCCCAGGTATTCCTCCCGCGGTCGGAGGCTTTGGGTGGGCCACCAACCAGGGGACCGCACGCGCTCCTCAGTGGTTGTGGGGACGCCGGCGTCGTCGCCGGTTTGCGCCTTGGCCCCCACGGCGACAACAGCCAGGGTCAACCCCAGATACACCAGAAGTGGGCCGACTGTGCGTATGTCCGGCATCGAAGCTCGTCCGCGGCATCAAGCCTGAGTTGAGAATTCCCAGCCCTGCAATAGTCATCATCCATCCTTCCGGGCCGAATTTCAACGGTGGCAACGCTGGGGATGATTTGTAAACGCTTGCCATACGCTGCTATGGCCCCAACCTTTCGGTCAGGATGTCGCGCCGCGGGGCGGCTTCCGGCTGAGGTCGGCGGGCATCGAGAGGATATTTTGTCGATCCCGCGAAGTTAGGTTCCCCTGTATTTTCTTCGACATAGCCGGAAGCACCTTCATTTTCTGACTCGTTTTCCCCAGCGGCACCCATCTGATCCGCTGTCTCAGTCCGGGGCGGTTGTTCTCGGTCTTTGACCCTCTGATCCGGCCCGGCGGTTTCT
>DATJVT010000615.1:0-6119 GCA_035501695.1 Terriglobia bacterium | reverse complement strand
GAAATTTATCGAGACGACTGCCGTAACGCCGGCGTCCCGCCGGCACCCCGAGAGCCGCCGGGACGGCGGCGCCACGGGCGGGGCGAGTTCGCCTCGCCATGGCGGCGGCAAGCCGCCGCACTCCAAAGCCTGCGGCCGCGGGCCTGCCGCTCTCCTATCGCGTGGAAGGGAGAAGGGGAAGGGAGAAGTGGTCCGAATTCAATTTTTTCACACGTTCCCGGATTCCCCAGCGCTTATGAGGCGGCGCTATGGGATTGATGCGGGTGGTGGAGGATGCAGGTGTCCGTCGCCTTTCAGCACGCTACAGCCCGCTTGTCTTCACGGCTCTTCCATCGTATGCTTGCGGCCAAGGTCAAGCAACCGCAAACAGGGAGGGATGGATGGTGACAGCCAGGTGGGCGATTATCATTTTGCTGGCAAGTACCCTGGGCGCGGCCGCCGTTCCGCGCCCGAAGCCGCTGACCCGCGACGACATTCTCTATCTCTTAAACAACTACGTGCCCAGCCAGAGCGTGACGAGCCTGGTTAAGGACAATGGGGTTGATTTTCCTCCCGAGGAAGACTACCTGAAGAAGGTGCAGGCAGCCGGTGGCAAGGACGACCTGCTGGCGGCCCTGCGTGCGACGGGCGGAGCGGGGACACACGCCGCGGTGGTCAACCCTCCCACGGCGGAGGCGGGAAGCGACCAGCGCCTCTCCCGCGGCATGGAACTCGAGAAGCTGGAATCCTACCCCGAGGCGGAGAAGGAATATCGCGCCGGGCTCACCCTCCAACCGCAGAACAGCACCCTGCATGTGGGTCTGGGCCGGGTCCTGGCCAAGCAGGAGAAGTGGGATGAAGCCCTGGCGGAATACCGCGAGGCGATTCGCGTGGATCCCAAATCGGCGGAAGCGCACGCCGCCCTGGGCCTGGCCATCAGCCTGCGCGGGGACCCCGCCACGGCCATTCCCGAATTACGCACGGCCTTGCAACTGAATCCGCGCGACCTGCAAGCGCGAAACATTCTGGGCGCTTCCCTTTTCAACACCCATGATCTGGCGGGCGCCCTGGCGGAGTTGCACAAAACCTCGGAGATGGCGCCGGGAACCGCCGCCGGCCATTACGCCAGCGCCCAGGTGCTGTTGCTGGAGAAGAAGGACCCCGACGGCGCCATCGCCGAGTTCCGCCAGGCCATCAGCCTGGATCCGTATACCTGGTTTCCCCACAACGATTACGCCAACGCCATCTCGGCCAAGGGAGACTGGGACGGCGCCATCTTCGAGTACAAGCAGGCCCTGCGGCTTCAGCCGGATTCCGTGGTGGCCCATTCCAATCTGGGTTTCGCTCTGGTCAACAAGGGCGACCTGCCGGGAGGGACCTCGGAGGTGCAGTATGCCATGCACATCAACCCGCATACCCCGACTCCCCACCTCATCAACGGCCTCATCCTGGCCATCCAGAAGAAGATGCCGGAGGCCATGGACGAATATCGGGAGGTGATTCGCCTCGATCCCGGCAACTCCACCGCGCACTTCCTTCTGGGAGGGGCGCTGGCGGGTAACGGAGACGTGGCCGGAGGCGTGAATGAGACCCGCCAGGCCGCGCATCTCGAGCCCACCAGCCCGTACATCCACAATCAACTCGGGGTGTTGCTTTACCGCCAGGGAGATGGCGCGGGCGCGGAGGCGGAGTATCGCGAGGCCGTCCGCCTGGATCCCAAATTCGCCATGGCCCACGCGAACCTGGGCGCCTTGCTTCTGGAGCAACACAACTTGATGGAGGGCGCTAAAGAGATTTACGCGGCTTATCAGCTCGATCCCAAGAACCCTGAGATCGTGGCGCTTTACAAGAAGTATACCGGCGGCCTGTTCTAATCGCCCGCAGGTGTCCGCCCGGGAGGGCGAGTCAAAAACTCGAAGATCGCGGCGAGTTCTTCCAGGGAAAGTTGTTCCGCCCGCGCGCCGGCGGGACGGCCGGCTTGCTCCAACGCCTGCATGATCCGGTTACGGGAATAGATGGGCGCGAGGTTGTTCAGCAGGTTCTTCCGCTTTTGAGCGAAGCCGCGTTTCACAAAATTCAGGAAACCGTCGCAAACCGGCTGCGGCCAGAGGTCGAACCGCGCCTTCATTTGAAAAGTCACCAGCGCCGACTGCACTTTGGGAGGCGGTGAGAACGCCCCGGGCGGAACGCTCAAGACCGCCTGGGGCTGCGAATACAATTGGGTGGCGATGGTCAGGTAGCCGTAGTCGCGGGTTCCGGGCACGGCCGTCAGCCGGTCCGCCACCTCGCGCTGCATCAGCAGGCCCATGGCGCAGATCGACTCCCGCTGCGCGAACAAGTGATGAAGAATGGGCGAGGTGATGTAGTACGGGAGGTTGCCGAAGACAAACCCTTGCGCCGCTCCTTCCTGGCGGCAGAGGGCGGCAAAATCAACATCGAGCACATCCCCGAGGATGATCTCCACGCGCCGGTCATCGCGGAAATCCTCCTGAAGGCTCCGGGCGAGGGCGCGATCGAGTTCAATGCCGATGACCTTGCGGGCGCGCGCGGCCAGCAGCGAGGTCATGGCGCCCTTGCCGGGGCCAATTTCAATAACCACCTCGCCGGCTGCGAGGGGGAGCGCATCGGTGATCAGGCTTCGATAGCGCGAGTCGTGGAGAAAGTGCTGGCCGAGTTTGGGACGATGGGGCGTGCGCATGGGAACCCCGGGCAGTTCTCACTCCGGCGGTGTTGGAATGCCAAAGCGCTCGCCGGGAGCCGCGTCTACTCCGGCCGGCGTTCAACTCAGTCCGGGCGCGCGTCAGGTGGCGTTTCGATCTCGCAGCAACTTTACCAGCTCAGAATGAGGCAGGTCGGACGATCTTGCCAAATCGAGCGCCGACTTGCCTTTGTTGTCATGAGAGTTAATATTGGCGCCCCGATCCAGCAACAACTTCACAACATCGGTCTGGACCGCCGCGGCTGCTGCCAGAAGGGGAGTCTTGCCGGTGTCGTCGCGGGCTTCGAGGTTCGCACCTTTGTTCAACAGTAACCCCACAACTTCCACATGACCCTCCAGGGCCGCGAGGTGAAGGGGAGTATGGCCACCGTGGTCCCGGGCTTCGAGGTCGGCGCCTTTGTCCAACAGCAACGATACCAACTCGGCGTATCCACCGGAAGCCGCCTGGTGCAGTCCGGTGTAACCAAGGTGGTCCCGGGTATTGAAATTGGCCCCTCGAGCCAGCAGCACTTTGACGGCTTCAACATGGCCCCCGCTCAGTGCCCATTCGAGGGCGGTGCCGTTGTCGCTGGTTTCGAGGTCGGCCCCTTTATCCAAGAGCAACTCCACGGTGCCGGCGTGTCCCTCGCGCGCCGCCGCAATCAGCGCATCGTTCCTGGCTTGCCGGTCAACGCCTTGGTCCAGCAGCAGCCTCACGGTCCCGGTCTCGCCCTGCGCGGCCGCGGGGACCAGTTGCGCGCTTCGAAACGCCTCCTCGTCGCCAATCCGGGCTCCCCGATCCATGAGCAACTTCACCACGTCACTGCGCCCGCCGCGCGCCGCCCAGAGCAGGGCCGTGCTGCCCTCGTTGTCCTTATCTTCGAGAATCGCGCCCTTTTCCAACAGCATGCTCACGACTTCGATCTTACCCTTGTAAGCCGCCCATTGCAGAGCGGTATTGCCGTGGTCCGTTCTGGCTTCGAAGTTGGCGCCCCGGTCCAGCAGCAGTTTCACCACTTCAGGTTTAGCCTCGAGGGCCGCCCAAATCAGGGTGGTAAATCCATTTTCGTCCCTGGCCTCGATATTGGCTCGGTTCTCCAGGAGGAGTTTCACCGTCGCCATCTGGCTGTTGACCGCTGCTTTCATCAGGGCCGTCTTGCCGTCGATATCGTGGGCCTCGAGATGCGCTCCCCTTTGCAGCATTTGTTGCACCGCCGCCGAGTCGCCCCGCTCGGCGGCCTCAAACCACGCATCGTTAAGGTTGCCGGATCTGCTCTGGCCCGCGACGCGATAGCTGGATAATAAGAGCAGGAGAGATACGTAGATGGCCACCGAGACGTTTCTCATCAAATCCCCATTCGCGCCGGGACGAACCGCTGTACCTGGCCCTGCCACCACTGCCGGTCCGCCCGGTGGGGGGGCGGTTTGCCCAGTTGTTACTGCCGGCGCATCGATCTGGATCGCGCAGCATCATAGCACGGGCGGAGAGACCTTGACTTTGCAGGGGGCATCTTCTAACGTAGCGAGGTTTGGTTTCACCATTCCCTGGAGAGGAGAGGCGGCTTGAAAGTTGCTTTCGTCGCACCGGAAGGCGTCCCGTTTTCCAAGACGGGCGGATTGGCGGACGTGGTGGGAGCGTTGCCCAAGGCGCTGGCGGCGCTCGGTCACGATGTGGAGGTCATCCTTCCCCGCTATCGCGTCACCCCGCCGCGGGCAGTTGTTCCGGACGCGCAAAGCCTCACGCTGCCCCTCGGTTCCGGTTACAAGTTCGCGGCGGTGCAGGACGGCGGAATTGCCCACAAGGTGCATACCTACCTGGTTGATTGTCCGGAGTATTTTGACCGCGAAGGCCTCTATCAAGTCCGGGGTGAGGATTATCCCGACAACGCCCACCGTTTTGCCGCCTTCTCGATGGCGGCGTTGGAGTTCTTGAAGCGTCGCGCCAGCCCTCCGGACATCATCCACTGCCACGACTGGCAGACTGCGCTCGTCCCCATCTACCTGCGCAATCTCTACCAGGATGATGGCTATTTTGGCAAGACTTCGGTGATGTTTACCATTCACAACCTGGGTTACCAGGGTCTATTCCCGCCCCATTTGCTGCCGCAGATTTCGCTCCACGCCGGCCTTTTTACTATTGATACGCTGGAGTATTACGGCATGATCAACCTCCTCAAGGGAGGCATCATCTTTGCCGACTTTATAACAACTGTAAGCTCCAAGTACGCCAAGGAGATCCAGACCCGCGAGTTCGGTTACGGCCTGGAGGGCGTGCTGCATGCAAGGGCTGACCGATTAGAGGGGATTTTGAATGGCGTGGACTACGAGGAGTGGAACCCCGCCACCGACAAACTGCTGGCGGCAAATTACACTTCAGCCAACCTGGAGGGCAAGGAAGCTTGCAAAGCGGCTCTGCTTGAGAAAATGGGTGTTACCACGCCGGTACTACACCGGCCGGTGGTCGGCATTGTCTCGCGTTTTGCCCCTCAAAAGGGGTTTGACTTGATCGGCGCCATCGCGGAGCAGTTGGCGTCGCTGGATCTTTACGTCGTGGCGCTGGGCACGGGTGATCTGGTGTATGAGGAACTCTTCCAGACCATGGCCGCAAAATACCCGGAGAAATTCCTGGTGAAAATTGCGTATGACAACAAGCTGGCCCACCAGATCGAGGCTGGATCCGACATGTTCCTGATGCCCTCGCGGTACGAACCTTGCGGACTCAACCAGATTTACAGCTTGAAGTATGGCGCCGTACCGATCGTCCGAGCTACCGGCGGGCTGGACGACACCATTGAGCCGTTCGACGGGAAATCCGGGGTGGGCTTCAAGTTCCAGGAGTACTCCCCCCAGGCCCTGTTGGCAACGATTCAGGCCGCTTTGGATCTCTATGCCAACCCCAAGCTGTGGCATCACCTCGTACAAAACGGCATGAAGAAGGACTTCTCATGGGCCACGTCCGCCCGGGCGTACTCCCAGATCTACCAGTCTCTACAGAAGGAGAAAGAGAACGTAGTGTCCTGAGTCAGGAGTTCGTTGCAGAAAGCGTTAGGGTGGAAGCGGAAATTCCGAAGCCCCGTCAGGGGCGATATCCTGTAGCCCATGGCGTAAGCCATGGGATTCGGGCCCTCTCCCCCCTTCGTCCCCCTCTCCCGCCCCGGCGGGAGAGGGGGGAGGGGGTAAGGGTGGGCGCTCTGACCCACGGCTTGCGCTGTGGGCTACATTATGTCGCCCGTCAGCTGACGGGCTGATTTCATCAAAGAACTTTTGACTCAGGACAGTAGCAGGATGCAAATGACGCAATGCGGGCGGCGGGCAGTCAGACATCGGATCTCGAAGGTGAAGGCTGGAGGCAGTATTGGAAATGGCGGCCGCGCGGCTTGCCATCCGTTAATTCCTATGGAGGTTATTCATAATGGCCGGCAATCATACCCTGCAGTTCAGC
>DATJVT010000614.1:0-2325 GCA_035501695.1 Terriglobia bacterium | reverse complement strand
CGTACCAACGACCAGCGGCTCGCGCCGATGAGCACGCGCATTGTCATTTCATGGCTGCGGGCCACTGCGCGCGCCAGCATCAGATTCGCCAGGTTGAGGCAGGCAACGAGCAAAGTTAATCCTGCCAGGCCAATGAGAACGGAGAGAGGTTTTGTAAACTGGGAGCGCATATCCTCGGCGAGTCCCACTGCCGCCGGTGAAACATCCAGGCGGAGCGAGGGATAGGTCTCGGGTAGCGAGCCCTGTCGAGTATTTCCTGTCGCCCGAAGCACTTCCGGCCAGAGGGATTGGAGTTGCGCCCGGGCCTGTTCGATTGTGACGCCGTCTTTTAACCGGCCGATGATGAACAGCCAATAAGCCCCGCCCCTTTCGAGGCTGTAGGACTCATCCTGGATGAGCGGCGCGGCCGTAATCGGCAGGGTGATTTCCGGCGGCTCGCCGCGTGTCAATCCAGTGAACCATTTCCGAGTCACCCCAATGATCGTGAAGGGATGCCCTTCGATGTGAATCTGTTTCCCCACAATGTCGGGGACGCCCCCCCAGCGGCCGTGCCAGAATTCGTAGCTGATGACAGCCACTTGCGGTGCTACCGCATTGCCAGGATTTGCATCCTCGGTGGTGAGTAATCGTCCAGCAAGTGGAGCCAAGCCGAGCTCGGAATAGCAATTTCCCGTCACGAAAAGTACGCGACTCCGGGTAGAAACTCCGTTCACTTCCACGTTGTACATCTTGCCGGCATGCCACTGGTATCCCAGGTCGACCCCGATCAACCCGGTAAAGGCGCGTTGGTTGCGCTCAAGCTCTCGAAACATGGGATAGGAGAAGGGGACCCTGTCCCCTAGGCGTAGTCGGACCAGTGAAACCTGGACGAGACGTTCCGGCTGGCGGACGGGAATGTCACGAAGAAGCAAAGCATTGATGAGCGTGAAAATAGCGGTATTCGCGCCGATTCCCAGCGCGAGCGAAAGAGTGGCCACGGCAGCGAATCCGGGGTTTCTTGCCAGGACGCGGAAGGTATAGCGCAAATTCTGGTTTAGATCTCCCACAGCCATTGACTCTTGAATTCCCACCTAGGAAGGCCGGTCTCACGTCCTTCCCATCTACATGAGAAGCTACAGAGCTAGAGAGCCCGCTGAGTACGACACCCCCTGTCGTTCAGTGGAGGAGTTGATCGGGAAGGGTGGCACGCCGGCTGTAGAGAGTCAATTCCCCATGCTGTTCCAAGTCCCAGATCGCCCGGATGCGAGCAGCGCGCCACGCGTCGCGGCGCGCCCCCTCGCATAGTGCCGCACGCTGTTCGGACCCCCAGCCAGACAGTTAGTCCTCGTCCTGCAGGTCTGCGAAGCGCGTTCCCGTGCCACTGGCGCAGGTGGCGACCACTTGGTTGCCGTCGGAGTCGAATGCCTGACCTGCGGCCTCGAAGGTCATCTGGTCGCCGTGAACCTCGATGTCCCACATGAGCCGGTGCACACCTCTCTTGTATGGGGAGGGAGGAGCGGAATCGAAGAGAAGGAAGGCGTCCCAGACGGCTCTGTAAGCATTTCGATGGGTGTGGCTCCAGACACCAAGGCCGGATGTCCTTTGGCCGGGCTGAAACCCTGGAGAGTTCATGACCTCGGTGAGCGTGCCGCCATCATGCACCGCCAGCAGGATGTTGAAGGACGGGCCGGTGGCGCCCGTCTGGCAGTTTCTCGGGTTCACCTGTACCCGCCACGCACCTTGCAAGTCGTCCCCACGACCGCGGTACGACCCGGCGTCAGCGTCTTCTCCGAAAGGCTGGAGGAGGGCTCCGGCCAAGCCCAAGACAACAGCCGCGACCGACATCCTGCGGAACAGTGTGTGCATTCTGTTTCTCCTTGTCTGAGATTATCGTACAGTAATCACGAACGGTTTCGAAGCGGTCGTGCTGCCCGACGCCGCATGGACCTGAAAACTGGCGGTGAAAGCCTGAGATTGGGGCGACCCGCCGGACTCGGACTGGCTGGAATTGGAAGCGCACCCCGCAGCCAGAAGGAGCAGCGCGGCGACTCCCATTGCAACCGCGGGCCTTGCGCGGAGCGGTTTGTCCCCTTGCCGCAAGAGGGGCATGCTGAGCATCAGAAGCGCGAGAAGGCCCAGGCAGATGGCTCCAGGAATTCCAGGACTACTTACCGGTGCACGGGGGATATTCTGCGCCGCAGAAGCGCTGGTCTGTACCGTCAGCTTGACCTGAGTGGGCCCACTGCCCGCGGGCACAGTCGCGGGAGTGAAATCGCAGTTCCATCCCGCAGGCAGCCCGGAGCAGGAAAGCGCGATGGTGGAAGTGAGAGCACCAGCCTGGGCCAC
>DATJVT010000613.1:0-10988 GCA_035501695.1 Terriglobia bacterium | reverse complement strand
CCCTGCCGAACTCATCCTTAGGCGTTTCTGGTGGAACTGTAGTGCCAGTAACCTGTGCTACCGGGGGCCCGGTGGAACCTGACTTCAGAAGGCCGAGTTGGCCCCAAGAAGTTCTCGTTGATAGCATGCCCACCAGGATCAGCAACCCCGTGCAAGTCACCACGCAGCGTTTTTTCGCGAATCGTGAGCCGCGGCCGGGTTGATCTTCGTGTAGAGAAAGACCTTGCATGGTGCACTTTCCTTTACGAGTGGTCGCCTTCGTTCGAGAAGCACCTGCGAATGGGCTTGATCGGTGTCGAAACTAAAATGCTTCTCCGACACTCATACTCCAGGAATGTTTTTTCTTCCCTTGGGCAAAATCGGGGCGGAGGTTGACGTGGTACTGTGTGCTCAATCTGAATCTCAGACCCGCGCCAATGGCAGGAAGGAGGTCGCGGTATTTAAACATCCCCACGTATGGAGCTACGAACGAACATGGCCACATCATCCTTAAAACTCAATTATCGGCCCGGTCGCCCCGGCCTTTCGGCGTGGTCAAAAGGTGGAGTCAGCAAAACAAAATGGCATCAGCCGGTTGCAACCCCGGATGGCCTTGCGCAGGCGGAATTCACGCCGCTGATCCGGACCGCGTCCCGATGCACCGACTTAAGCGCACCTTAGGCCAAGCCGGTCTGAGTAACCCCACCAGATCTGTACCTTTTTATCGCGAAGCCGCCGGGGACCAAACTGTCAAAAATGACAGGAGGGGCGGGGGGATAGGGCCTGTCACTTCTGACGGTTCTCTTCGGGTTCTCCCGTGGGTCAGGATTACAGCAGGGATCACCCGCCCCCCCCGAATAGCTGCCTGTGAAATGGCTATTTGGACCAGGAACCAGAATGGTCAGTATGCTTTAAGGCCAGCCGCCCGGAATGACCCGCACACACGCTCAACCAGTTCCCGCGAAGGTGGAGCGACGTGGTCCAGGGTGTAGTTGAGCCCAAGTTCCTTCCACTTGAATCGCCCCATTTGATGAAAGGGGAGGACGTCAACCCTTGCCACGCTTCCAAGTCCGGCGGCAAAATTCGCAATTTGAGAGACATCTTCAGGGTTATCGGACAACCCCGGGACCAGGACAAAGCGCACCCAAATCGGCTTCTTCTGGGCCGCCAGGCGGCGCGCGAAATCGAGCGTCGGCCCGACCTCCATGCCCGTCAGACGGAGATGGCGCTCGGGGTCCCAACCTTTGATATCCAGCAGCACCATATCAATATTATCCAGGTCGGAGTCGGTAAGACGCTCCCCCAAGTAACCGTTGGTATCCAACGCAGTGTGGATACCGAGCGCCTTCGTTCCCGCCAGTAATCTGACAGCGAAACGGTGCTGCACGAGCGGTTCGCCACCGCTCAGGGTGAATCCGCCCGACATAACTTGGAGACCATGACGATACTTGCGAAGTTCTTCTAACGCCCTGGACAGGGTCACCGGCATCCCGTTGGTCATGGTCCACGTGTCGGGGTTATGGCAGTAGAGGCATCGCCAATTGCAACCGGCCGTCCAGGCGACGATCCGGATTCCCGGACCGTCCACCGCGGATCCGGTGGTGAATGAGTGCAGGAAGCCCATGTCCCCGGTGGCGAGTGCGGATCGAACATCCGACTCCGGCACGCCGCGGCCGAGGTTGACGCGCAGGTCAAAGGGGCTCCTTGCCTCCAGGGAGACTCCTTGCCCTGGCCGCTTGTCACGAGTGTCGCTAGTTTCCATGGAAAGTCCTGTTGATGACATCCATTTGTTGTTCGCGGGTGAGGCGGACGAAGTTCACGGCATACCCGGAAACTCGGATCGTAAGTTGCGGATACTTCTCCGGATGATCCATCGCATCCAGAAGCATCTCGCGATTCAGCACGTTCACGTTCATGTGATAACCCGTCACACTGAAGAAAGCGTCAAGGATTCCCCGCAGGTTGTTGATCTTGTCCTCCGCAACCCTTCCCAAGCCCTCGGGAACCAATGTGGCGGTGAGTGAAATACCGTCCGCCGCGTCGCGATACGGGATCTTGGCTACGGACGCGGCCGACGCGTGAATACCGTGCGTGTCACGGCCATGCATGGGATTGGCGCCCGGTGCGAAGGGCTCACCGTGCCGGCGGCCGTCCGGAGTGTTGCCGGTGTTCTTTCCGTATACCACATTGGAGGTGATCGTCAGGACCGACTGCGTGTGCAGCGCGTTCCGATAGGTCCGGTATTTCCTCAGTTTCTGCATGAAGGTGCTGACCAGCCAGGAAGCCAACTGGTCAACGCGATTGTCATTGTTTCCGAACTTGGGGAATTCTCCCTCGATTTGATAATCAGTCACCAGCCCGCTTTCATTCCGAACTACTCTGACTTTGGCATAACGAATGGCCGAAAGGCTGTCGGCAACGACTGACATCCCGGCCAACCCGAAGGCCATGGTGCGCAGAGGCGCGTAATCGTGCAACGCCATTTCCAAGCGCTCATAGGCATACTTGTCATGCATGTAGTGGATTACATTCATGGCGTTGACGTATACCCCCGCCAACCAATCCATCATGCGTTCAAACCTGTCCAGAACATCGTCAAAATGCAGGTAGTCGCCCTGCACCGCGCCGAAAGCCGGGCCGACCTGCTTCCCGGTGATCTCATCCCTACCCCCATTGATGGCATAAAGCAGGCACTTGGCAAGGTTCGCCCGGGCACCGAAGAATTGCATTTGCTTGCCCATGAGCATCGGTGAGACACAGCACGCGATAGCTCCGTCATCCCCCCACGAGCGCCTCATAATCTCGTCACTTTCAAATTGCAGGGAGCTCGTATCCATGGAAACTTTGGCTGCAAAACGACGAAAGGCCTCCGGCAAGCGGGGGGAATACCAGATGGTGAGGTTAGGTTCCGGGGCAGGACCTAGATTGTAGAGGGTTTGCAGGTAGCGAAAACTCGACTTTGTGACAAGGGAACGGCCATCGTCGCCAACGCCGCCGATCGACTCCGTCACCCAGGTCGGGTCGCCCGCGAACAGTTCATCATATTCCGGCGTGCGCAGAAAGCGGACAATGCGCAATTTGATTACAAAATCATCGATGATTTCCTGCGCCTGTTCCTCCGTCAAGGTACCGGCCGCCAAGTCCCGCTCGAAATAAATGTCAAGGAATGTCGAAGTCCTCCCCAAAGACATTGCCGCGCCGTTCTGCGATTTTACCGCGCCAAGATAGCCAAAGTAGAGCCATTGGACAGCTTCCCTGGCGTTTCCTGCCGGCACCGAAATGTCAAATCCGTAGGCCGACGCCATCTGTTGCAGTTCTTTGAGCGCGCGAATTTGTTCGCTGAGCTCTTCGCGGTCGCGGATGATATCGTCTGTCGACATGGAAGCATCCAGGTCGGCCTTCTCCTGCTGTTTCTCCTCGACAAGGCGGGATACCCCGTAAAGCGCTACGCGCCGGTAGTCCCCAATAATGCGGCCGCGCCCATAGGCATCCGGGAGCCCGGTGAGGATGTGGGAGCTTCGGCAGTGCCGCACATCGGCGGTATAGGCGTCGAAAACCGCCTCGTTGTGGGTCTTCCGGTACTTTGAGAAGACCTCAACGATCTGGGGATCGGGCTCATATCCATACGCCTTGAGAGCGTTGACAACCATCCGCAGCCCACCATACGGCATGATCGCCCGCTTCAGCGGTGCATCGGTCTGGAGACCCACAATGATCTCATTCTCACGATCGATATAGCCGGGCGGGTGAGAAGTTATCGACCCGGGAATCTGGGAAATGTCCAGCACGCCCTCGCGGCGTTCCTCCACGAAGAGTCGGCTCAGTTGATCCCAGATCTCTTTCGTCCGGGCGGTGGGAGGACGCAGGAAGGTCTCATCGCCATCGTAGGGCTCATAATTCTGTTGAATGAAGTCACGGACATTGATTTCCGCCTGCCAAAGACCCGGACGGAACCCCCGCCACTGGTCAGTTTCTCGCTGGGCATGTTTAGTCAAGACAGCCTCGCTCATATTGCACCTCTCGATCTTGCGAGCTCTCAGATCAACCCCAGTATTCTCCCGGTATGCCGGGCGATCATCAGTTCCTCGTTGGTCGGGATCACCCATGCCGGGACTCGGCTGTTTGAGCCGGAGATCCGCGGCCCTCCCCGCGCGTTGGCTTCCTGGTCGATATCCACGCCCAGCCACGCGGAAGCATCGCAGATTCGACGTCGGACCTCGGGAGAGTTCTCTCCAATGCCCGCCGTGAAGACCAGTCCATCGATGCCACCCAGCACCGCAGCAAACGCGCCGATCTCTTTGGCAACACCGTATACAAAGTATTCAACTGCCAGGCGGGCTTCAGGTTTGTCACTGGTTATCAGGTTGCGCATGTCGCTGCTGATGCCGGAGATACCCAGCAGTCCCGATTTCTTGTAGAGGATCTTCTCCACCTGCCGGGCAGATAATCCGAGGGTTTGAAATAGATACAAGACCGCTCCAGGATCGAGAGCGCCCGGCCGCGTCCCCATGCAAAGGCCATCCAGGGTTGTAAAGCTGAAGCTGCAATCGACGCTTTTTCCGTTCTTCAAGGCGCACAAACTGGCGCCGCTTCCAAGATGCGCGATGATGACACGCCCCTTGGCGATTTCCGGCGCGACTTGCGGCAACATTGCGGTCACATATTCGTAGGACAGGCCATGAAACCCGTAGCGCTGCAGGCCTCCCTGGCGAATGTCGCGCGGAAGCGGCAGCAGCGTCGCCACCGCCGGCAGGCCGCGGTGGAAGCTCGTGTCGAAGCAAGCCACCTGCGGCACCTCCGGCAGGTATTTGTAGACGGCCTCAATGGCCGCCAGGTTAAATGGCTGGTGCAGCGGGGCCAGCGGAACCAATCGATAGAGGTCCGCCAGAATCTGCCAGCTCAAAACCACAGGCCCGTCGTACAGGGTTCCGCCATGAACGACCCGGTGGCCGACGCCCAGCACTCGCGAGCCACCATATATCGATCGGAGCCAGGTTGCGAGCGCCTCCAACGCTTCCCGCCCATCCCTAACCCTGTCGCCCAACAACTCACGTGCGATGGATTCACCCTTGGCATTCTTGGCAGAGAGCCGCGCCGCCGTCCCGATCCCCTCGATTTGCCCTCTTGACTCCAGAACCCAATTCTTGACCTCCAACCGTTGGAAAACACAGAATTTTAGACTCGAAGACCCGGCATTGAGTATTAGTGCGTAGTCTGCCATTAAAACCCTCCCCTAGATTCGCGTTTGTCACGCCTGCGCCGCACGAAACGCGGCGGGGCATTTGATAATCTCCAGACAGTCTTTAGGGCCCCTTCCACAGGGGGCAACGATTTACGACCGTGTCAGGATTCTAAGGGCCCGCCCTTTGGGCCGCAGGACCTGTCTCCCTCAAAAACATGCAGAGGATCACGGCGACCGCCACTCCGTACAGAAGAGGCTGAAATCCCAGTTGATAGTGCCCCAACGTTCTATGCGGGGTTCCCCCCGCCGCCCATTGCAACATCCATCCGAACGCTGGACCCATCACGGCGCTGATGGTCATGTTTAGAAAGTTGATGACCCCGGTCGTCGTGCCACTGAACTCCGGAGGATTAGCTTCCTTGATCACGGTATAAGTCAACATGGCGGCCCCTGAAACAAAGCCCGCGAAGAGGCCGACGGAATAAGGCGGAAAGAATCCCACCCGCCCGTAAAGCGCCCAGGCGATGCTTGCCAGAAGCCCCAATGCCCCGGCGATGATAACCGGCTTTCGTCTCCCCATCCGGTCCGACAAGAGCCCCAGCAATGGGCACCCCACGATCCAACCCAGTGGAACCGTGGAGGATCGCAGGACAGCGGAGGCATATTCAAATCCATGGGCTTCCTGGAGGAACCTCACGCCCCAGATCATATTGAAGATCGTGGTGGGGATAAAAAGAAGTCCCGCGATGATACCGCAGAGAATCGACTGCGGGTTTCTAAACACGACTCCCAGTGCCCGGATCGCCCCTCTCACGGCCCCCTCCGCACGGGAAACCGGCTCCTGTTCGGGAAGGACCAGGTAGAGGATCAAACCCAGCAACAGGCCCGCTCCTCCCATCGCCGCCCAAAAGGTCCTCCAATCCAGGCCCGCACCAATCAGACGCCCAACCACAACCTGTCCGACCCATCCCCCCGCCATGCCGAACATCTGCGTGGCCCCGATCAGTGTGGCCGCGCGCGGCGCGGGAAAGTTCTTGCTGGCTATATAAACCGCGCCCAGGAGTGCGAAGACGCCCCCCACCCCTTGCAGCAACCGTCCCAGTGTCGCTGCCGCCTGGTTTCCCGTTGCGAAGAGGAACGCCCCGGCGCCCACAATAACGGCGCCTACCGGCACGACCTTCTTCGCCCCCAGGCGATCCATTCCCGGCCCGGCGGCCAGACTGGAGAGCGAATACCCATAGTAAAAAACCCCCACCATGCCGGCGACGCGGATGGCATCGAGGCCGAAGGCCTCCGAGAGTTGCGGCATCATGACGGCGGGCGCTGAGCGGAGCGCGTATTGGTAGAAGTAGTACACTGCTGCCAACAACCAGGCGGCGATAGCCGTCCTGGTGCTGTTGCCCATATCGGTGACCTCCCAACCGGTCTCCCCGGGTTACATCAAAACCCGCCATCAACAGAGGACCAGAGCTGCCAGACCCGCTTCGGATGTTTCCTTGTACTTGGCATTCATGTCCTTGGCCGTCATCGCCATCGCCGCAATCGTGGTGTCGAGATCCACCCGGCGTTCCTCGGAGTTCTCCTCGCTGGAGATGCAATAGCCGGTCCACGCCTTGACTGCGCCGTAGGCGCAGCGTTCGATGCACGGGATCTGCACGTAGCCGGCGACGGGATCGCAGGTCATCCCCAGGTGGTGTTCCAGCGCAGATTCTGCGGCATTCGAGACCACTTTGGGACTCTCGCCGAGAGCCTGGGCAATCATCGCCGCTCCCATCGAAGATCCCACTCCGACCTCGGCTTGGCAGCCGCCCTCGGCGCCCGAAAGCGTGGCATTGTGTTTGCATAGGTAGCCAATCGCGGCTGCTGCCAGAAATCCCTCGCGGATATTCTGGGCTGGGGTGTTAATATCCCTCAGTGACCGGAGAACCGCCGGAATAATCCCTGCGGAACCAGCCGTGGGTGCGGTTACGATGATGTGGCCACGGGCATTTTCCTCACCCATGGCAAATCCATAAGCCGCCACCTGACTCACCGCGCGACCCGCCGGGCCCTTATTGGATTTCTGCACATTGCGATAGATTTCCGCGGCCTTGCTGTGCAGCTTGATCGGACCAGGAAGAACACTATCGACTTTAAGCCCCGTCTCTACGCCGCGAGCCATGACGTCCGCCACCTGGTCGAGGAATTCCCAAATCTGCTTCTCGCTCTTGCCGGAGATCGCCATTTCATTTTCCAGGAGCAGCTTGGGCAGCGGGACCTTGTCATCCAGGAGATACTTCTTTAATTCCCTGGCATGCTCGTACGGATACTTGGGCTGCCCTTTTTCAGGCGGTTTGTATCCTTTCCACTCAATGAAGCCGCCGCCCACCGAGTAGTACTCCAACTGGTAGAGTGGCTCTTCGCCGGCGAGCAGCACGGCACTCATTGTGTTCGGATGCGGGAAGTCACCCTTGGCCGAGTCGAAGATGATGTCGGCCAGCGTCAGGTCGAGCGTGGTGGGACCAAGGGTCACCTTGTGTTTCTCATCCGGATGCTCCGCCAAACCATCCAGGAATTCCGGCGGGCAGGTGGCCGGTGCCTTGCCCAGCAAGCCTGCGAGCGCGGCCCGGTCCGTGCCGTGCCCTTTCCCTGTTGCGCTCAGACTGCCGAACAGGTGAACTTTGAGGGCCGTGGCCCGCTTGAGCTGATCTTCCGGAAGCTTGGAAACCCGCTGGAAGAAATCGTAGGTTATGCGCATCGGACCCATCGTGTGCGAACTCGACGGCCCCGGGCCCATCTTATAGAACTCCTCAAGAACCGTCGTGATGGGGCCCTTGGATCTCTGGACAACGTCCAGGTCCGAAGACATGGTGGCCGTCTCAGCGGCTGGCGCGCTTTTTTCCGCCGTCTCTTTTTGCGCGCTCGAGCAACCGGTCAGGAATGCTCCCACCGAGGCCGCCAGCGCCGTGCGCCCCAAGTCTCGCCGCGTAAGACGCAAGGGTGATGCGGTCTTTTCCGGAGGTTTGGCGCAACTCCCGCAACCCGTTGATGTACAACCGCCACATTCGCTTATCTCAGGGTTAATCACTTTTAGTGGATTCTCCATGGCTTTCCCTCCTCGTTATCACTGTGAAATCGCCAACGCAGACTTCTACGTTTGCCCGTCACTTTGAACCGGGAGAAGCCGCATGGATACTGTCAGTTTTGACAGCGTGCCGGCAAAGAATTCCGCGATCAAACTGGTTATACAAAAACCCAGAGCAAAAGGGGAGGCATAATAAACGAGGCTACGCAGGCGGAGTGTATCTTGTGTTGTTCAAAACGTCCGGATGTATTGACACTTCGAGACGCGCCCGCGTGCTCTGCCCCTGGGCACTCGTGGGGGCACGCCCAACTGCCCGCCCCAGTGGCGGCGCATTCACTCGGTCATTTTGGAGTAGGAGCTGGTTGCTCCGGGGCCGGGGACACAGGCGAAGACTGAACCACCACTAACTGGTTGACCACATGCCTGACGCCCGAAACGCTGGAGGTCAAGCGCTCGGCTGCGACCTTCTCGTCCGGCGAACTTACTTGACCGTTGAGAACCACCACACCCTGCTGCGAGATAATGCTAATATCCCGCTTCCTGAGAGTAGGATCCTGGTAGAGCCTGGCCTGAATCTCTTTGGTGATGCTCTTGTCGTCCCGGGGACGCATGAGATTGCACCCCACAAAAACCAACAGGGCGGAGATCAAGACGCCAGCATTCCAAGCGTGGCGAAATCTCATGCGCAGATCGTTGAGTGCACACCCCTCCCCGAGTCCCGGGAAGAGGGCACGGGGGAGGAAGCATCTTGAGGGAGGACTGGCTACTCCGAGTGCTCACCCTGATTTGGCCCGACGCCGATACCTCTACCCCCGACAGTTAAAGCACTATACTTGGCAGGGCCGCTCATGCCGGTACGGCCCTGCCCTGCCCAATGGAATCGCGCGACCCGGCGTGCCGCTTTGCGCAAGTGCGTTACCGAGTCACTCGTACTGCCCGCAGACCGAGACCCAGGGCGAACATCAGCGCGCCAAGGAGTCCGATAAGCGGCAGGGAGCTCCCCGTCTTGGGCAATGCCGCAGGGGCCGCCTCAGGAGCAGGCGCCTCAGGCGCGGGAGCGGGTGTCGGCGCCATCACCACGATCAGGATCGGCTGGTCCGGTGGGGGCGGGGGCGGAGGAGGCATCTGGCCGCTTACGACCGCCTTTTGTGTGACTACCGTCTCCGGAACTTCTGTTACCCGCGTCGCCGAGATCATCATTCCCTTCCGAAGGCCAAACGCGTCCACCATCTGTCCATCCACGTTGAACTTTTGGCCTTCCGGGATATTGAATCTCTGGTTTTGGTTGTTGTCCAGGGTCAGGATGACACTTCTGGGAGGCATTACCTGGAACACCTTTCCCGTCACGGTTTCTACCTTGGTGATCATTTTCGGAGTCGTGGTGGTGGTCACCTTCTTTTCCAGTGTCATACCCACCTTCACGTCATTGATTCCAATCGTCTTCCCGTCCACTGTGGCCGTGGCGCCGGGCGGAACGGTTATATGCCGGATTTCCCCAGTGTCCAAATCTTTAACGATGAGGTTATTACCTGAAACATACTCCACTTGACCCCGTTTAATTGTGACTTCCTTGGAGGAGGTTCCAGCGGTTGTCGAGGTAGAGCTCTCTACCTGAGCCATCAAGCTCGCGGTGAAGGCCAGAAGGAACCCCACCGCAAGCAGCATGACTAGCGGTTTCGGAATGATATGTCCTGGTTTCATCTTCTTTTCTCCTAATTTCTGAATTTATCCATCGCCGGATGGGGCTGAGTGTTTGCCTTTCCGCCGAGGTTTACTTCCGATATTGTTGCTCGAACAATGTACCGTTGTGGTGCGTTTCCAATGAAGTAGAACGGGTAGCAGGTCACCAGGGTGAGGGTAGGGACGTTCTGCCGATCCAACACTTGAACGTCCGTTGGCTTGGTAATCTCAATCCCGCTCACCCGGTAAACTTCCGTGCGCGCCGGCAGATCCAACTCAATGGTATCTCCGACGGCGATATCTTTCAGCCCCCGGAAAAACCCGTCCCGGTGGCCGGCAATCCCCAAGTTTCCTCCCTCGCCGGGCCGCGCTGTCCCACTGATTCGCCCGACCCCGCGATTGAGTGTCAGATCGTCCGTTCCCTCCATCACCGGCACCTCAAGTCCAAGCTTGGGAATCTTCAGCACAGCCAGTGGAGGGGCAAAATGACGGCTAAGGCTCTCTTCGTAAGCCGTAACACGTTTCATCGACCATAGGTTGAAATCGACGCCGGACTTTGCTTGCAATAAGGCGGATGGCGCGTTGCCTGGAACCGGCCCTTTGCTTTCCAATATGGAGAACTGGTGCAGAGCCGCCCGCGACATGACTACCGAGTGGACACGGGCAACCACGTAAATTCCCATGAAGACCGCACCCGTCACCAGCAGGAGACGCCTGATACTACGCGACACACCCCCGGCGACCTTCCGTTGTGGTTTTTGCTGATCCGTCAACCAGACTTCCTCGTCCCTCACAAGTCGCTTGCACGAAGGGGAACACCCTCCCCTACGATGGTGGATAGCTCCGGGCTTTCCAATCCCTCTCTGCTGCTGTTGCCACCCTCGTGTATTACCCGCGTTAGGTAAGATTTCTGTCACCTGGACACCGCGGTAAGCGACCCTATGCTACACCCCCGCATCCCGGGTATCAACTCCCTTATAGAAGAAGCGCAGTTCGGTCGCCACTGTCAAAATTAACAGGACCGAACCTTCCGGGCGGCAAGCGGCGTTGCGCCGCAAGGACCGATCAGGGGTTATTGCGTCC
>DATJVT010000612.1:0-11792 GCA_035501695.1 Terriglobia bacterium | reverse complement strand
GGTGAATACGTTCCCGGGCCTTGTACACACCGCCCGTCACATCACGAAAGTGGTTTGTACTAGAAGTCGTAATTCTAACCGCAAGGAAGATAACGCCCAAGGTATGAACCATGATTGGGGTGAAGTCGTAACAAGGTAGCTGTAGGAGAACCTGTGGCTGGATCACCTCCTTTCTAAGAGAGAACCGGCTCGGGAGTTCGACTTCGGTCGGACAGGTCCCGAGCGGATGCGAAGCGTTTGAAATTTCAAATTTGAGATTTCAAAGGGCGTGGCTGCTCAACTCAGAGGTCAAAGAAGAGTTTACAGTTTATAGTAGATGGTTTACAGTTAAGGCAAAACGGCCGCGCGCAAGCGCGGCCGTTTTGCTTTTGGCTGCAGGAGTTCGGTCTGTTGGCGGCCGCCGCAAACCAGCGTAACCCAATCTTATTGTATCTCGACCTGGTGCCTTCCCTGCGGGAGCACCAGGCATGCCCCCCTATCATCAGGAATAATGCGGACAAGTTCTGGCTTACCGTCGCAAAGGACCTTTGCCGGGGGTCGGCTCACTGTGACATAGCAGCGACCGCGGGACTCGTAAGTTAGTGTCACGCCCCGGCCGGACAGTTCGGAGCCCAGGATTATCCCATTAACATTCTCAATCCGCAGGGCGGGTTGGGCGTCACTGGCAGCTTGCGGCTGCGTGCTCACGCGGTGTGCGCCGGCGGGAATGAGGACTTGAGAATCGGAGTAGCACGGCCAATCACGGCCGTCCAGATAGACTGATCTTCCTCTCGTATTGGTTTGCCAACCGAGCTGCCGGCGGGCTGTCACCTTGCCATCCTCACCTGTCCCTTCGTCAATTTGCTGCGCGCCCAGAACGAGTGGGACCAGGCGCATATCGTCCGGTGAGAAGGTGCTGAAGGCGTAGAGCGTGATCATGTCCACGTGGGCGGCCACATTTGCGACCAATTCATAGAGTTCCAATCCGCGGGGTTTGTTCAGCGGGCGCCCCGGTGGAATCCTGTCCACCACGTTGACATCGAGCGAAAACGGCGTGCCGGGCCGCATCCGGGGCCGATAGTACTCCGCAATGGCCCGGTAGCGGTCCGGACTGGAGTTCCACACGGTGTAAGGATCTTCAATCTCGACCGCGAAGCCAAATTGCTCTTGCAGGGCCAGCAGGCGGTCGGGATCAACCCCGAACCTCTCCGTAACTGTCGGGTCGCGCAACGCATCGATGAAGGTCAGTGTGGTTTGAAGGTAGGGCTTCTCCACCTGACAACTCTTCAATACCTCCAGGAACTTTCCTGTCAATTGTGTGATCAGCTCGACGCGATACTCCTTCAGATCACTCCGTAGCTCTGGATTCCGCGTGCCATAATTCGGCGATTCGGAATTGAACATGGTCATGGGATCGACGCCGTACCGCTTCTGGAACGACTGGCGAAAGGATCGGTGCATGGGCGTGAAGTCGCCCGGTTTTTCGAAGATGCCCGGCTCAGCTTCAAAGTACAACTCGGCGAAATCGACTCCGTCCCAGTCGTAATCCAGCAGCAAGCGACGGGTCCTCTCCGCCACGGCTTCAAAGCAGGCCGGTTCTTCCAGCGCCATGTGGAGACGCCAATCCATGACCGCCGGATGGCCGTTCGCCGTCTCCTCGCGCCATTGCGGATGTTGGTCCCAGAACTCCTCGCTGACCATGGGGTATTCCAGCCATGCATATACCGCGATACCTTCCCGATGGGCTGCAGCGATGAAGCGGGGGATAAACTCCGTGAAGCTGTCTTCGTCGTAGAATGCCCCGAGGTGGACTTCGCGCACCGACCATTGCTTGAGCTGCTTCGCCACCGCAGTCGGGTCACCCTTGGGCTCCCCCCCGAAGTCGACATACACGCAGAGATTGTCAGCGGCCAGCGTGGAGATGACACGTAATTCGTCAACGATCGCTTGCAGTAGAAAGGGCAGATATTGGAACACCATGCCCGTTTGCGGTTCGAGCGGGAGGCCGCTGTAGATGAACCGCCCCAGGCCGTAGCTGCCCGAAACCAGCAGTGGCGCATTGTGCCTCGGGTCGAAGGCCAGCACCGAGAGTGCCGAATTCGACTGGAAACGCGGGTACGTTAGCCGGCCCGGCAGTTGCACGGGATCCTGTGCGTACCGGTCCCAATGGTAACGAGTGATTTCGCTGCTTGCGCCGGTCGCCTTGATGCCCAGCTCCGCGGCCAGAGGCGTAGACCCGTCCAGAAGCAAAGGTGTCCCACCGGCTACATCGCGCAGAATGGCGCCGATGAGGCCTGCGTCGAGTCGCTGCCCCTCCATCTCCGGAATGATCAAGAGGGGTGGATCTTCATGTGGCAACGAAGGGTACGAGGACACTTCGCGCACATCGAATCCCCCTATCGAGAGCGCCCGTGAAATCCCCGGATAATGCTTCCCCGTTACGGAGATGATCCTGGCTCGCGGCATGCGGGGATAAAGGACGCCGGTCGCCTCTTGAGCAGCGGGGGCGGAAACCAGGGCGAGCAGGCAGCAAAAGGGGACGTGGCAAAACAACCTATAAACTTTGGGCATCGCCGGGATTATACTTGTGAAGAGCGGGCTTTTGTCACAAAGATAGATGATCCGGCCATCGGAGGAGCGGGTGGAAGAGGAACAGCTCACAACCAACTCGTTTTATGATCACCGGGTTGCCACGTCGCCCGACCGCCCCATTCCGACCGGCTTCGCTTGGCCGCTGACGCGCTTGGACGTGGCCGGGGCCTTTGGCGACATCGGCGTTCTCTTCCCCATTGCCATAGCCCTCATCACCTTGAATCATCTCAACCCCACCGCCTTGTTTTTGAGCGCGGGTCTCACCTACTGCCTCGCGGCGCGGTACTTCGGGATTCCCATGGCGGTGCAGCCTTTCAAAGCTGTGGCGGCCATTGCCCTTGCCCTGTCGCTCTCGTCCTCGGAAATTGCCACCGCCGGTCTGCTAATGGGAGCACTCCTCATTCTGGTGGGAATCACCAATCTCGCTGGCTGGATGGCCAAGCTCTTCACTCTGCCGATCGTCCGCGGAATCCAACTGGGATTGGGCCTGGTGCTGGCGCGCGAAGGCCTGCGGTTGGTGATGGACGCGCACAGTGCGGCGATCCTTCCGGGAGGTGGGCTTACCCCCTGGCTGATTGCGGTCGCGGGAGGAGCGTTACTGCTGGCCTTACGGGATTCGAAGCGTTTCCCGGCGGCCCTCGTCTTACTTGTCCTGGGTATCATCCTGGGCCTGGGATTGCGGGGCGGAAGGTTGCCTTCCCTGACCTTCGGCCCCGTGACGCCGCAATTGCTCCACCCGCAGTGGAGCGAACTCAAGAAGGTCCTGCCCCTGCTGGTCATCCCGCAATTTGCCCTGACCTTCGGCAACTCGATCGTGGCGACGGAGAACACGGCGCGAATTCTATACGGCCAGCAGGCGCAACGCGTCACGGTGCGCGCCCTCAGCCTGAGCATTGGCGTTGTGAATCTGGCCACCGCCGCAATTCAAGGCTCGCCCCTGTGCCATGGTTCGGGAGGAATTACCGCGCACTATCGCTTCGGCGCCCGCACCCCCAAGTCGAGCTATGTCATTGGGGGCGTTTGCCTGCTGCTGGCACTGTTCGGCGCCGCAGCCGTGGGTCTGCTTCACCTGATACCCCTGGCGGTCCTCGGGGTATTTTTGGTCTACGTGGGAATTCAACATGCTGCCTACATACGCGATCTCCTCAATCGCCGGCCCGAATTGTTAATCGCCGTGTGCGTAGGAGTGGTGTCGTTCTTTACCAGCCTGATGTGGGGATTCCTCGCCGGCTTCCTCCTGCAATCGCTGTTATGGGCCTACAGAAATTATGAAAAGCTACCGCATCGCCCTGCTTCCCGGTGACGGAGTCGGGAAGGAAGTCGTCCCCGCAGCCGTCCAGGTTCTTCAGGCCACGGAGCGAGACTTCACGCTTGATTTCCAACCCTTCGACTGGGGTTGCGAATACTACCTGCGCCACGGACGGATGATGCCCGCAGACGGGCTGGAAACGTTGCGTCCGTTTGACGCCGTTCTGCTCGGCGCCATTGGGCATCCGACGGTCCCGGATCACATCTCGCTGCGCGATCTGCTATTGCGCCTTCGCTTTGAGTTCGATCTCTACATCAACCTGCGCCCCGTGGAAATCCTTCCCGGGTTGGAATCGCCTTTGCGCGGCAAGCGTGCTGAAGATATCAACATGCTCTTCGTCCGCGAAAACACCGAAGGCGAATACGCGGGGCTGGGCGGCCGCTTCAAGCAGGGCACGAGTGACGAGGTGGCGATTCAGCAGTCCGTCTTCACGCGGCGGGGAGTAGAGCGCGTGGTCCGTTATGCCTTTGAACAGGCCAGGCGGCGGCCCCGTCATCGCATGGCCAGCGCCACCAAATCCAACGCCATGCAGTACACCATGGTGCTTTGGGATGAGGTGGTGCGTGAGGTGGCGAAGGATTTCCCGGACGTTCAGGTCTCGAGCTACCACGTGGACGCTCTTGCCGCGCGCATGATTACCCAGCCGGAGAGTCTCGACGTTGTGGTGGGGTCGAACCTGTTTGCGGATATCCTCACCGACCTGGGCGGCGCACTGCAGGGCAGCCTGGGACTGGCGGCCAGCGCCAATCTGAATCCCATCGAACGCCGCGGCCCGCCGGTCTTTGAGCCCGTGCACGGCAGCGCGCCCGACATTGAGGGACGGGGCATCGCCAATCCTGCCGCGGCGATTTGGGCCTCGGCCATGATGCTCGAACATCTGGGTGAGTCCACGGCGGCCGCGCGCGTGATGAACGGGCTGAAAGCCATCATGGCCGGGGGCCGCGTCCGCACCCCCGACCTCGGAGGCAGGAATTCCACCTTGGAATTCGCGACTGCGGTAGCTGAGCAGGTCAGGCTCTGACTTCGTTGGACGGGTTCCCTTTACTCCTGCTTACCCGCCAGAATTGCACGAAATAGTACGAAGAGATGCCCGCCATTCCTCCCACCAGGAGGCCCAAGGGCAGAAACGGTTGGATGCGGGGGTGGGGCGCAGTCGCCGCCTTGACGATCTGGAGGAGCATCCAGACGAAAAACACATTCATCACAATGCTCAAATACCCCGTCATGTCATTCAGGAGGGCGCTCATCCGCTGTCGTTCGGCGGGAGGGAAGTCACTCAGTTTGCGAGGGCCGAAATGGACTAACTTGGGATTCCGCTGGCTGAGATATGGCACCAGCAGGAAAATCCCACAGGTCAGCGCCTGCGCGCCCAACAGAAACCATAGAGTATCGGGACTCCCCCATCCATCCGCAACTCCGGCCGCATTGAAGTGCGTCGGAATGCATTTCGGGAGTTTGGATATATTGGCTTGGACGATGAAGTAAGAATAAATTACCAGGACCAGCGAGATGAGTTGGAGCATGGCGGCTTCCTCCGGCGCTATCTTACACTCCTGGATGGGCATTCAGCCCCCATAGTTTTCCGAGGAGCAAATAGCCAGAAACTCCCGCCAAGCCCGGGCCGGGGACGACGCCTGTCCATTCGGGTCATGCCAAATATTCGAAGGCATCGCATATTATGCGCATCCGATTTAACGCCGCTCACCACCCAGCCAGCGCCTGGTCGAGATCCTGGATCAGGTCCTCGGCGGCTTCGATGCCGACGGAGAGGCGCACCAACCCGTCGGTGATGCCGATGGCCTGCCGCTGTTCGGCCGGCACAGCGCGGTGGCTGGTGGAAGCGGAGTGCACAATCAGCGAGCGCGTATCGCCCAGGCTGGCGGCTCGGAGAAAAATCTTCACGCCATCCATGACGCGTTTCCCGCCCTCGTAACCTCCCTTCGCCTCGAAGCTCATCATGGCGCCAAAGGCCTTCATTTGGCGTTTGGCCACCTCGTGTCCCGGGTGGGCAGGCAGGCCCGGATAGTTGACGCGTTCCACCTTGGGATGCCCGGCGAGAAATCCAGCCACCTTTTGGGCGTTGGCGCAATGCACCGGCATGCGCACGTGTAGAGTGCGAATTCCTCGCAGCATCAGCCACGCCGTAAAGGGACTCATAACCCCGCCAAAGTCACGGAGCACGTCGCGGTTCAGGTGCTGAATAAAATCCCGGTTGCCGATGACGACGCCCCCCATGGCGTCCCCGTGCCCGCACAGGTACTTGGTGGCCGAATGGACCACCACGTTGATGCCCAGCGCCAATGGCTGCTGGAGGGCAGGCGAGGCAAACGTGTTGTCCATCATGGACGGGATCCCGTGCGCGCGGGCGAGTTCGGCCAGCGCGGCAATGTCGTAAATCTCCAGGATGGGATTGCTGGGCGTTTCGAAATAGATCAGGCGGGTGTTGGGCTGAATCGCCTTGGCGAAATCCTCCGGGCGGGTGGACGGCACGAAGGTAGTTGAGGCACCCATGGCGGGAAGCTTGCGATTGAGGAAGTTGTAGGCCGCGCCATACAAGGAGCGGGCGGCCACCACGTGGTCGCCCGCTTTGACGCAGGCCAGGATGGCGGAGGATACGGCCGCCATGCCGGTGGCAAAGGCCTGCGCCCCCTCGCCTCCCTCCAGCGCCGCGACTTTCTCCTCCAGCGCGTGGGTGGTGGGGTTCCCATAGCGCGTATACATGTACCCCGGCTTTTCATTCGAGTAGAGCGCGGCCATTTCATCGGAATCGGCGGCCGCAAAAGTGGTGGACTGGTAGATGGGCGTATCGACCGCGCCCGTCACATCGCAGGGAGCTTCCCCCGCGTGCACGGCCAGTGTGGCGAATTGATAGCTTTCCTTCAAGGCGCACCTCGCAACGGCTGAATTTCCATGGGCAGGACAACAAAGAAGGGTATCCTGCCGCGTCGCAATTGGGAAGAGGGCCCTTCATTTTGGATCTCAGATCACATATTTTCAGATTTTAGACTGAGTTTTGGATGGAATTTTGAATCTTGAATCTTGAATATTGAATCGGGTCACTCTGCTGCGCGAAAGCATAGGGAGCCCGACCTCCCTCTCATGGATCTGGAGTAGACTGTGCACGACGCGGCAACCCTTGCCTCCCCAATCGCCAATCGAAAATCCAAAATCGAAAATCTCCTGGTGGCTCTGGACATCACCTGGGGAAATGAATAGACTTTTTATTTGGGGACATCCAGATCGGACGGGGGAGGAAAGACCATGGCTCATTGCCCGGAATGCGAGGCGACAATCGAAATCGAAGACGACCTCGAGGAGGGGATGACGTTGGATTGCCCGGACTGTGGAGCGGAACTGGAGGTCGTGAACACCAATCCCGTAGAACTCGACGTCATTTCCCCCGGCGAAGAGGATGAGGAAGAAGATGGGACGTGGTGATATGGCCTGCCGCAACGCCTCGATGCGTACTTCGTTCAACGAAAACCGGGCAACAACTCGATTCCGGCGCCGAACCTCGGCGCGGCCTGCACTTTTCCTCATTCTCCTGGGAACATTCGTTCTCTGCGGGATCCGGCCGGAACTGGCTAAAGACAAAACGCCTCAGACTCGAACCGTTAAAGGCACAGTCTTCGACGGTTCAGATAACCCCATTTCAGGCGCCGCGGTGAATTTGACCGATGTTCAGACCGGGAAGGCCCTCGCTATTTACTCCCAGGAAGACGGACAATACCAATACTCTGACCTCCGCTTTGACCACGACTACACGGTGCAAGCCACTTACAAAGGCGCGTCATCCGAGACCCGCAAGGTCAGCATGTTCGATACTCGCACGCACCTGGTCATGAACCTCACCATCGGTAATAATCCGAACAAGTAATCCGCTCCTGGGAGGCAGTATCTCCATGCGCACCGCACCCATCATGAGGGGAGATTTAGAGGGAGTTTTTCCCGTGCCGCCCCTGGCGCGCCGGGGTGACACGCGCCGCGCCATCGACTTCGATGCCTCCTCCCGCATTGTCAATCACCTGGCAGCGGCCGGCATTACGCGCCTGCTGTTTGGCGGCAACGCCTTTCTGTATCACCTCAGTTTGGCCGAGTATGAGCAACTCCTATCCTGGCTGGCCGCTCTCCCCGACCATCTTTGGTGCATTCCCAGCGCCGGCCCTTCTTTTGGTAGGCTGATGGACCAGGCCCCGTTGCTGCAACGATACGGATTTCCCTGCGCCATGGTGCTTCCGTGCAACGATCCGCGCGACGCCCTTGGGCTCGAAAAGGGATTGCGCGAGTTCGCGGATGCGGCGGGCATGCCCCTGACGATCTACCTGAAGGATGAATTGGGTTTTGGCCCCGACCGCGCCGCCGGCCTGGACGCCGTCGGCCGCCTGGTGGAAAGTGGCGTTTGCTGCGCCATCAAGTACGCGGTGGTGCGCAAGGATCCGGCGCAGGACGACTACCTGGCGGGACTGCTGGCGCGCGTGGACCGTGGCCGCGTGGTGAGCGGCATCGGCGAGCGGCCGGCGGTGGTCCATATGCTGGATTGGCATTTACCCGGCTTCACCACCGGTTCCGGCTGTCTCGCTCCGGCGCTGAGCCAGGCGCTGTTTTCCGCTTGCCGGCGCGGCGACCGCAGCGCGGCGGAAGCCCTGCGGGCGCACTTTCTTCCCCTCGAAGATCTGCGCGACGCCTGGGGTCCGGCGCCCGTGCTCCACGCCGCCGTGGAGGCCGCCGGCATCGCCCCCACCGGCTCCCTGCCTCCCTTTGTATCCAACCTCTCCCCGGAGCGATTCGAAACCGTCAAGCCCGTCGCCCTGGCGCTGGCCGATCGCGACCGGTGCCACCAGGAAACCACTCAACTGTTGTCATCCTGAGCCCCGATGCACTTCATCGTGGCGAAGGACCTCGGCATTATCCAGGAGCGTGAGCGAAAGCGAACTGTAGGGGTCCTTCGCCCAAAAGACGGGCTCAGGACGACAGAAGTTAGCTTGAGTGGGGGAAGGCCGGAACCACCACGCGCAGCGCATGCGGCTCCACCTCAATCGTAGCGGGTAATTCCTGGATAAACTCCCCGTCACCAAACAACTCCAACCGGGAAGAGGAGTCCAGAGTAATTCTTCGCGCCTGAAAGTATTTGATCCGGGGATGATTCAAATGCTCGCCGTGATAGGCGCGCGGAATCCACCGCAGCAATTCCAGGCGGTGCAGGTAAGGGACGATGCAGACGTCCAGAAGCCCGTCGTCCAGCCGGGCGCGTGGCGCCAGCCGGATACCTCCGCCATAGGAAACGTTATTTCCGACGACGGAGAACAGGATCTGTTCCAAGTAAACCTCCCCGTCCGCTACGATCCCCAGCGGATGCGGACGGTATTCGGAAAGGCAACGCAAAAGCGACCAGGTGTAGGCGAGCCGCCCGCTGAGCCACTGCGCGTGCTCGTTGGCGTAGCGAGTGACGATGGAATCGAATCCCACTCCGCCGATGCAGGCGTAAACGACTTTCCCCACCCGGGCCAGATCGATCTCACGGAGCCGGCCATCTACCATGGCCGCTGCCGCTGCGCTCACATCCAGCGGCAGACCCACCCCCTGGGGCAAGTCGTTCCCCGTGCCCATGGGCAACAATCCCAGCGGGGCCTCCGACCCCAGAATTCCATTGATGACGTAATGATGTGTGCCGTCCCCGCCTGCGGATACGACCAGGTCAGGCTTCTCTTCACCCGCGGCGCGGGCCAGTTTCACCAGGTGTTCCGCGCTTTGGCTCTCGCGGACTTCGAATGCCGCGCCCCGTTGGCGGAAGACTTCCAGGGCGCGCTGGAGCAAACGGCGCGCCTTGCCACGCCTCGCGCTAGGGTTGAAAAGGATGATGGTTCTCACGGTTGAGCTTGGGAAGAATGCAGAAATGAGAGAAGGAAGTCAAGGTTGCCGTCACAGTCCTTTTTCCGCCATCTCAAACGCTCGAAGGACGGCGCGCGCCTTGTTCATGCACTCGTCGTACTCGTGGGCAGGCACGGAATCGGCCACGATGCCGGCGCCGGCTTGCAGGTAAGCCTTGTTATCCTTGATTAAGACGGTGCGGATGACGATGCAGGAATTGAGATTGCCGGAAAAATCGAGATAGAGGACCGAGCCGCCATAGAGGCCGCGCCGCGTGGGCTCCAGTTCGTCAATGATTTCCATGGCGCGCACCTTGGGCGCTCCGGTGAGGGTGCCGGCGGGGAAGCAGGCGGCCAGGGCGGCGTAACTGTCCGCGTCCAGACGCAGTTGGCCCGTGATCCGCGAGACCAGGTGCATGACGTGCGAGTAGCGCTCCACGGACATGATATCGACGGGTTTGACCGTGGAGAACTCTGACACCCGCCCCACGTCGTTCCGGCCCAGGTCCACCAGCATGATGTGTTCGGCGCGCTCCTTGGCGTCGGAGCGGAGCTCGTCTTCCAGGCGCTTGTCCTCTTCCTCCGAACGGCCGCGCGGGCGTGTGCCGGCAATGGGCCGATATTCCACCTTGCGCCCCGCCACCTTCACCAGCATTTCCGGCGACGATCCCAGCACGGTGGATTCGCCCAGGCGCAGGTAATACATGTAGGGCGAAGGATTGACGGCCCGTAGCGCGCGGTAAACGTCGAAGGCGGGCACGCGTACCGGAACTTCCATGCGCTGCGAGAGCACCACCTGGAAGATGTCTCCGGCGCGGATATACTCCTTGGAACGCTCCACCATCTCCTCGTATTGCTCCCGCCGCATGTTGGAGCGCACGCGCAGGGAGCCGCGCGGCAGACGCGCTGGCGGAAGGCGGAGCGGGCGGCGCAAACGGCTCTCGAGTTCGTCCAGGTGGCGGCAGGCCGCGTCGTACTTGAACCTCAGGCTACCTTTCCCTTCCTCCGTCAGCACGTTTGCAATCAGAAACAGGCGGTGCTGCACATGGTCGAAGGCCAGCACGTTGGCAAAATACATGAAGACGGCGTCGTCCAAATCGACGTCCGCAAGGAAGCGCGGGGGCAGGCGCTCCAGCATGCGCACGGCTTCATAAGAGAGATACCCCACCGCGCCCGCCGTGAAGGGCGGCAGGCCGGGAACCTCCACAGAATGGTAACGCGCCCCCAGTCGGCGCAGGAACTCAAAGACGTTGCCCTTTTCTTCCAGTAGCGTCGATCTCTGGTCGGCGTCCCCTCGCGGCCCACTCCGGCGGCCTCGTGCGGGCGCGCCATGGCGTGCCCCTACGAGGCCGCGGCCAGAGACCGGTGCAGCCTCGCCCCGCCGCACCGTGATGCGGTCGCCGCGGCAGGAAACGATTTGGAAGGGGTCAACGCCGAAGAACGTGTACCGGCCCACTCGCTCGCCGCCTTCCACGCTTTCCAGCAGGAAACTGTGCGGGTGCAGGTTTGCCTCCCGACCCTGTTGCGGGGAGAGACTCAGGAACGCCGAAACCGGGCTCAGCAGGTCCGCCACAATAGTGCGATAAACCGGGACCACGTTGCCCCGCCCGGCCAGCTTCTTGAATTCTGCGAAATTTGGGAGTGAGTCGGACATGCTTTAAAGGGTAAAGGATAAAGGGTGATGGGTAAAGGGTAAACCGCTGCAACTGACCCGCGAGGTCTACTTGATGCTCCGCCCTATCAGAAAAGCGGGAATATCTCGTTTTCCGTGGACGACTGCGACAATGTGAACGGCTGCTTGCGTGTAAGTATAGATGATATCGTGTCGCAAACCAGTCCGGAGGGACAGCGAAGGGGGAGCCCTTCCTTTTGTCACCGTCGCCCTTCCACGTATGGTGGAAAAACTCCAGGAAGGGTCGAAGACCTTTGCAGCGCATCCGGCCAGGCCGTGTCGAACCCAAAGGGTTGCTCCCGCTTCGGGCGGGCTGGGCCCCAACACGCCCCCACCCGGCGCTTGGTTCGGCAGGACCTTTTGTCCGCGCGGC
>DATJVT010000611.1:0-4592 GCA_035501695.1 Terriglobia bacterium | reverse complement strand
AAGTCGTCAGGGCCGGTCTGAACCTCAACGGAACGTTCCTGGCATCGGAGGTGGACTACATGCAGACGGCTGGTCAAACCCTGGCGGAGGGAATCATCACCGGCTTGAGCAGTTCGGGTGGGAATACGCTCATGAACCTGGTTCTTCAGCGTCTGCCAACCGTATCCAGCGCGCTTGCACCGGGGCAGGCCGTTACGGTCACCGTTCCACCCAGCGGTGTCGACTATGCAGTCGACTCGGCCGGGTTCGCGATACCGGGCGGGTTGACGTTTGCCGGCGCCTCCGACCTCACGGTTGGCCAGGAAGTGTCGGTGGTGGTTCCTGCGACCGCCACCGCCTCAGGCTTCACCACCAATGGTATTACGCTTGAGCCCAGCCCGATTACGGGAACGGTGACCTCCATCAACGCCGGCGGCTTGAGCTTTGTGCTGAGCGCCGACACCAACTTCTTCGCGCCCCTCTCGGCTGGCAACCCCGGCATCACTGTCCAGACTGCCGCGGCGACATCGTTTATCAACCTGGCAAACATTCAAGGATTGGCCGTGAACGATATGGTCTCAGTGGCGGGATGGGTCTTCTCCACGCCCAATGCACAAACACCCATTACCCAGGTGGGGGAAACGGTGATTTACCGGCCGGGGCCAACGCCCCTCTTCTGACCCGCGAGCGGAAACCGCAGATTCTGTGTGTTCCATGCTCTACGGCTTTTTATACGCAGAAACCCGCTTGACTTGCCCTTGCCTGGGCGCAACCATGGAGTTATGGGGTTTCAGGGCAGCATCCGGCGTAGAGTTTGGATGGCCGCCGGGACATGCATGTGCCTCCTTTGGATTTCGAAGGGCCAGCTTGATTATGCCCAATCGCCACCGCAAGAGTCGGCCATCCGGGTGGAAACCCGCCAGGTCCTGGTTCCAGTGATCGTCAAAGACCGCAAAGGCCACTATGTTAGGGATCTGACGGCCGATGAGTTACACGTCTTCGACGACGGCGCGGAGCAGAAGATCGTGGCCTTTATTCCGCAAGCGAGCGGGCCATCCGGCTACTTCCGGCCGCAGGCTGTAGATTCTGGCCCGCCCCAAGTGGAGAGTTTTGCTCCCCCCGCCGGAGGCAAGGGGCTTTCGCCCAGCACCTACCTGGTTTGCCTTGATACGCTCAATTCCGCCTTCAGCAACTACGTCCACGTTCGAACTTCCCTCGAGAAACTCTTCCGGGGATTGGAAGCATCGGATGCGCGGTACGGGCTCGTGACGGTCGACCGTCACGTCCGGCTGATTCGGAATCTGACCAGCGACCCTGCGGTCATCCTGGCTGCTTTGGATGACAAAGCATTGACGGGCGAGATTAACCAGAGTCAAACGATCAGGCAGGGCGAAGACGAGGTTCAACTTTCGCAAATGCTCCACCGATACTGCGGAAATTGCGACTGCATGAGCGGCCGCGATCCGGAATCCAAAACCAACGGCGGGGGCTGCATCAGCGACTGGCAGTCCATGGAGGGATGGGCAGGGGCCCAAGCCGAGCAGCGGCGCGTAGCAGCGCTGGATTTTCTCAATAATCTTCGGGGAATAGTGGAGCGGTTAGGCGAAGTGCCGGGCCGAAGAATCGTCATATTTGTTTCTGACGGATTCAATATCCAGCCGGGGCGCGAACTCTATGGCCTGATGGCGGCATATACGCGGGCCCAGGGTGTGATGCATCACAACACCACGGCGGATGTGGAACCGGAGGTGCAGTCCGTGGTGCGGGCGGCTCAACTGCGTGACGTGGCGTTTTACACGCTGGATTCACGAGGCGTCTACATGGTGCCCGCGGGTGAAATGAATACCCCAGCCGTCATGGCCCCTTTCCCGAGTTCCAGAAGGACGACGGACTCAGACCTGGGACCACTCCTCGCCAGCCTGCAATCCGACCGGCAAACCATCGCAAAAGACAATCAATCGGCGCTGCAGCAACTGGCGGGAGAAACGGGTGGCGACTTCTTTGAAAACAGCAACGACCTTACGAAAGGCTTGCGAGAAGCGATTGACGATGGCGGGGCGTATTACCTGCTCGCCTACACTCCGTCGCACCTGATTGCGGATGGGAGATTCCACCGGATCAAGGTGGAGGTCGACCGCCGCGACGTCGCGATTCGCGCCAAGCAAGGTTATTTTGCGCCGACGCCGGTAAAAGTAAACGAGGTGGCCGAGACTCCTCCATCCTCGGCCCAGAGGGCGGCGCCTGCGGCGAATCTGCCCGCGGGCGCGTCCAACGGGGCCGCAGCATCCCGCGGAGCCGCGGCGACTGGCGGATTGCCCGCGCCCAATTCCGCTTCCCCCTCTCCCCCTGCCAATCCGGGCTCATCGCAGCAAGTTGGTATACCCGGGCAGGCGCAACCTGCTCCCGTGCTCATCGTTGACTGGCCCTTGGCGCAGTTGAAGCACGTCATACCCCAACTCGAGAACATCAGGCCGGCCGAAAGCCAGGAGGCGCTCCCCGGAATTCTCGACAAGATTGGCAGGAACGTGACCACCTTCACCCAGAGTGTGCCGAATCTGTCCTCACAGGAGGAGATTACCGAGGAGCAACTGAAGAGGGACGGAAAAGTAAGCAAGCAATTCACAGAGAAGTTTGAGTATCTGGTGCTGGCGGATCGGCAACCCAGCGGCGTGACCTTGCGGGAGTATCGGACAGATGCCAGCGGGAAGCAGGTCAAGCCCGTTGGACTGACCAAGGGTTACATGGTGACCAGCGGGGACTTTTCCTCGGTGCTCTGTTTCCTCCCCGGCCTTCAAGCCGCGGCCTCCTTTCGCCTTCTAGGGGAGCAGAGTCTGGACGGCCGCGGCACCTACGTTGTCATCTTCGCCCAGCGCTCCGGCTCGGCTGGGCCGTCCGGCCTGCTCCGGAGCTTGAGTGGAGATAAGTCCGTAGGAACGTTCCTCCAGGGGATTGCCTGGATTGATGCGGGCAACTTTCAGATTGTCCGCCTGCGAACTGACGTATTCCCGCCCCCGTCCGATGCCAATGTGTGGAGACTGGTCAGCGATATTCACTACGGGGAAATCCATTTCGAGCAGCTTGCCACGCCGCTCTGGGTTCCGGACAATATCGTGGTGACCATGAGCATGGCGGACCGCATGTGGCGCGACCAACACCATTACACGGGCTTCCGGCTGTTCACAGTAGACAGCAAAATGGTCCCTGCACCCATGCCATGAATAAAGGGACACGGTGAGACCTATCATCCATGCGGTGATTTGCTGGCTGGTGGATTCAGTCAGGCCCGGCTCGAGCGGAATTCCTGGGTGGGCTGGAGCTTCTTCCACCGCGCCGCGAAGAGGAAGAAGACCCCCGGGCCGAAGGAGAAGAGCATCACGCTGACGCCGAAGGCGATTCCCAGAAAAGTGTACATGCCCGCGCAGCAGTAATCCCGCATCCGAGCCACGATATGGGTAGGCACCGCAACCAGGAGTTCCAGGATGCTTCCTCTCAAGAGATAACGGCACTGACGGGTTACCACGTCCATGGCGGGCGCGTCACGACTGGTACGGTAAAAGACGAGCGTCCACAGCGCCCAGACCGCCAAGACTACCGCGAGCAAAACCCAGAAGTTTGGGGAAGCCTGGTCTTTCCGGATGTATTCTTCAATCGAAACAGCTACCCCAATTACCAGGAAGCCCATCATCAGCCCGGAAGCCAAGATCGGCCAAAGCACGGAACGCCGGGTGGGGGGCCGTTGCAGTGCCAGATCAACCGGCGTCAGCAACATGACCGCTTGCGCCAGGAGTATTACCGCCAGTATGGTCCAATACTGCCATTCGAAAAAAGCGGCGAGCGCATCACGCGCCTTCACGGCGGGATAAAAGGCAGCGAGTATAAAGGGGGAAGTCAGGACAACGAGAACAAGGAAGTAGAGAATCACAACCAGGACTGCCCAGCGCTTCATGGCGAACCTCCCTGCCGGGGACTTGAACGGGCGTGAGGCATTATGCCACCGGCGTGGTCCGATCGCCATGGTGGAAAATGGGCATCGCGCCTTCCCCCCGCGCATTCCCGCTTGACAGGACGCTTCCCCTGGCGCAACCTTGCTGCCGTTATTGGTTTTTGTCAAGAAAGGATGCAGCCATGAAGGATGTGATTTCCCGGCGTGAACTGCTGTCATGGACGGTGGCGCTGGCCGCGGGAAGCCGTCTCGGCCTATCCGAAGGATCGGCTTCCCCCATAGCGCCGACTACCCAGCCCGTCGACGGGAACAAGATAAAGGATGATACCTTCAATTTCATCGAGCGATGCGCGCGCGCCGATGGGGGTTATTCACCTTCACCCGATCCTCAATACCCGGGTAGCTCCGATACGGGAGAAAGCGATCTGGCGGCGGTCACTTACGCCGCAACGCTGGCCAAGACCTTGGGGTGGAAGCTGCCACACCCCGAGCGGTCCGTGGATTTCATCCAGGGGCACCAGCAGCCCAGCGGCGTCTTCGTCAGCTTCGCGGGAAAGTTCAATCCCCAGGAGGATCTTGCCGTTCTCTACAACACCACGCAAGGCGTGGTGAGCTTGCGGGCGCTGGGCGCAAAACCCAAGACCGATCCTACCCACGTGTTTGACCGGTT
>DATJVT010000610.1:0-11560 GCA_035501695.1 Terriglobia bacterium | reverse complement strand
GGCCATGTCAACCTGCGACAGACCTGCGCGGCGGCGGGTCGGCAGGGGCGCTTCCGCCCCGCCGCGGAGACGGCGGACCGCCCGCAATTGGGCATCGAGAGATGCTTCAAATATCGAAAGAATGGAATCCTTGAGATCGTCGGGCACATTCACCTCCGGAGCCAGAGCTCAGGAGGAAGGTAGCCGAAATCAAGTCGGTCTGTCAATAGAAATCTTACTTTGCCAGACCTAAATGTAGAAACTCCAGGCGGCGGTCTGAGACCGCCGCTACAACCGAATGCGCCCCATGAAAAGCTGCGGAGGAGCGCTGAGAGACGCACACCTTCGCGCTGCGCCGCTCCTTCACGGGCAGGATGCCCGTGCCACCACGCCGCTACTCGCTTTCCGGAGCGTCCTGGAGCCGGTAAAAGGCCAATTGCGCGTCGCCGTGGCGCAGCAAGCGGGTGCGGTGGAGGGTAAGGTAATCCTCTTCCAATTGGATGTGGCGGGAGTGCTCGGCCACCACCACCGAGTCGGGCTTCAGCAGCGACCCGCGCGCCAATTGCCGAAGGGTGTGATGGTACTCGCGAATCTCGCTGTAGGGGGGGTCGAGGAAAACCACGTCGAAGCGCTCACCGTCGCGTTCCAGGCGCTCCAGGCCGGTCAGGACGGCGCAGGTCAGGAGGGCGTAGCGGGAATCGATCTTCAGCGCCGCCAGGTTCTGCCGGATCAGTTGGGAGGCCGCGCGGTGGTGCTCGATAAAGACTACGTCGCCGGCGCCGCGGCTCAGGGCCTCCAATCCCACGGCGCCCGTGCCCGCGTAGGCGTCGAGAAACGTAGCGCCCGCAATGCGGGGGCCCAGGACGTCAAACAGGGTCTCGCGCATCTGGTCGCTGGTGGGGCGGAGCTGCCCGCCCTTCAGGGTTCGGAGATGAAGACCGCGATGGGTGCCGGCAATGATTCGCATGAAAACCAGCTTTCAGCTATCAGTTATCAGCTATCAGCTTACAGACGGCGGCGCGCCGCCAGAGCCCGAACTGCGAGCTGATAGCTGAAAGCGGATCGCTTTCTTTACGCCACGCTCGCCAGCCCGTATCGCCTTGGCCATTCGGTGCGGAGGTAGGCGATGTAGGCCTGCAACTCCTCGGCCGAGGGCGGGTGGGCGACGAAGTCCGCCGCCTCGTTCTTGGCCCACTCCAGGATCTCCTGGTCGCGCAGCAGGTTGGCGATGCGGAAGGCGGGAATTCCCCACTGCCGGGTGCCGAAGAATTCGCCCGGCCCGCGCAGCTTGAGGTCGATCTCCGCGATGCGGAAGCCGTCGGTGGTAGCCACCATGGTGTTCAAACGTTCCTGCGAAACCTCGCTGCGCGGCTCCTCCGCCATGAGCAGGCAGTACGACTTCTTGCTGCCGCGCCCGATGCGCCCGCGCAGTTGATGAAGCTGCGAGAGTCCAAAGCGGTCGGCGTGCTCGATGAGCATCAGGGTGGCGTTGGGGACGTCCACGCCCACCTCCACCACCGTGGTCGCCACCAGAATCTGCACCTCGCCGCGCTTGAAGCGCTGCATCATGTCTTCCTTTTCTTCGCTGGGCAGGCGGCCGTGCAGCAGGCCCACGCGGAATTCGGGGAAGACGTTGCGCGCCAGATGCTCGTACATGCGGACGGCGGGCTTCAGGTCCAGCTTACCGCCCTCCTCGATGACCGGGCAGACCACGTAGGCCTGTTCGCCGCGCCGCACCTTCTGGCGCAGGAAAGTATACGCCCGGTCGCGCTCCGGCTCCTCCAGGAGTTTGGTTTCGATGGGGGTGCGGTGGGGTGGTAATTCGTCAATCACGGAGGAGTCCAGGTCGCCGTAAAGGGTCAGCGCCAGGGTGCGGGGGATGGGCGTGGCGGTCATCACCAGCACGTCGGGACGATAGCCCTTGCGCATCAACTCGAAGCGCTGCAGGACGCCGAAGCGGTGCTGCTCATCCACCACCACCAGGCCGAGGCGCGCGAAGCGCACGTCCTCCTCAATCAGGGCGTGCGTGCCGATGGCAAGGCGCACGGCGCCGGAGGCGATGCCCTGCTTGATCTCCGCCTTTTCCTTCCCTTTGCGCGCGCTGATGAGCAGTTCGACACGATAGTCGAGCGGGCGGAACAATTGCTTGATGTAAAGGTAGTGCTGCGTGGCCAGAATTTCCGTGGGCGCCATCAAGGCCACCTGGTAGCCGTTCTCCATGGCCAGGATGGCAGCCTGGATGGCGACAATGGTCTTGCCCGAGCCCACGTCGCCCTGCAGCAGACGATTCATGGGGTGCGCCGAGCACATGTCATTTACGATGTCCACCAGCACGCGCTTTTGCGCCTTGGTAGGATGAAAGGGCAGAATCCTGCGGATGGCCTGGCGGGCGCTGTCCTTGATCTGGAATGCAACACCCTCCTGCGCCTTGGCCTTGCGCCGCTTGAGAGCCAGACCTGCACCCACATGGAAGAATTCTTCAAAGATCAATCGTACCTGCGCCGGAGTGCGGAAGGAGCACAGTTCATCAAGGTCCTGCTCGCCGGCGGGGAAGTGCGCGTGTTGCACCGCCGTGGCGCGATCGGGAAGGCTGTTCTTCTTGACCACGCTGGGCGGCAGGCGATCGGCAATCTGGCCGTCAATGCCTTCCAGCGCCGTCGCTATCAACCGCCGGAGGATGCGCGGGCTGAGCGAGCCGATAGCTTCGTATATGGGCACCACGCGGCCCAGTTCCAGGGAATCTCCGCCTTCCGCTTCACCCTCGGGCAGGATTTCAAACTGCGGCTGGACGATCTCCATCGTCCCCGTGCCGAAGCGGTCCCGATCGACCTTGCCGTGGAAGAAGACCTGCTGCCCCGTGCGGAATACTTTGTTCCTTTCAAGGTAGACAGCGTTGAACCACTTGCAGCGCAGCATGCCGGAGGAGTCGCTGGCGGCCAGATCGTAGATGTACATGCCGCGGCGGGTGCGCATCAGGCCGCAGGTAAGGACCTTGGCAAAGACAGTGGCGGTCTGGCCGGGAACCAGGTCGCGGATGCGAGTCAGGCGGGTTCGGTCCTCGTACCGGAAGGGGGTGTGGTAGAGCAGGTCTTCCACGGTGCGGATGCCGCGCGAGGCCAGGAGTTCCGCGCGCGCGGGGCCCACGCCTTTCAAGAACTGAACTTCCGATGCGGCCGTGAGTTTGGGGTTCGCCATTCTTCTCCAGTTTGGCTATTATAACCGGGAGCGGTCCATCGCCCATGCCTCTGACGCGCGCCAAGCTGCTGCGGTACCTGGTGGCCATCCTGCTGGGCAACGCCCTGTATTTTGCCTTGTCACCCTACCTGCCTCCCGCGGCGCAACACCACTCGACGGCCATCGACCTGGGAACCATCGTTGATTTCTGGATCTGCCTGGCGGTGTATGGCCTGATGAGACTGGGAGCCTCCGCGCGCCGCGGGGAGGGGGAACGCAACAAACCCCAGGGTTGATCGGGTGGGGAAAGTGCCTGGGCGGTTGATGGCGCCGGGATTTCGGGACAATGCCGGCGCGTCTTGCTCCCAACGCCGGGTTTTGCCATCGTGAAATCATCTCGTAACATTCCCATAACTCTTCCGTGGCAATCTTGATCAGGCGGGGATAAGGATATATTCGGTCACTTATCAGGGCTATAACTATTTTTTTCTTGCTAATGCACCATCTTCAGACTATGGTAGTTTCGTAAGGCTTATTGGGGCGGCATGAAGACTATCTTCAACACATTCACTCATGCAGCGTGTTGTACCACCGCTTGACCTCGCCGCAACCGGATGATGGTGGGTGGCGATAACCACGTTTAAACCAGCACTGAGAGTTCTTACCCACAGGAAGAGAATCCGGGGCCCGACCGGCAGGGTTGGGAAACAGGAAAAAACTCTAAAGTTTGCGGCACCCTTTGCCGAAAATACACAGGAGGTATTTGAAATTGGAGCTCAATGCGCACGTAGGAGAAACAGCTGGAAAAGTCTGGCACTCACTCAATGACGACGGCCCGCAGACCCTGGCCCAACTCAAGAAGAAACTGAATGGCTCGGGTGAACTCGTGGGGTTCGCTTTGGGCTGGTTGGCACGCGAAGACAAAATTGACATCTCCCAGGATAAGAAGAACTTTAAGGCGAGCTTGAAGTAACCTTGAAGCGGTCACGAGCTACAAGCAGAAATCAATTTTGAACAGGCAATGAATAGGGGCCGCGCCCCATCCAACGGAGCGATTATGACCGAAAGAGACACCGCCCTGCTCGTACACGATAAATCCATGACCCTGACCACCCTGAAGGCCGCGCTGGAATGCCAAGGTATACGGGTGAGGGAGGTTTCCACCTGCGCGCAGGCCAAACGATGGCTGGGAGGGTTTGACCCGGCGCCGCTGGTTTTCACGGACACGCAAATGCCCGATGGCACGTGGGCAGACGTCCTGCGCGTGGCCGAAAAGTGCAGGAAGGCCGTCAACGTCATTGTCGTCTCGCGGATCGTGGACACCCGCTTCTATGTCCAGGCCATTGAGACCGGCGCCTTCGATTTTCTAGCTCCGCCCTTCAATTCCAACGATCTTGCCTATGTGGTCCGGAACGCCCTGGACAATGCCGTGGCGCGGCGCACCGCGCCCCTTGGCGGCGGCCGGGGGGCCATGAACGGCGTGCCGCACGAGGTTGGTGATCTTACCGCGCCCTCGGCCTCAAACTGAGGTCAGCGTCTCCGCCCCCAAGGCACTGCCTGTCCTGTGACCTTCGTCCGGAGGCCCCGCTCACGATCGGGCCTCCGGAGAAGCTGCGGCATAGCCGTCGACATTTTCGCCAGGTTATTGGGGAGTCACGATTCCCTGGTAGGCGGGTACGAAGGTCCGCAGGGGTAAATTGAAGATTCCGTCGGGGTCGGGATGCTTCGCCCAGGGATTGCGCAGGTTAACCGCGCCGGAGTCATATCCCAGCACGGTATAACAGTGGGCGTTGACGTACCAGGGATCGGTGTCGGGCGGTAGGGTTTGTCCCTTCGCCACCTGCTGGTAAAAGAGGCTCCCTCCGGTACAGGCCACGATGGGCAGGCCGCTGCTGACAGCTTGAGCCAGGGCCTCCCCCGTCTGGGCTTCGGATTGGTTCTCCTGGAAACGCCTGCTCCCGGCCATCGTCTCCATGACGCGGTCGGCGATGCCGCCCTGTCCTACGGCCCGGTAGGCGCCGAAGAGTTCGCCGTTCTGCTGAATCATCGTCACCATTTTGTCGAAGAACCCGCCTGATTCCAGCAAGCTGATCAGGGAGCTTTTTACAGAATCAGGCACCGAGAAGGCAGCCATTTCCTTCTTAAGACCGGCCTCCAGGTTGGAGCGGTCGATGTTGCCGTACTGGTCCACCTGGGCGCGGATGGCGCGATCGTATGCGAGTACGGGGGGATCGCTGGATGCGACCAATTGCTCGGCCGGTTGCTTCAGCAACGCGAAGATGTCGCTGGCATCAATGGCTTGCAGCAACGATGCCCGCAGGACGCGTTGGGCATAAGCGCGAAACAGAACCGCCACCCATTGCCCGTCGGAAAGGTCGTAGCCGCTGTCGTGAGTGTACCGAAGGTCCTCCGGGTAGGCCGTCTCCTTTTTCCCGTCTCCGAATGTCACGGTATAGCTGCCGTCAGGGTTGGATTGGATCATCTTCCTGATCAGGCTTTCCCGGCGCTGGGCCAGGGCCGCAATCACGGCATGAAAGTAGCAACTGCCCAGTTTCCCCTGGCGCACGGCCTCGGGAACAATGCCTTTGGAGCCGTAAAGATCGTCGCCCGCCTTCACTCCCGGCACGGCACAGAATAAAGTCAGAATACAAAGCGCGAAACTCACGCGTCTCAGCATGGTCTGCTCCCCCGGAACGGCTTTCGTTGCCCACCTTAGTTCCAAGCGTGCTGCAAGGATACAGGGGGTGGCGGAGACCGTCAAAGGGTTTGTTGAACGGGGTTTGGTGAACTGAAGCAAGTGCCATAACGCCTGGGCTCACCCCCGGCAGAACGGTTTTCACGGTTGCGCTCGTGGGGTTGTTTCACTCAGAATGAATCTATTCCAATTTGCGAGCGGATGGCGGTGAAATCCGGCATTCCATGATCAATCAACCGAAGATACTCATCCTGTCCCTTCCCCATGGTGCCGCGCATCAACGCGCCGCCAAGGCCCTGCGGGAAACTCTCAAATCTCTGCACCCGGAAGCGCGGGTGGAGGTGATCGACACCCTCCAGCACTGTACGGCGTGGTTCCGGGCCTATTACAACTCCTACCTGATTCCGCTGACGATCTGGCCCGGCCTGTGGCGATGGATCGAGAGCCGGCAGCACCAGGCGGAATCCACCAGTCCCGGATGGGTCTACCGGCGGGGTGCGCGGCCTCTGTTCCGCTTCATGGCCGATTTCGCCCCCGATGTGGTGATCGCCACCGAGGTGGGCACCTGTGAACTCGCCGCCCTGTACAAGCGAGAGTCGCATGCGAACTTCCTGCTGGCCGGCCTGGAGTTGATGGACTTCAACCGCGCCTGGATTCAACCTGAAGTCGATCTGTTCCTAACCACCCACGTTGACCTTGCCGCCGAGCTGGTGGCCGAAGGAGCATCCGCCGCCAAGGTGGTAACGCCCGGCCAACCCATCGATCCGGCGTTTGCTTCCCTTCCCGACCGCCGCTCGGCGCGCGACAAGCTGGGAATCAAGGCGTCTGCGGTTCAACTGCTGATTCTCTTTGGTGGCACGGGACACGGCAACCCGGACCGAATTCTGGCGGAAGTCGCGCGGGTGCGCCACCCGCTTGAGATTGTCCTGGTAACCGGCCGCAACCGGCGCCTGGAGAAGAGGCTACGGGAACGATTGGAAGGCCGGCCCGATACCCGTGTTCTAGGCTGGGTGGACAACATTCATGAATGGATGGTCGCTTCCGACCTGATGATCAGCAAGCCCGGCGGCGGCACTCTGAATGAGGGTTTTGCCTGCGGCCTGCCCATGGTGGCGTTCGATCCCTTGCCCGGAAACGAGGAACGCACCTGCCGTTGGATCGAGAAGTGGGGGGCGGGAGTTTGGATCAAAAAAACGGAGGACCTCGCGCCCATGCTGGAGTCTCTTCTGACGGACCCCGGCCGGCTGGCCGACCTCCGTCACAAGGCCGCCTCCCTGGCGAGACCCTATGCGGCTCGAGACGCGGCGCTGGCGGTGTTGGATGTTCTCAGCCGCAGGGGTTGCACTCCGCCAAAGCAATCCTGAAGATTCGTCAGTAGATCAAACCAGGACCAGATGAGGATGGTAAATCGCGCCGGAGACGTGCCGTGCTACGGCGATCAGGCGCCGTTCCGCTCCGAGAATCTTGAGCAGGCTCACGGCGGGGGCCGGCCCGGCTCCGCCCCGGCCGGGCCGGAGCGCCTGGGCAAGTTCGAAGGTGTGGCCGTGCCGTACCGAGGTCTCTTCGCGGCCGCGCACCACGAGTTCCGGGCAATCGGGGAGCAGGGACTCCAACCGGACCAGGCAGGATCCCACTTCGCCGCATTGCGCGGCTTCCGCCAGGCGTTCGAGGGTAACCGCGCCACTGTCACGGAACTCCGCAACGGCGGTCCGGCGAAGGCCAGCCAGGTGGGCTCCGCAACCCAGGTTCTGTCCAAGGTCGTGCGCCAGGGATCGGACGTAGGTCCCGCCCGAGCATTCCACAGCAAAGCGCACTCGCTCGCCCTCACAGCCCAGCAGTTCCAGGGCGTAGATTTCAACTTCCACCGGAGCCAGGTTCACCGGTTTCTGCTGCCGCGCCAGTTCGTACGCGCGAACCCCCGCCACCCGCTTGGCGGAGAAAGGCGGAGGCGTTTGCATCAGCCTCCCCGTGAGCCTGCCGAACTGCGCCTCCAGAACGGATGCCCCCAGGACCGCCGGGACCGCTTCCGAGGTGGGTTTGCCGGTGGCATCGTAGGTGTCGGTGGAAAAACCGAAGCGGATTGAACCTTCGTAAGCTTTGCGGGACTTCAAGTAAAATTGGGCGAAACGGGTGGCCTTGCCCACAGAGACCGGCAGCACACCCGTCGCGAAGGGATCAAGCGTGCCAAAATGGCCAACCTGGCGTTGGTGGAGGATCCGGCGCACCCTCGCCACCACGTCGTGGGAAGTGAGGCCCGGCGGCTTGTCGATCACCAGAACGCCGTTGAATTCCGATTTGGGAGGAGTCGCTGATTCCATACCTGAAGTTTAGAGGGTAAAGGTTAAAGGGTAAAAGATAAAGGCTCCGCTGGGGTTGATGCAGGTTCTCCCGTTCCATGCAGCTTTACTTCTCGTCTTCAAACCTTCAACCTTTACCCTTTAGCCTTTAACCTTCCTTCTCGCGGATTTCCTGCAAGAGCTTCTCAATCTTCTCGCTCACCTCGGCGCCATGGTCCAGGGCGAAATCCAGCTCCGGCACCCGCCGCAGTGCCAGCCGCCGGCCGACTTCGTGGCGAAGAAAACCCGCCGCGGAAGCCAGACCTTCAACACTTTTTTCCTGCTCTTCCGGGCTGCCCAGAACTGAGACGAATACGCGGGCGTGGTGAAGGTCGGGGCTCAAATCGACGCGCGTTACCGTGGCAAACCCAATGCGCGGATCCTTAAGCTTCCGCGCGATCAGGTCCGCCAACTCCGCGCGAAACTGATGACCTAAGCGTTCTGTCCGGCGGCAGGGCACACTCATGCGTTACCCTTTAGAAGAATTCCAAGTAGTGATCCGCCACGTCGTCGCCCAGCACGCTTTCCGATTCCGCGAGGACCTGGCGAAAGACCGATTCCAGCAAGGTACGGCTGTCGGAAATCGAAACCACGCCGAGCGTGGCGCGCTGCCACACGTCCTGATGGTCGAGTTCCGCCACGGCGACGTTAAAGCGGGCGCGCAAGCGGTCCCGAATCTTCCGCAAAACGGCACGCTTTTCTTTGAGGGAATGCGCGTAGGGAATCTGAATTTCCAGGGTCAATACGCCGACGGGCATGTTGCAGGCCCCCCTCGGCCGCTGGGGACTGCGGGCGCGGTATCGAAGTTCGAAAATCGAAGCTCGAAAATCGTGCGTGATGCCCGAGTTTCGATCTTCAAGGTTCGCCTCAGCTTCCGCTTCAGGCCAGAGCTGGTTCGGCCACTCTCTCCTTCACAAAGGCTTCAATGGTGTCGCCGACCTTGACGTCATTGAAGTTCTCGAGCGAAATTCCGCACTCCATTCCCGACTTCACTTCCGATACATCATCCTTGAACCGGCGGAGGGACCGAACCTTGCCTTCGTAAACCACCACATGGTCGCGAACCAGCCGGATCTGCGCATCCCGGGCAATCTTGCCGTCCTGCATATAACAACCCGCCACGGTTCCAACTTTGGTAATCCGGAACGTATCGCGGACGTCCGCCCGCCCCACCGTCGTTTCCTTGTAGGTGACGGCCAGCAGGCCCATCATGGCTTTCTTGATCTCTTCGGTTACGTTGTAAATGATGGTATGCAGGCGGATGTCGACGTTTTCCAGTTGCGCCAGTTCGGTCGCCTTGCGCTCCGGGCGGACGCTGAAGCCGATGATGACAGCGTTGGATGCCGATGCCAGCAACACATCCGATTCGGTAATAGCCCCCGCGCCCGCATGGATGACCTTAATCTTAACCCTGTCGGTGCTGAGCTTGACCAGAGTCTCAGAGAGGACTTCCACCGAACCCTGCACGTCAGCCTTGATGATGAGCGGCAGTTCCTTGACGTCGCCCGCCGCCAGTTGCTCGTGCAGTTGTTCCAGGGTGAGGCGCGCGGATTTGGCCAACGCCGCGTCGCGGAGTTTTGCCTGCCGGTGCAGGGCGATCTGGCGCGCCTTGAGGGTATCTTCAATCACCTGGAGGCGGTCGCCGGCCTGGGGAACATCCTCCAACCCGAGAACCTCCGCGGGGGTGGAAGGTGGGGCCTCAAGGACGGGGCGTCCGTGGTCGTCGAACAAGGCGCGAACCCTGCCGTAAATCGCGCCCACAATGAACGAATCGCCAATCTGCAGCGTGCCATTCTGGATCAGCACGGTCGCCACGGGTCCGCGCCCGCGGTCGAGTTTTGCTTCCAGGACCGTTCCCGTTGCCAGGCGGTTGGGATTGGCCTTCAGGGCCTGCAGGTCCGCCACCAGGAGGATCATTTCCAGGAGCAGGTCAAGGTTCTGGTGCTTCTTGGCTGAGACCTCCACGGTCACCGTCTGCCCGCCCCATTCTTCCGGCATCAGGTCGTGATCGGCCAATTGCCGCTTGACGCGCTCCGGCTGGGCCTCGGGTTTATCAATCTTGTTAATGGCGACCACGATCGGCACCTTGGCGGCCCGGGCGTGATTGATGGCTTCCAGGGTCTGGGGCATCACGCCATCGTCCGCCGCAACCACCAGGACCACGACATCCGTAACCCGGGCGCCCCGCGCGCGCATCAGGGTAAAGGCTTCGTGGCCGGGAGTGTCGATGAATGTCACCCTGCGGCCCTGCCCCACCACTTGATAGGCGCCGATGCTCTGGGTAATACCCCCGGCTTCGTGCGCGGCAACGTTAGTCTCGCGCAGCGCATCCAGGAGGGAGGTCTTGCCGTGATCCACATGCCCCATGACCGTGACGACTGGAGCCCGCGGGCGCAGGTCCTCCGGGCGGTCCGATTCTTCCACCTCCTGAAGGACTTCTTCCTCATAACTGACGATGGTTGCTTCCGCGCCAAATGTGCGCGCAATGTCCACGGCGGTGGGGCCGTCGAGGGTCTGGTTGATGGTGGCAAAGATCCCCTTGTCCAGGAGCCGCTTGATGACGTCCTTCGCGCGAGCTTCCAGCTTTTCAGAAAGCTCTTTGATCGCGATCCCCTCGCTGATGGTGATCTTGCGGGTTATCGGGACCTCCTCCGGAACCACCGGACGGGAAGGCGCCATCGACGGTCCGGGGCCGCGCCGCATCAGGGGAGGTGCAGGGCGACCCATTGGCGGGCGGGCAGCGGGATGCCCCCCCGCAGCCACCGCTCCGCCCGGAGCGGGTCGCGCTGAAGTCGGATGCATGGGACGTGGCTCGCCGGGACGACGTAGGGGAGCCGGCCGCGCTGCTGCCGGCTTGGGCATAACGGCTTGCGGATAGATTGGCTGGTTAGCCGTGGGCGCCGCATGGCGCCCCGTCCGGGCTTGCGGGCGTACTCCCGGTTTGGGCGGCGTGCCCGGCGGCGGGGGTGGGGGCATCTCAGCGGGCTTGCCGGGAATCATTCCTTCTGCAGCGGCCCCGGCGCGCGCCACCGGAGCGTAACCAGCAGCAGGCCCTTCCATTGGGCTTTTCACCGGATAGGCTGCCGAGCCAGGGCGAAGTGGAGCGGGATGACTGACGGGCGTCGTTGGAGCGGGAGATGGAGTTCTCCCCGCTACGGCCGGACCCGCGGACGCACCGGCGAGCACGGCGGGCGCTACCGGGGAAGGCCGGTCCAGAGGGCGTTCCACCAGGGGTGCGGACTTGGGTGCACCGGGCCTTGTGACCGGTCCGGCCGCAGCCGGCGGGACAACCGGCTTGGGCGGCGGCGGGGGAGGAGGAGCCACCACGGCCTTGCGCGCCGACGCCTTTATATCTGCAATTGAGCGCGTCAGCGGA
>DATJVT010000609.1:0-4349 GCA_035501695.1 Terriglobia bacterium | reverse complement strand
ATCGCCATCTATTTCTTGATGGTGTTGGGGATTGGCTTCTACCTGAAGCGCTATACCCGGAGTGGCGAGGACTTCTTCCTGGCGGGCCGGGAGATGACCGCCTGGGTGGCGGGGCTGAGCTTTATCTCCGCCAACCTGGGGGCGCTGGAATTGATGGGCTGGGCGGCAGCGAGTTATCAATACGGCATTCTGGCCACGCACTGGTATTGGATCGGCGCAATTCCCGCCATCCTCTTCCTGGGCCTCGTCATGATGCCGTTCTACTATATTTCCAAGACCCATTCCGTACCGGGCTACCTGCAGCTTCGTTTTGGCGAACCCACGCGCGCTCTGAGCGCTATTTCCTTCGCCTTCATGACCGTTTTGATGTCGGGCATCAATATGTATGCCATGGCCTTGGTGATGAAGGTCGTCCTGGGCTGGAACATCCATTTCAGCATTTGGGTATCTTCGCTGACGGTGGCCGTCTACGTCGCTTTAGGCGGGCTCTTCTCCGCGATTTTCAATGAGGTGCTGCAATTCTTCCTGATTTGGTTTGGCGCCTTGTTAATTCCCATCCTGGGACTGGTGGAAACAGGCGGCTGGAGCGGGCTCGTGGCGCGAATCCACCAGAATTTCCCGCAGGGGGATTATACGCACCTGTGGCGGCCCATGGCCCACTTTGCCGGCAACCCCATGGGCATCCACTGGACCGGCATTGTCCTGGGCCTGGGTTGGGTGATTTCTTTTGGTTACTGGAACACCGATTTCCTGGTGGTGCAACGCATCTTCGCCGCCAAGGACATTCGCGCCGCCAAGATGGCGCCCATCATCGGTTCCTATTTCAAGATGGCCGTTCCCTTCATCGTCATTCTGCCCGGATTGCTGGGACTCGCCCTGTTACCCTTCAAGCTCTTTCCCGAAAGCGCCGTGGCTTCCGGCCAGCACAGTTATAACGAGGTCTTGCCGCTGATGCTGGCACGCTACTGCGGCCCTGGGTTGCTGGGTCTCGGGATCACGGCCCTGATTGCCGGGTTCATGTCAGGCATGGCAGGCAATGTGAGCGCTTTCGCGACGGTTTGGACGTATGACCTCTATCGGCCCTTCATTCGCAAGGGTGCGTCTGACAACCACTACGTTGCCATGGGGCGCTGGTGCACGATTCTCGGCGTCATCATCTCCATCGGCACCGCTTACCTGGTCATGCATTTTGGCAGCATCATGGATTACGTCCAGGCGCTCTTCAGCTTTTTCATCGCCCCACTTTTCGGCGCGGTCTTGCTGGGCATGCTATGGAAGCGCGCGACGCCCGCCGGGGGCTTCTGGGGTTTGCTCGCAGGAAGCGTCGCTTCCATTGCCATGTTCCTGCTGGTGAAATTCAACCACAGCATGCTTGCCGTCATCGCACTTTCGAGCGATGCCAAGGACATGGCGGAGAACATGTATCGCGCTTTGTGGTCGTGGCTGATTTGCGTCATCGTCATGGTCACCGTCAGCTATATGACCAAGCCCAAACCGGTGGAAGAGTTGACCGGGCTGGTTTACGGGTGCACTGAACTGCCCAGCGAAGGACACTTGCCGCTCTGGAAACGTCCGGTTTTCTGGGCAGCGATCTCCCTGGTCATATTCTTGATTTTGCAATGGATCTTCTGGTAGGTCCCGACCGCGCAGACAGGAGTTATCGCATGGAAGAGAAACCACAGAGTGTTCGAACGGGGGGCGGAGGAGGGAGTGCCAAACGCGTTGCTGCCGGCCTGGAAGATGGCCCGTCCCGCCAGCATCACATGATTCCCGTCTGGTTCTTCGTGGGAGTCATACTCCTGATTTACGGGTTGATCATCTTCGCCACGGGCATCTACGAGTTCTCCCGCCCACCGCTGGAGGCCCTCGCCAACCTGCCCCCAGCCGCACGGCACCCCTCGATATGGTGGGGGGCATTGCTCACGGTTATCGGCGGCATCTATGTCGCCTCTTATATGCCCAAGAAATCTTGAGGGCGCCCCAGCGGCGGAGGCGGGCTTGATACAGCTTTGAAGCAGGCATCTGGACTCGGTTCTAAGTGACGTAAAGGCGAGCAGGGGCAGAGAGCGGAGGAGACGAGGGCCCCACCCATTTGACCCGCATGGCTCGCCGACGCGGCCTTGCTCCGTCCGAATGCCCTAACGCTGTGGAGAGTCGAACAGGTTATTCCCATTCCCCCGCCGCCTGCCGATGCCGGAATGATTGTGGGTGAGGCGCGTCCACAGGTGGGATTGCACAGCTCCCTCCAGTTCTTGCGGGGTAATTGGTTCGGCCAGATATTCGACAGCGCCCAACTGCATCGCTTCCGTACAGCACGGCATATCGAGGTGGTGCGCTACCACCAGGACGGGAAAACCCTTGTCGATCTCCATGGCACGTTCCAGCACGCAGCGCCCTTCGAACTCGTTGCTCCCCTGGCTCACGATAATGAGGTCCACTTGGCCGCAGCTCAGGAGATTAAGCCCTTCCTGATATGTACCGCAGGTTATGACCTGATACCCGAGCATCCGAAGGATAAACCTGTAACAGTGCAGGTCTACCCGATTCTCGTCGACAATTAGAACCGTGCCCCGGCTGAGCACGGCGGAGTCGAACGTACCCTCCCCATCACCGGTCATAGGCGGGCACTCCTCCTGCCCGGAAACATTCGGGTTCTCGAGGTGCGATGATCTACCAGGGGGCCTGACATTCCGTACATTACAGCTTCGTTACCTTTCAGTCTCCTCGTAGATTTACTAGTTTTTGAGACGATAGTTACGTGTGGCCTCACCGGAAAGGGAAACGGCCGAGGGGAACCCCAGGGGGCGACGACGCCACGCGACGAGGATGTGAAGGAGCAACTGCCGTTCAAAGGGATGGCACGATTCCATGTGAAATCGCGTAACGCGTCAAGTCAGCCACGGACCGGGCGCCAGTGGCCGTCATAAGCCGGTACTTATGAAATTCCGCGGTTCGAACGGAGATATTCAAAAGGGAGGCAACCTGCTTGGGGGACTTTCCCTCCGCCAGGAGTTGCAGGACTTCGCGCTGCCGCGAGGTCAGTTCCGGTTTGAGCTTTTCCCGGAGTTGGCGTTTTCCCATCAACGCATTCAGCAGGTCGCTGGTCACCAGCGGGGAGATAAAGACCTGCCCTTGCATGGCCGCCTGGATCGCCGTGGTCAATTCCGTGGGCGGCGAGCGCTTCAGAACGTAGCCGCAGGCGCCGGCCTGGAAAGCGGCCATGGCGAAGGTTGCGTCCTCGTGCATGGTCAGGAAGACTATTCTGGGGGGATGAGGCATCTTCCTGATTCGCCTCACTGCCTCGATGCCATTCAGCGAGGGCATGGAGATGTCGGCGACAACCACATCGGGGCACAACCGCTCCACGGCTTCGACCAACTCGCGGCCGTTCTCAACGATTCCGACCACGTCAAATTGCGGCTCCAGTACGCGCGCCAGCAACTCCGTGAACATCCGGTGATCGTCGGCCAACACTATACGTCCGCGCCGCATGAACGAATTCTCCCGCCGGGATTTCCAGAACGCAACCGCTGGGTCGCGCCGGGTAAGGGCCGCAATTCCTACGATGCGGGCGTCGAGCCGCACTCCCTGGTGAGGCTTGCAAAATCGGGTGACATATTGCGATGTAGCGCGTCCCTACCCAGCGTCTGCGCGGGCAAGATGCCCTCCCCACAGCGGGCGGAACGCCCGCGCCAGGAAACCTCGCATCACTCTATTTGGCGAGCGTCAGCAGGCGCCGCGTGCTTCCGGCGTGCTAAGCGCGCGGCAGCGGCACGCGCACCTCAACCTGTGTCCCCTCGCCGGGTTTGGAACACACGGTAAGTTTGCCGTGGGCCAGCCGAACTCTCTCTCCCATGCTGACCAGTCCCAGGCCTCCGCCGCGGGCCGCGGCTTTGAGGTCGAACCCTTGGCCGGAATCCTCAATCAACATTACCAGCTCGGAATCGGTTTTTGTCAATCGCACCGATGCGGTCCTGGCCTTGGCGTGCTGGCGGACATTCTCCAAACTCGCCTGTGCCACGCGATAACAACAAGAGGCCGCCTCATCGGGGAGGGAGCGGGGAACACGGGTCGCGGAAAAACTCACCTTGATCCCATGCATCTTGGAGAAGGCGATGCACTCTGCGTCCAATACCGCCTCCAGGCCCAATTGGGACAAGGCAGCCGGGTGCAGCGCGTGCGAGAGGTCGTGCGTGGCCTTGGCAAGCTCGTTGATCTCTTCGCGGATCGCTTCGTGTTTCTGAGCCAGGTCCGGCCGGGAAGCGAGACCGGAGGCGACATCTGAGACCTGCAAGGCCACGGCGGCCAGGCGAGTAGAAAAGGAATCGTGCAACTCGCGCGCGATCCGC
>DATJVT010000608.1:0-4858 GCA_035501695.1 Terriglobia bacterium | reverse complement strand
TTATCGCGATCCGAATATGTTTATGAAAAGACAAGGGGATATCGGAATAATCAGGCAATAAGCCCGAGAATTTCAAACTCCAAGCTATTGAAAAAAAGCTATTTAATTTCATGAGAGAATGGCCGGCAATCAAAAAAAGATGTTAAAAATGGAGGATGAACCGACTATGTCTATGAAAACACAGGGTCGAGTGACTTAATGTCACTGCGAAAATTGGGTTTTCCACAGGGGTTTTACTGTCAAATCGATACGTTCCGGCCTCAGAAGACGAGTTGCCCCCAGGGCGGCGGGCCGTCTCTGCCCATGCCGGTTTGGCCTTGAGCGGCGGTGGCCCCGGCTGTGTTCCCAATCCATCTATAACCACAGGTGCTGAGTGTAGGGGCGCTTCGCGAAATGCCCCGCGTCCGGTGTACACGCACCCAAGGGGTGCAAGCAGCAGTGGCTCGGCGTTTCACCGTTAAATGTCGCGGGCACCATGGCGGGCTATCGACGGATTGGGGTGTGGCCATAGGCCTTGACATCCCCCCCGTCTGCCTCGGATACTACGGCGGCCTGATTTCGCGCTCCGGGGAGTGCGGAACCGGGCGAAAGTCCGAAGCCGGGGCCGGTTCGCAAGACTCAAGACCTGCACGGCAACGAACGATCACGATGCCGGGGGCGGGAATGAGTGTGGAGCAGCAGGAACTGGGCAACCTTAGCTACAGCGGCGGAGTCTGCACCTCCCCGCTGGTGGGCCTTACGGTGGGCGAACTGTTGGACCGCACCGCCGCGCGCTTCCCCGATAATCCCGCCCTGATCGTCCGCCACCAGAACCAGCGGTACACGTGGCGTGAATTCCTGCGCGAGGTCGAGCGCGCTGCGAGGGGACTTCTGCGTTTGGGAATCCAGAAGGGCGAGCGCGTCGGAATCTGGTCGACCAACTACGCCGAGTGGGTGATCACGCAGTTCGCGGTGGCCAAGATCGGCGCCATCCTGGTGAACCTCAATCCCGCTTACGGCACGGTGGAGTTTGAACACGCCCTGCAACAGTCGGGATGCTCGACCCTCCTGATGACGCGGGGATTCCGCGGGCGCGATTACCCTGCCATCCTCTGCGAGATCTGCCCCGAGGCCGCCACCAGCCTGCCGGGAGCGCTGCAATCGGCCAAGCTGCCGGAATTGCGCAACCTGATCTTCATCGGGGACTCCCCCGCCCCGCCGAACATGATGCCGTGGGACGACCTGCTGCGCATGGGCGAAAGCGTTCCCGCCGACGCCCTGGCGGCCCGCGCCGCCACGCTCGAGTTCGACGACGCCATCAACATTCAATACACCTCCGGAACCACCGGCAGCCCCAAGGGCGCGCTGCTGAGCCACCATAACATCGTGAACAACGGCGTGCTGATCGGCCAGGGCATGCGCTTCACCGAGCGGGACAAGCTGTGCATCCCGGTGCCTTTCTACCACTGTTTCGGCATGATACTGGGGAACATGGTATGCGTGGCGCACGGAGCCGCCATGGTGATCCCGGCGGAATACTTTGACGCGCTGGCAACGCTCCAGGCCATCGCGGAGGAGCGCTGCACGGCGGTGCACGGCGTGCCCACCATGTTCATCGCCGAACTGGAGCACCCGCGCTTCCGCGAGTTCGACCTCACCTCCCTGCGCACCGGCATCATGGCCGGCTCGCCCTGCCCCATCGACGTCATGCGGCGCGTGGTGCGCGAAATGTACTGCTCGGAACTGACCATTGTCTACGGCCTCACGGAAACCTCGCCGGGCATTACCCAGACGACTCCCGATGACCCTCTGGAATTGCGCGTGACCACCGTGGGCAAGCCCATGGCGCACACGGAAATCAAGATCGTCGACACGCGCACGGGCCGCGTGGTTCCGCGCGGGACCCCCGGCGAACTCTGCGCGCGCGGCTACGCCGTGATGAAGGGCTACTACCGGAACTCCGAGGCCACCGCGCAGACCATCGACGCCAACGGCTGGCTGCATTCCGGCGATCTTGCCACCATGAACGACGAGGATTACTGCAAGATCACAGGACGCTCCAAGGACCTGATCATCCGCGGCGGCGAGAACATCTATCCGCGCGACATCGAGGAGTTTCTGTACACGCACCCCGCCATCAGCGAGGTGCAGGTGATCGGCATCCCCGACCGCAAATACGGCGAGCAGGTGATGGCGTGGGTCAAGCTCAAACCCGGCGCCACTTCCAGCACTGAGGCCATCCGCGAATTCTGCAAGGGCCGCATCGCCCACTTCAAAGTCCCCCGCTACGTGAAGTTCGTCGAATCGTTCCCCACCACGATCAATGGCAAGACCCAGAAGTACAAGATGCGGGAGATATCCATCAAGGAGATGGGCCTGGAAGAAGCCGCGCAGATCGCCACGGCGTAAGGGGAGTTCTAAAAACGGGGAGAATTCTCATGGCCTTCGACACCGAAACGAAGAGGTGGCCTTTGAGGCGGAAGGATGCCACGGGGCGCATCGGGGCAACCCAGACCTGGACTTATTGTCGCAGACTCGGTTTGGCCTCATTCGTTATCCAGGTCAGCCTGTCCTGCCTGATAGCACTCACCTTGTCCGTTTTCGCGTCTTGCGGTGACAGCGGGGGAATGGGAGAGCCCGCCTCTCCGTCGAATCCCGTGGCGGCCCCGGTATTCACCACCACGGCGGCGCAGAACGGCGCGGTGATTCTCGCCATGTCGTCCGCGACCAGCGGGGCGACGGTGCACTACACCATCGATGGGTCCGCCCCCGGCGCCTCGTCAGCCACCTATCTTGCCCCCACGCTGATTTCCTCCAACCTGACCATCAAGGCCATTGCCACCGCTTCGGACGGCACGGCGAGCAGCGTGGCCACCTGGACCCCGCCGGCGTCGGTAGCCTCGGGCGCGCTCGTCTGGTCCGACGAGTTCTCCAATTCCACAAGTGCGAACGCTCAGCCCAACCCGGCGGTGTGGACGTACGACACGGGAAACAGCGGCTGGGGCAACTCCGAACTGGAGGATTACTGCGCCTGGAACTCCTCCGCCAGCCCGTGCAACCCGACGAACCCCAACGCCTACGCGGGCACGGACGGTTACCTGCACCTCGTGGCGCAGCAACCCTCCTCGGGCGTTTACACCTCGGCCCGAATGAAGTCGCAGGGACTCTTCACCATCCTCTATGGCCGAGTCGAGGCGCGCATCCAGTTGCCCGAGGCGCAGGGCCTTTGGCCGGCATTCTGGATGCTGGGCAACAACATCGCGACGGCCGACTGGCCGGCCTGTGGCGAACTGGACATTGAAGAGCGGGTGAACGCCGCCGCGACCCCCGACTGGAATGCAGGCTCCGTTCACGGCACCGGCTTTACCGGCGCTAACCTGGGGACCCAGTACTATTTCCCCGCCGGGCAGACGGCGGCCGGCTGGCACACCTATGGAATGATCTGGAAGCCGGGCTCGATTCAGTATTACATCGACGACCCCTCCAACATCTACGCGACGTACACCCCGACCAGCCTGTCCTCGCTCAGTGGCGCGGTGTGGCCTTTCGATTCGGGCAATGGGATGTTCTTCCTCATCAATCTGGCCGTGGGAGGCAGTTGGCCGGGCAACCCCAACAGCTCCACGCCATTCCCTTCCACCACGCTGGTGGACTACGTGCGCGTATACGCCTATTAGGGCAAACTCATGAACAACCACACCCTCAGCATCCAAACCACTACGGTGGGATCTTATCCGGTGCCTGACTGGCTAACGGCGGCACCCAGCCGGCAGGCTCGGATGGACGCCACCCGCGTGGTCTTTGACATCCAGCGGCAGGCGGGCATCGACCTGCCCACCGACGGCGAACTCTACCGCTTTGACATCAATCATCCTGACACCAACGGCATGATCGAATATTTCGTGCGGCCCTTGGCGGGGATGGAGTCGCGCCTGGGTCGCGCCGATTGCGACGCGTACTTCCGCATGCAGGGCGTACGCTTCCGCAGTCAGCCTGCCGCCAAGGTGACAGGTGCGCTGGCCGGCGGCGCCCTGAACCTTCTGGCCGACTGCGCGGCGGCCGCGGAGGTTGCGAACGGACCGTTCAAGTTCACCGTCACCAGTCCTTACATGCTGGCTCGCCTGGTGCTGGATGAGCACTACCGCGACTTCCCCACCCTGACGTTGGCCATCGCCCGCGTCCTCGCCGAGCAGGTTGAAAGTCTTCCCTGTTCTTGCCTTCAAGTGGATGAAGCGAGCCTGGTGGAATTCCCCGAAGACTGCGCCCTGGCCGCGCAGGCCATCAACCTTATTCTGGACCGCTTCGCCGGGCAGCGTGCCGTCCACCTTTGCTTCGGCAATTATGGGGGGCAGACCATCCGCAAGGGCCATTGGGAATCACTGCTGGCATTCTTCAATGCCCTCCACGCCGACCATCTGGTTCTGGAACTTGCCCACCGGCCCGCGGACGACCTGCACGCCCTCAAGGAAATCGATCCCCGCATCAAGCTGGGGATCGGCGTGGTGGACGTCAAGATCAACGCCATTGAAACCGCCGGCGAGATTGCGCGCCGAATCGAAACCGCCGAGAAAGTTCTTGGTCCCGGCCGAGTGGGTTGGGTCCACCCGGATTGCGGCTTCTGGATGCTAAGGCGCTCCATCGCCGACCGCAAGATTGTGGCGCTGGTCGAGGGGCGGAACGAGTATTCGGGAGTGGGGAGTGAGGAGTAGGCAGAAAGCAGTAGGCAGTGGGCAGACGGCAATGCTGCAACGGAAAGTCAAAAGGCAATACGCAAAAGTCAAAACCGACGCGGCACGAACTCACGAATCCAAATTCACCACAGCGGGCCGGCTGGCACGTCAGGGCGAGCTCTGCCCTGCGACTCAGGTTTCTCGCTGCG
>DATJVT010000607.1:0-10877 GCA_035501695.1 Terriglobia bacterium | reverse complement strand
TTCGGTGGTGGTGACGCACGATATGAAACTGGCGCGCAAGCTGGCCGACCGCTTGGTCTTTCTGGTGGACGGCCGCGTGGCGTTCTTTGGCACCGTCGAGGAAATGGATCGCTCCACGGTCCCCATGGTCCAGGACTTCATTCAACTCGACGAGGTTTCGTTCCTGTCCCCAACACCCTGATGCGCGGCGCCGCCGGTCCGTGGTTGGAGGGAAATTGAACTCATGCTGCTTCTGAACCGCCGCGAAGTGGAAGGCCTTCTCGACCTCGACCGGCTCATCGATGCGCTGGGGCCGGCCATGGCCGACCTTAGCGCGGGCCGTGTCTCCATGCCTCAACGCATCGTGACCCTGGCGCAAAGAGGGCTGCTTGCAGCAATGCCGGTTTATATGGATTCAAAGCAGGCTCTCGCGGCCAAGCTGGTCACCGTCTTCCCGGAAAACGAACCGTTGCATTTACCCAGCCATCAGGCGGTGATCCTGGTCTTCGACACGCGGACCGGCTCCCTACGGGCCATGATGGATGGAACCTGGATCACTGCGCTCCGGACGGCCGCGGGTTCGGCACTGTCCGCCCGCCTTCTGGCGAGGAAGGACGCCCACGTTTTGCTGATCGTCGGGACAGGCGTGCAGGCGCGCTCCCACGCCCGGGCGATGACTCGCGTGCGGCCGGTTCGGGAGGTTCGCGTGTTGGGCCGCAGCCCACAAAAGGCCGAGCAGCTTGCGGCGGAGATCTTTGTGGAGCAGGGAATAAGGACGATTGCCTGCAGCGAGCCGGAGCCCGCCTTTGACGGCGCGGACATCGTTTGCGCCACCACTCATGCGACGGAGCCGGTGGTGAAGGGCGCGTGGCTCCGGCCGGGCATGCACGTAACCTCGGTGGGATTGAATCCCGATGGATGTGAGGTTGATGCCGACGCGGTCGTGAAATCTCTGGTGGTGGTGGAAACAAGGGAGGCGGCTCTGGCCTCCGACCCCGACGGCGCAAATGACCTGAATTGGCCGATTCGCGACGGGTTGATCGGGAAGGATCACATCCACGCCGAAATCGGCGAGCTCGTTTCCGGCGCCAAAACCGGGCGGACCTCCGCCGATCAAATCACGCTCTACAAATCCGTGGGCGTCGCCGTGCAGGATGCCGTTGCCGCACATTTGGTGCTGGAGGCGGCGGAAAAACAGGGAGCGGGGCGGGTGGTGGAGATCTGACGAATCAGAATTCGAAAATCGCAATTCAAAACTCGTCCACCCAAGGTGCCGGATTGCCGACTTTCGATTTTCGAACTTCGAGTTTCCCTATGAAGCCATCCATGACGTTGGATCGCGTCCTCTCGCGCTTCGGCGTGGCTTCGCGTACCCAGGCGCGCGAGGCGATTCGTGCGGGGCGGATGAAGGTGAACGGCCGCACCGTGCGCGACCCGGACGTTTGGGTAAGCCCAGGGCGTGACGCTTTCCTATTGGACAATCGCCCCCTCAAGCCGGCGCACAAGCGCTACCTGCTGTTCTATAAGCCCAAGGGCGTGATCACCAGCCACGGAGACCCCGAGGGGCGCGCGACGATCTACCAATACCTGAGCGGTGTGGCGCCGCCTTCCCAGGCATCACCGAACCATGTAGCGCCGCCCTTAAGGGCTGCACCGAAAAGCGTAGAGCCGCCCTTGAGGGCGGTACATGCCGGGATCAAGCGCGGCCTTACACCCCGCGATGCTGGGGGCAGGCCCGGCGTCACCGCTCTCAATGATTGGCTCGCCCCCGTGGGCCGCCTGGACAAGGATACTTCCGGCCTTCTCCTGCTCACCAACGACACGGAATTCGCCGACTTCATCACCAATCCGGAATCCGGAATCCCCAAAACCTATCTGGTGAAGGTCAATGCCCTGATGAGCGATGAGGGGATTGCGCAACTCAACGCCGGCGTGGAAATGAAGCGCGGCGACCGCGCCCAACCGCTCAGCGTGCGGCGGCACGAAGACCGTGGCAAATACACCTGGCTGGACGTGGTCCTCACGGAAGGCAAGAACCGCGAGGTGCGGCGCATGATTGAGGCGGTGGGGTTCAAAGTCCTGAAGCTGGTGCGTACGCGTATCGGCCCGTTGACGATGGAAGGGTTGGAAGTGGGGAAGTGGAGGGACCTCACTTCAAACGAAGTCGCCGGCCTGCGGAAAGCAGTAGGCATCGGCCGGAAGACGAGGTTGTCCCGCTGGCCGGAGGCCAAGCAGGAGGGCAATCTTGCCGAATTCTTCGCCTCGTCGCCAGTACGAAATTCGGGATTGAAAGTAAGCCGTCTTCGTGGCAGTGTCCCCAAGACCGCTCTATGAGCTTCCTCTTGTCCGTCCGTTAGGTTTTTGCGCATCGAGCTTATCCTTCCAACCTCCTGCCAACCCGGGGCATCATAGGGCAGGGTTGCAAAACTTTCTCCGAGCAATTCAGGACGCCATATTTCTTCAAACCGGACGTCAAGAGTCTGCCCTATGCCTACTATCGCTGCAACGGACAAGCATTATGCCGAATGTGTAAACCCGCAATGGGTGCGATTGCTCGACCTCCTGCAAATGAACGTTCCGTTTGAACGCTGCGAGGGCGTGGAACTGTTCCGTCCGGACGGGGAGAAAGTTCTGGACTTCCTCTCCGGCTACTGCGTTCACAATACGGGACACAACCACCCTCGTATTATCGCGGCACTTAAGGATGAATTGGACCGAAGCGGCCCAGTGATGCTTCAGAGTAACGTTCCCGAGCTCGCCGGCGAACTGGCGGCGCGCCTCTGTGAAAGCGCCGGGGGACGCCTGAAGAAGGTCCATTTCACCAGTTCCGGCAGCGAAGGCGTGGAATCCGCCATCAAGTTTGCCCGCGCCCACACCGGGCGTGAGGGCCTGCTATTTGCCGAAGGCGCCTTTCACGGGCTGACCTGCGGAGCACTCTCTCTCATGGGAAACGAGTTCTGGCGCGAGGGTTTCGGTCCCCTGCTGCCGCACACCCGGCAGGTTCCATTCGGCGACGCGAAGAGTCTGGAAGCTCAGCTCGCCACGAAGAACTATGCGGCCTTTGTCGTGGAGACGATTCAGGGTGAAGGTGGCATCCGGATTCCCGAGGTACAGTACTTGCAGCAGGCCCAAGCGATCTGCCGGCACTATGGCACGCAATTTGTCCTGGATGAAGTGCAAACCGGGATGTACCGCACCGGCGAGTTTCTGGCGGCGCGGCAATTCGGCCTCGATCCGGACATGGTGATTCTGGCCAAAGCCCTGAGCGGCGGCCTCGTGCCGGTGGGCGCCGTCTTGATGACGGACGACATTTATAAGTCAGTTTACAGTTCCCTCCACCGCGCCATCGTTCACACCTCGACATATTCGGAGAACAGCCTGGCGATGCGCGCCGGGCTGGCCACGCTGGACGTGCTGGAATCCGAGCGCCTCGGCGAGCGCGCCTTGTCGCGGGGCGAATACCTGCGCAGGGAATTGCGGTCGAGGCTGTCCGGTTATGATATGGTGAAGGAAGTGCGCGGCCTGGGCCTCTTCTGTGGCGTCGAGTTCCAGCCGCCGCGGCAATGGGCGTTACGGGCATCTTACGAGGCCTTCAAGCGTATTCATCCGGGGATGTTCGGGCAGATCCTGGTCATGAACCTGTTTCGCGATAAGGGCATCCTCACGCAGGTTTGCGGCAACAACTTTCGCGTGTTGAAGGTGGCGCCACCCCTGGTGGTTACCGAAGGGCAGATCGACGAATTTGTTGGTGAGCTGGGGGAAGTGGTGGAATCCATGCATGCTTCTTCCACCTTCTGGTCCGAGGCGCTGGGGTTGGCCCGGCGAGTAGTGAATATCTGAGGGTGGCCGGCTGGGGGGGGCGGTAAATGCCCGGCTTTGTTATCGACCCCACCGGCCTTGCGCAGCGCCAGTCTTCACATTTTATGGGCTCAGCAACAATTCATCTTCTGTTTGTAGTCCTGGCACCGGGGACCCTGAGTCCCATCAGCGCGTCCCTGGGCACCGCGACACCCCTGGACCAGGGATTCCGCCAGATGTATAACCTGGAATTCAAAGAGGCGCATGGGACGTTCCAGACTTATGCGCAAGCCCACCCCAACGACCCTATGGGCGCAACGGCCGATGCCGCTGCCTACCTGTTTGACGAATGCGACCGCCTGGGCGTTTTGCAATCCGAGTTGTTTGTGGATAACGAGAGCTTCAAGGGACGGGAGAAACCCTCGGCCGACCCTGCCGCGCGGGAGAGGTTCAACGGCGCCATCGCGCGGAGCCAACAACTGGCCGACGGGGTCATGCGCAACTCTCCCCATGATCGCAATGCCCTGTTCGCAACGGTCCTGAACCTGGGCCTCGAATCCGATTACCTGGCGCTGGTGGAGAGGCACGATCTGGCCTCCCTTTCCTATACCAAGCGCGCGGGGCGGGCGGCGGAAAAGTTGCTATCGGTTGACCCCGCCTGCTACGACGCCTACCTGGCAGTTGGAGTGGAGAACTACATCCTGGGGTTGAATCCCGCGCCCGTGCGCTGGATCTTGCGGCTTTACGGCGCCGAGACCGACAAAGAGACGGGCATCCAGAAGTTGCAATTGACCGCTGCCAAAGGACATTACTTGTTGCCGTTTGCGCGACTGCTGCTCGCCGTGGCCGCCCTGCGCGACAATGACCGCAGCCAGGCCAGGGAATTGCTTCAAAACCTGAGTCAGGAGTTCCCGAACAATCGACTTTACAAGAGAGAACTCTCGCGGCTGCAATGACTAGAACGGGGAAGTGGGAAACTAGAAACTCGAAATTCGAAGCGGGGAGTTCGACTTCCAGGAGCACAACTTTTCTTCCTATGGTGCTGGAAAGGAAAACTGAATATGAGAATTGCCGGTGTGGGCAGTGCATTCCCCAAAAACTATTACCCGCAGAAGTTTCTCGGCGAGGGACTGAAGAAGTTCTGGAACGGCCGTCTTACCAACCCTGAGGTGGTGGACCGGATGCACGCGCACGCTGCCGTCGACGGGCGGCACCTCGCCCTGCCGTCCGATGCCTACTATGACCTGAACACCTGGGGGCAGGCCAACGACGCCTGGATTGAGTGCGCACAGGACCTTGGCCAGCAGGCATTGTGCCGGGCTCTGACGGGCGCGGGACTTTCTCCCCAGGATGTCGACGCCTTGTTCGTGGTTTCGGTCACGGGGATCGCGAGCCCGTCGCTCGATGCGCGGCTGGTTAACCGCATGAACCTGCAGCCGCGTATCAAGCGCATTCCTATTTTCGGTCTGGGCTGCGTGGCCGGGGCCGCCGGAATCGCGCGCGCCGCCGATTACGTGCGAGCGTTCCCCCACCACGTCGCGGCGCTGCTGGCGGTCGAGCTCTGCTCGCTGACCCTGCAAAAGGAAGATGTTTCCATGGCCAACCTCATCTCCGCCGCGCTGTTTGGCGATGGCGCCGCCGCCGTCATCGTGACCGGCGCGGACCAAGGCTGCCCTGGCCCGCAGATCCTGGACACACGATCGGTTTTTTATCCGCAGACCGAACATATCATGGGCTGGGATATCTCCGAAAAGGGATTCAAGATTGTGCTCTCCCCGGCCCTGCCGCAGCTCATCGTGGATCACCTGGGACACGATGTGGACGCGTTCCTGGCGGATCACGGACTTACCCGCAAAGACATCGCACGGTGGATTATGCACACGGGAGGTCCCAAGATCCTGGAAGCGACCGGGCAGGCATTGGGGCTGACCAAGGAGGACATGAGCGCTTCGTGGGAATCCTTACGCAAGGTAGGTAATCTCTCATCCGCATCCGTCCTGCTGGTGCTGGAGGAAGTCTACAAGCACCGGCGTCCCGAGCCCGGAACCCACTCCCTGCTGGCTGCCATGGGACCGGGCTTTTGCTCTGAACTGGTTCTCCTCCGGTGGAATTAAATGCGCCACGATACCCTGAAAACCGATGTTTGCATTGTGGGCGGCGGGCCGGCCGGTCTGGCCACGGGGATAGCGCTCCGCCAGCGCGGCCTGAGTGTGGTGGTGGCAGACCTGGCACATCCGCCCATCGACAAGGCGTGCGGGGAGGGGTTGATGCCCCGGGCGGCGGCCGCCCTACGGGATTTCGGCGTGGCGCTCGGCCCTTCGCAGGCCGTTCCCTTCCGCGGCATTCGCTTCATCGGTGAGGGAAAGGTGGCCGAAGGCCCATTCCCGCACGGTTACGGGCTGGGAATCCGCCGGACTACCCTGCACCTGGCCTTGGCGGAGAGGGCGTCGGAGGTGGGCGTTCAATGCCTCTGGGGAGCGCGCGTGAAGGGTATTGGTCCGGGCGAGGTTTGCCTGGACTCCCACCAGGTCCGATGCCGCTGGATCATCGGCGCCGACGGGCAGAACTCCCAGGTGCGCAAATGGGCGGGTCTGGATCGGGGACGGCCGCAGGTAATCCGCTTCGGATTCCGGCAGCATTTCCGCGTCGAGCCGTGGACAGACTTCGTGGATGTTCATTGGGGGAGCAACTGCCAGATCGTGGTGACCCCGGTGAGTCCGAATGAGACGTGTCTGGTCGTTACTTCCCGTTCGCCACAACTCCGGCTGAATGAAGCTCTAAAACAATTTCCGGAACTTCTGCGGCTACTGGCGGGTTCCCCATATATTACTAGAGACCTAGGCGCGGTGTCGGCGCTCCGGGTCATTCGCAGGGTGTGCAGGGGGTGTATCGCGCTAGTCGGCGACGCGTCGGGTTCGGTGGACTCGCTCACCGGCGAAGGACTGGGACTGGCCTTCCAACAGGCCGGGGCTTTGGCCGAGGCGCTGGCCAAAGATGACTTGGCCCGGTACGCGGTGGCGCACCGGCGCATCAATCGCCAGCCGGAGGTGATGTCTCAAGTCCTCCTCCTGATGGAGAAGCACGGCTGGCTGCGGTGCCGGGCACTCGACGCCCTGGCGCGAGAGCCCCATATTTTTGAGCGCCTGCTGTCCGCCCACGTCGGAGCCTTTTCTCCCCTCGAGGTCGGATTCGGTAACATCTTCAAGTTAGGTTGGCGGCTGGCATTCTCCGCTTGAACATCTAAACTCAGGGACCCCAAAATCCATGACCAAAACCTACTCCGCTCGGAAGAATTTATTTGCGATGTCGCTCGCGTTGTTGGTTCTTTCAGCGGCGCCGGCCGTAGCGGAACAAGCGGTGCTGGAGCTCGACCCGGCACAGACCCAGGTGATCTTCACGCTGGGTGACGTCCTCCATACCGTGCACGGGACGTTCAAACTTAAGCACGGGACGGTGCGGTTCGATCCGGGTACCGGTCAAGCTGGCGGCCTGGTGGTGGTTGACGCCACCAGCGGGGAGAGCGGGAGCCACGCCCGCGATCACAAGATGCACAAAGACGTGCTGGAAAGCGCGCAGTACCCTGAAATAGCCTTCACCCCGGAAAAGGTGCAGGGGCAGGTCCTGCCGCAGGGTGATTTCAAAGTTCAGGTCCTGGGGAGCTTCACGATGCACGGCGCGAGCCACCCTCTCACCCTGGTTATTCAGGCACACTTGGCGGGGGGACAACTGACCGCCGACACGCAATTCACGCTCCCCTACCAGAATTGGGGCGTGAAGAATCCCAGCACGCTGTTCCTCCGCGTCAACGATACGGTCGATCTGGCCATTCATGCCGTGGGCCAAATCACGCCTGCCGCGGCCCACTGAAATGAATTCTTCAAAACGAAGCCCTCGGGACTGTCGGGACGGAAGTCCCAGTGCTAAACTAGGGAACCCAATGACCACCCAAGCTTCTCGCTCCCCGGTGAATCTTGTGCGCTCGGGGCCCGCTCAGTATGTGAACCGCGCCGGAATTCTCCGCCAGGCTGGCGATTACATCGCCCCCTGGGGCGACCGCGCGTTGCTCAGTGGAGGGAAGAGAGCGCTGGCTGCGGCGGAAGAGCTTCTGGGCAAATCGCTCGATCAATGCGGCATCAAGTGGCGCAGGCAGCTCTTCACGGGCGAATCCAGCTCCGCCAACATTGACCGAATTAAAGATGAGGCCGGGAGTTTCAAAGCCAATATCGTCATCGGAGTGGGCGGTGGGAAATCTCTGGACGCCGCCAAGCAAGCCGCCGCGGACCTCGGCCTTCCGGCCGTATGCATCCCGACCATCGCCGCCACCTGCGCGGCCTCCACGGCGCTCTCAATTCTGCATTATGACGGGGGAGTGTTCCAACGGGCCGTCCTGCACCCCCGGAATCCCAGCCTGGTGCTCGTCGATCCGGAGATCATTGCGCGTTCCCCGGGCATCTACCTGCGGGCCGGCATTCTCGATTCTCTCGCCAAGTGGTACGAAGGGCGCTCGGTGTGGCCATGCGTTAAGAATCCCGACATGCAGACCGCCGCGGCCTTTCAACTGGCGCGCGTTTTGTACGAGGGGCATCGCAGATACGCGCTCGAAGCAGTGCGACTGAATGCCAAATGCCGCGTGGGTAACGCCCTGCTTCAGACTCTCGACCTTGTTATCCTCACTACGGGGATGGTCCAGTCGCTTTCCAAAGGAACGCTTTTCACCGCCATCGCCCACTCGCTCCAAAATGGCCTGACCCTGATGGAGGGAAGCCACCGCGTCCTGCACGGCTTGAAGGTTGGTTATGGAATCGTCGTGCAGCTTGGCGTGGAGAAATGCCCGCGGAGGGAGTTTGCGGATGTGGTTTCCTTCTTCCGGCAGTTGGGGCTGGTGCCCTCGCTGAAGGGGCTGAACCTGACCTTTGATCGCGACGCGGTTCTGCGTGTGGCGGAGATGGCGGCCACTAATCCGGAGATGGGTCCTCTTAACTACACTGTAAACAAATTCGTGATCGCCTCGGCCATGGAGAAACTGGAAAAAAGATTCGGGTAGGGAACTACTCGGGTTATTATTCGTGGAGCCATGCACAAAGCTTTACGCGTCATCATCGGACTGGTCGTTACAGGTCTTGTCCTATATGCGGCCGACCTGGCCACCCGCGATTGCCGGGTTGCCCCTTACGTGTACGACAACTGCATGTGGCTGGGGCTGCGCACCCGCCTGGGCCTGCCCGCCAGCCGTTTCCTGCGAATGGCGCTGTTGGAGTGCGTAGGGATTGGCCTGGCGCTGATTCTCTATGTTACTTTCCGATATCTGTTTCTCGGTCGAAAGGTGAACCCTGCCGCGCCGGATTCCACCCCGCCACTCGATTCCGGCGTCGCGCGTGATTAGAAATCAACCCGGCTGCAAGAATGGCCGCGCCACCCCTCTCCTCGCCATGCGCCCATTCCAGAGTACAATTGCAATGGCCATGAATCAGGGTCGGATTGCGGAAGAAGGGAAGAAGGACGCCACGGCAGGGGGTGTTGTCGCCCTTGCGGCCGCGTTGGAAGTGGTTCTGCTATTTGCGGGGATTATGGCCTACATTTGGCGATGGCAGCGGACCAGTCCCCACGCCTGGATAGGCCTTTGGGCTTTGATTCTGGTCAGCCATGTGCTGCACCGCGACACTTGGACTGGGTTGGGGTTGGGGCTGATCGGTCTCCGCGCCAGCGCCAAGTGGGTGCTGCCGCTGGCGCTTCTGTTTTACCTGCCCTTGCTCTTCTACGGTTTTGCCAGCCGCCGCCTCCTCCTTATTCACCCGACCTGGCAATCATTCATTCCCCTCCTCGGGTATGGCAGTTGGTGCGCTTTTCAGCAGTACCTGACCCAATCGTACTTCCACAATCGTTTGATGCTGGTCACCCGCAACCGCCACGTGAGTTCCGCTCTAATCGGAGTCCTCTTCAGCGCCGCGCACATTCCCAACCTGATCCTGATGGTCGCTACGTTGGTGGCGGGATTTGTCTTCTCGGAGGTATTCTCGCGCTACCGCAACATCTGGCCTTTGGCCTTCGCCCAGGCGGTGGGAGGGTTGCTTCTCGCCGCCGTTTCACCGGATATACTGATTCATCACATGCGCGTGGGGCCGGGGTATTTCTTTTACGGGATCCGGTAAGGGGCTACTGCCTATTACCCTCCCCCCTCCGCCGCCGTGGCAGGAACGGCAGGCTGGCGATTTGGCCGTCAAATTTCTCAGCCCAGCGGCCGGGTATGGCCGTGTCGCATTTCGGGCAGGTCCCTTTTGAAGTCAGGCGATAATCCAGTATGTGATAGCCAAATCTCTCAATAAGTAGTGTGCGACAGTGGGGGCAATGGGTATTTTCCAACTCGCCCACCTGGCCGGGAAGGTTTCCCGCGTAGATATAGCGGAGTCCCGCCGCGCTGCCGATGGCTGCCGCCCTTTTCAGGTGGCCGGGCTGCGTGTCCGCGGGGTCGGTCATCTTGTAGTCCTTGTGGAATGCCGAAATGTGCCAGGGAATGTTGGGGGAAACGCCCGCTACGAATTCCGCGAGGCGCTTCAGTTCGTCCTCAGAATCGTTGAAACCCGGTATCAGCAGGGTGACGATCTCGACCCATAATCCCATCTGGTGCAGGGTGCGAATGGTCTGGAGAATGGGCTCGATGCGCCCGCCGAGCTGGCGGTAGTGGCGGTCGTCGAAACTCTTCAGGTCGACCTTAAAGAGGTCTACCCAGGGCCTTAGGTACTCGAGAACTTGGGGTGTGCCATTGCCGTTCGAAACGTACCCGGTCACCAGTCCGGCCGCTTTGGCTTCCTTGAACACTGCCACGGCCCACTCGCTGGTAATCAAGGGCTCGTTGTAGGTACTGACCAGAACCTTCGCGCCCTGGTCCACTGCATCGCGCACCATCTCATTGGGGGCCGCGCGCATCGGCCGGGAAACGGCGCGCGGGTCGCGAAGGGCCTGTGAGGTGACCCAGTTCTGGCAATAGGCGCAATGCAGGTCGCACCCCATCATGCCGAAGCTGTAAGCCAGCGCGCCGGGGTAGGCGTGGTGGAAGGGTTTCTTCTCGATGGGGTCGCACTGCACTCCCGCCGCGTAGCCCC
>DATJVT010000606.1:0-9073 GCA_035501695.1 Terriglobia bacterium | reverse complement strand
GGCCTCTATTCGGTGCTGACGCCGGACGGGGAGAAAATCCCCCTGGACGGTTATCCAACTAAGCTCGAAAACCACAAGGTAGACCGCGAGGGCACGGCCCACGGCAAGCACGGGCTGGTGAAGGACGCGGCGGTGGACTTTTCTTCCGTCACCATCGGCGCGGGAGCGGGCTTCCTTGTCGCCGGGCCGGTGGGGGCGGCGATGGGCGCGGGCGGCGGCCTGCTGGTGGCCGCCATTTGGACAGTGGCGCGCCGCGGCCCCGACTTGACGATCCCCGCCGGCACGGAAATCGAATTCGTGCTGGGCCGGCCGGCCTCCTTCGCTCCTCTGGATGAGGTCGTTGAGCCAACCTCGCAGGTGCGTTCCGCGCACTGGGGCGAGGGGCGGACGGTTCCCCCTTCGGAGGATCTCCTGGAGTTGGCGGATCGTGTGGAATCCGATCCCGCCGGGGTCATGCGGCAGTTGAAGGCAATCAACTTCCGCGAACGTCCGGCGGTTGATCACGCCTTTGCCAAGTACCTGCTGGCGGTGGCGCGCTTCCATGAAGGTGACCGCAGTTCCGCGCCGCTCAACCTGATGAGGGAAGCCTACGAAGAGGCGCAGAAAACCCCGCTGCCGGAGTCGGCGCGGGCGGAAATGGCTCGCAACCTGGTGGCCATCATGCGCGCCACTGAAAAGGACTGGGAAAAAGATCCGCTCTTGAGTGACCCACGCGTGCAGACCGCGCTGGTGGAGGCAGTGCAATGAGACATACGGCCATGGCAACTCTTGCGTTTTGGGCGATCGCAGGCGTGGCATGGGCGCAGCAGGCGCCGCCCTCCCCTTTGCCTGCGCCAGCGCCCGCCAATTCGGAAAAGGCGGCCGAGGCTGAGTCCGCTCCGGCCAAGGAATCCTTCGATGCGCGGGTGCACCGCCTGCTCGATGAATTCAACCAACGCCACGCAGACCGGGTGCAGGAAATGGCCTCTTATGAGAAAACGGGCGATTCCGATCCCGACCTCAAGCAATTCGCCGATCCCCGCAAAGTGCAAGTGGAACTCAAGGACGAAGAGGACCGCGAGCAAACCAGCAAAACGCTTGCCAAGGAATACACTGGCGAAGCGCGCCAGGTTCAGGCCCAGGAAAAGGCCTTGGAAGCCTTCATCGCCCGGCGGCGCAAGACCCTTGACGACTTGAGCAAGCCGGCCGGGGCAGACAACCAGCAGGATCTGGAAGTGGCGATTGAAAACCTCGCCCGCCAGCCCGGCACCGAGGCGCAGGTGAGTGAGTTACGCCGCCGCCTGGCCGATGACGAGCGCAATGCCCAGGTGCAATCAACTGAGCAGTCCTTCGCCCAGCAGGAAGCTGCCCGGTCTGAGGAGGAACTCAAGAGGCTACGGACCGTCAGGGAAACGCTGGAAAGCGAGTCCAAAGCTTACACGGCCGACGCCGCCTCCGCTCACCAGAATAAGTTGGATTTGGCAGACCGGCTGGAATTCTACGTGGTCAACGCCCAAGCCGAGGACGCCCTCGAGGAGGGCCGCAAGGCCACCGTGGCCGTGCAACATCTGAAGGCCAGCCCCGAGGTTGCAGGCACACTGGAGGGATTGGGACCCGGCGCCAAGACGGAAAATCCGGCCGCCGCGAAGGACTGCACGGTCCATACCGGCGACGTCAAGGGCTGTCCGGAGACAACTTCGAGCAACTCCAAGGAGTAGACCATGGTTGGACACAACCCCACACCTCGGCGTGTTCGCGAGGCTTGTCGATGCCCGCTCACGCTCGCCGCTGCCTTTGCCCTGCTCCTCGCGCTTGCTCCCGCCAGTCGGGCGCAATCGGACGATTCCAAACCGGAAGAGCTTGGCAAGATGCGCACGTCGCTTTACCTTAAAGCCACTCACGCCCCGCTGCAGGAACTCTCCAACGAGGTGAACCAAATCGCCATCGTGTCGGAGAACTGCCGAATCAAACATGGCGCCACGGCGTGTGGCCTGGGCGATAAGGCCCTTGAATCCGACAAGCTGGAAGACCGCTATGCCTACTATGTCAAGGATCCGGTTGAGGCACATGCGAAGGGCCATGCCGTGAAAATCGAAAGAGGGAATTGGGGCGCGGCAAGTGCCCCTGCGCATGCCCAAAGATGAAGTGGCTTCCGGTTGTTCCAACCGGCCAATAAAGAAAGGGAGAAGTCTATGCCTCCCGTGATCCTTCGACGCGTGTCCGGCTTCCCTGTGCTGGCGGGCGCGGCAATGTACCTTCTGGCAACTTCGGCAACTTCAGTATCACCGGAAACCCATCCGTCTTCCCGCCCCTCTCCGCCCGCCGCGCATACGCGAACCATTAAGCGGACATGGCAAACAGGGCCTGCCACGATGCCCCTTGAGACCGAGGTCGTGCCGCCGCATCCTTCCTCCGCGCCGCCGGCCATAAGGGTGCAAGCCTTTGGGATGCAGGGAGAAAAGGTGGAAAAGGCAGGAGCAGATACCGCGGCGGGTTCCCACCCCGGCTCCACTCTTGTTGCGACACGCGCCTCTACTACCCTCATCAAGCCGGAGAACAGGGTCAGGGAGCAATCGCAGTCATCTCCCGTGGACCCGCAGCGACGCGAGCGGGATGATCTAAGCCGCCTTCGGACCGATCCCGGCGCGCGCCAGGCCTTTTACGAGGATCTGCGCCGGACCGCCGAGGCCGTCCGCGCGGAGGACAGAGTGCAACAGCACGACCCGGCAAGGCCCACCACCCCAAGTTCCTGGCACGCGTTCACGCGGCCGAACCTATGAAGGGAATTCCGTCAGGCCAGCTTCTTTAGCTCCGCCAGAATCTCGGCGTTATCAGGTTGTTCGCGCAGTTCGTAGATCTTCGCCCACGCGATCTTACCCGCTTTATCCACGATAAAAACCGCCCGGTCGTTGATAAACGGGATGGGATGTTTGGTAGGAGGAAAAACCCCATAGGCCGTCGCCACCTCGGCGTAAGGCCAGCGGTCAGTGGCCAGGGGGAACTTCAGACCACCCAGGTTTTTCTGGAAGGCGATGTGGGCAAATACCGAGTCCGTGCAGATGCCCACCACTTCGGTGTTGGCGCTGGTAAACTTGGCGAGGTCGGCCTGGAATGCGCCCAACTCGCTTTGACAGACGGGCGTGAAATCCAGCGGGTAGAATGCCAGCACAACATTCTTGCCGCGATGTGCCGAGAGATCAAACTCCCCTTGTGATTCTCCGGTCGCGCAAGTCAGCTTAAAATCCGGCGCCGTATCCCCTACTTTGAGTGCCATGTGAGCTTCCTCCTTAAATGTGAGTTGCACGGCCGGGGGACCGGCAAAACTCACCTGCCTCCTGATGAAGTGTACAGCCCAATGCAGGAACCCAAATTCTACCCGAGGTGCATGGCAAAAGAAAGTACGTGCCCTCATTGTTGGCCGAAATTTGCATATGATAAAAGGGGTAGTCTGCCACCGTCCTCAGGTGCCCGATCGTGCCCGCCAGGCAGTGTCGGGCGCGGTTGGCCGGACTTGCTTTCCGGCCTGCGAACTTGCGAAGATGATGAGCGGCGAAAGAGGGATGGAAGCCGGGCTTGAAATTCCATCGGCTTCTGGCCGCGAACGTGCCCGGCAGATCAGCCGCTTCAGGCTCCCGAGGAATATTCAAATGACGATTCAGGTAAAAGTTGCGAAGCTCCAACCGGCGGCGGTTCTTCCCACCTACGCTCACCGGGGACCTTATGGGGATCTGGCGGCGGATGTGGCGGCGTTGGAGGCCCAGGAACTGGCGCCGGGGGAAATCAGGGCCGTACCCACCGGCCTGGCGTTCGAATTTCCGCCGGAATACGGCGCGCTGGTGGAGGACCGCTCGGGCCTGGCGATGAAGGGAATAACCACCCTCGCGGGGGTGATTGATCCCGGCTACCGGGGGGAGTTGAAAGTGGTCTTGACCAACCTGGGCAAGGAACCCTTTCGGATCAAGGCCGGCGACCGGATTGCGCAGTTGCGCATTGTTCGACGGATGGAAGCGGAGTTTACCGAAGTTGGCTCCGTGGCCGCCACGCAGCGGGACGTGAAAGGGTTTGGGAGCACGGGGAGCTGAAGGCGATTCAAGATTCAAAATTCAAGACTCTAGATTCAAAACTCAAGATTCAAATGCGTCTTTGGCATCTTCCGTCGGCCATTCCTCGGGGGTGAGGCCTTTCCGGATCGCATCGTGCGTACGCTGGATGAGTTCCCCCCTTCGCTCCATCGTATAATTGCCGGCATCAATGGGTTGCTGAAAAGTAATGCGGATGCGGCCGGGTCGAATCACCGGCTCGCCCTTCGGCATGATTTTCGACGCGCCCGAGACCGACATCGGCACCACCAGGGCCCCGGACTTGATGGCCATGACAAAGACCCCCTTCTTGAACGCCTGCAGGCGGCCATCGGGACTGCGCGTTCCTTCCGGGTACCCCAGGAAGGAGGTCCCCGCGCGGAGGGCGGACACGGCACGCTCCACCGCGGCGATGGCCCGCTCGCGATTCTTCCGTTCCACGGGAATGAACCCACACAGGATCATCCCCCTACCCAGAACGGGCACGCGGAAGAACTCCCGCTTGGCCATTACCGCGACCCGCGGGAGGACGGTGATCACCGCCGCCGGATCCACGTTGCTCTGGTGGTTGGGCATATAGATGGCGGCCCGGCCCCGCGGCACGTTTTCGCGCCCGCAGACCTCGATGCGTATGCCGGCCAGCCAGAGGGCCATTCGCGCTCCCCGCACCCCCACGCGGTAGAGCGTTTCGGGATTCCCGGTCAGCCAGGCATGAATTAAAAAAGGGATGCCGATCACCAGGATATAGAGAAAGGTCACAAGCGTAACGAAGATGGCGCGGATCATTGCTTCCCCGGAAGAGGATTGGTAACCCCCGTCAACCAGCCGGAGCGCACCCGCAACTGCTCGGGGATCGCCAGGGGTTCCTCCTCAATCTGATAAGAGACTTCCTGATTGGCGTCGACGCGAAACCTCACTTCGTAGGTTCGCTCCTGGCGCTCGATGCGGAGATCCACCATTTGGTTGGGCCGCCAATGGGGCAAGGTGGGATTCGCCCCTCCCGGCAGGGGAGCGCCGTCTACCCTCAGGAGCGCGTCGCCGGCTTGCAGTCCTGCGTGCTGCGCGCCGCTGCCGTCCTCCACGGAATCAACCCGCAACTGGCCCGCGGAATTGAGCGAAGCCGCGAAGCCGTTGCGGGGCGAATCCGTGATCCGTGTCGCGAGGTGCAAGCCCGCGTACTCGAGATAGGTGGAGTAATCGAGCTCCTGCGTGCCCTGCACGTATTCGGAGAAAAACCGGTCCACATCAAAGCCCGGGGCCAACCAGGCGATGTGGGCGCGGAGGTCCGCGGAGCCATAGAATCGGCCGCGGCGCGCAAAGTCCTGGTTGAGCCGCCGCATCAGGTCGTCCAGTCCGGCCTGGTTTCCGGTGGCGTGGCGGATACCCAGGTCGAGCAGGTACCCCAGCAGTTCCCCCTTGTTGTAGTAGGAAATGCTGCGCCCGGAGCGGTTGTAGTCAGGGTATTTCTCCAGCCACGCTTCCCGCCCCGACGTCTCGGCGCTCTGGAAGCGGCGGGCGTCGCGCCGCTGCAAGATCTGGATGCCGTCCGCGACCCGAGCATAGAACGTCTGGCGATCGATCAGGCCGGCACGCAACAGGAACAATTGCGCGTAGGTATTGGTAACGCCCTCGCACATCCAGAGGTCGCCCGTGTCATTGCCGTGTATGTAATCCACCGGCTCGAGTAACTGCGGCCGGATGCGCTTGACGTTCCAGGCGTGAAAGAACTCGTGCGCCGCGACGCTTTCCAGGTAGCCATCGCCGCCTCGCAATGAGGAGGCCGGCACGGTGATGGCGGTTCCATCCCGATGCTCCATGCCGCCGGTCGACCCGCTCTCCCGTGGGAAATGCAGTAGAAAAGTGTACTGGCGAAAGGGCAGGTCCTGCATCAGGGTGGTTTCCGCCGTGGTGATCTTCTGCAGGGAACGCAGAATCGGTCCGGGGGAATAGTCGGCGCGGTCGGCGTCGATGATCACGCGGATGGTGGCGCGCCGGGTCTCGGCCGGGGGCGCTCCCGCCGGCACAAAATCCTGCGCGTAGGAGTAGTCCGCAAAATGCCCCGCCTCCACCGGACTATCCACCAGGGCGTCATAATTGATGGCGGAAAACTCCGGGCCGTCTCCTTCCAGGAAGGTCGCCAGCCTCCAGCCCTCGGGAATCCGGTAAATGACCTGCACCGGCCGATCGCGCTCGTGCGGCAGATAAAACAAAACCATCGCCAGGTTCAGAAAGGAATGATGACTGTCCAGTGAGACGTCAAATGGACCGTCGCCGGCGGCGTAAACGGTGTAGCGAAAGGAGAGATCGCCGCACGCCAGGTTCGGCCCGCGCCAGGTGTCCACGTCCTCGCGAAACAGTTCGGCAGGCTGGCCATCACACTGTCCCTTCAGGTCTTCCACGTTCTTTTCGAAGTCGCGAATCTGGTAGAGGGCGTTCCAGGCGGGGAATTGAATTTCCGTTCCCGCGGGCGCGTCGGGAATGTCCATCGTGACCCGGACAAGGTGAGCTTCCGTCGAGGTCAGATCCACCTGGTAGTGAAGTGGGCCCGCCGCGGGCGCGGCGAGCGGGACGGAGAGAACCAGGGTGAGAAGCAGGCTCCCGCCAAGGTAGACATGGGGACGTGGAGGTGGTGAGCAGGAGACGGGAACGGCATGCCTCGCCAGGCCCGGATGATGGATTCGTCGCACGAATAAAGGGTGTTGGTGCAAGTTAGCCGTGTGAGCGTGCGGACTGGCTCCGCCGCCTATGGAAATGCGCGAAGCGCTTTGGAGTGCGGCCGCGCAGCTGCCGCCTTTGCCACGGGAAGCTCGCTTCCGGTCCCATCGCCGACCGCAGGATCGGCGCTACGCGCATGGGCCGTGGCCGTCCCCGGCCATGCTCGGGCACGGGCGGGATGCCCGTGGCACGTCCCTGTGCCGACCGCAGGGTCGGCGCCCCATTCCGTGCCGCCAGCAAGCTGGCGGAGGGCAAAGCGGTAGCGAGCTACCGCACTCCAAAGCTCCGCGACTACCCCGTCAGCGCTGAATTCGAGCTGAGCCACCCTTGGCGAAGGCCCGCACCTGTTCGACGGTGGCCATGGTGGTGTCTCCCGGGTAGGTGGTCAGCAAGGCTCCGTGCGCCCAGCCCAGCTTCACGGCCTCTTCCGGCTCCTCGCCGGTCAGCAATCCGTAAAAAAATCCGGAGGCAAAGCCGTCACCGCCGCCCACGCGGTCGTAAACGTCCAAATCGACCGTCGGCGCCAGGTAGGTCTTGCCGTCAATCCACGCCACCGCACCCCAGCCGTGCCAACTGCTTGAGGCCACCTCGCGAAGAGTGGTGGCCACGATTTTGACGTGGGGAAACTTGGCCACGACACTGTCAATCATGGCGAAGAAAGCGCTGGGATCGAGCTTGGACTTCTTGGCGATGTCCGGGCCGGGGACTCCCAGACCCATCTGCAGGTCCTCCTCGTTGCCCACCAGGACGTCGACGTGCTCGACAATGCGCGCGATCACCGCCAAGGCGCGTTCGTGCCCGCCCCAGATGTTCCAAAGCTTGGCGCGATAGTTCAAATCGAACGAGGTCACGGCGCCCGCCGCCTTCGCCTCTTTCATGGCTTCGGCGATGAGCGGGCCGGTGGTTTCCGACAGGGCGGCAAAGATTCCGCCGCTGTGGAACCATCGCACGCCCGCGCCAAAGATGGCCTTCCAGTCGAAATCGCCGGGTTTCAGCATGCCTCCCGCTTCGTTGGCGCGATTGTAGAAAACCACGGGCGGGCGCACGCCAAACCCGCGGTCACTGTAAACGGTGGCCATGTTGGGCCCGTTCACGCCATTGTGCTTGAAGAGCTTGTAGAAAGGCTTCACGCCCATGGCGCGCACCCGCTCGGCGATCAGGTTGCCGATGGGGTAATCCACCATGGCCGTGGCGATTCCCGTCCTCATTCCGAAACAGTCCGCCAGGTTGGCGGCACAGTTGAACTCACCGCCACTCACGTGGATCTGGCATTCGGAGGCCTTGCGGAAGGGAATGATGCCGGGATCGAGCCGGTGAACCAGAGCGCCCAGGGATAGTAAATCCAGCGTGCCGCTGGGGGAGATGTTGAGTCCGTATTTCATAGGGGTCCTTTTGTGAATAAGCTGACAACTGACAGCTCACAGCTTACAGCCGATCGCTGACAGCTTACAGCCGATAGCTGACAGCTTGCAGCTTGCAGCTTGCAGCTTACAGCCGATAGCTGACAGCTAAACCTTGGGGTCAACTGCGTTGACCTTTACTGCGCTGACAGCTTACAGCCCACAGCTAACAGTTGAAACCGTCTGATTGCCTCTCAGCTCCTACGACGCACGGCATGCACTGTTGCTGTTAGCTGTCGCCGGTGAGCTGCCCGCCGTCAGCCGCTCCATCGATTATGCTGCCTTCTGCTCGATCTTTACCCGGAGGGAATGAAGCATTCGCGCAATTTCCGAAATTTCCCCGAGCAGACGTTGACACTCTTTGCCAGGGATGTATCCAAGGTCTGAACTCAACATAACCAAGTACTCCGTTTCCGATAAAGATCCCTCAGCAATGTTAAGAAAGCGAGCGAAGTCCTGCTGTCCTTGACGTTTGGAGCCCTCGGCAATATTCGTGGGAACCGAGGCTGCACTTCGCCGCAGTTGCGAGGTCAAGCCGAAGCGCTCGTCGCTGGGAAAGCTCAGTGTCAATTGGTATACATCCAATACTAATTGATGGCTTCGTTGCCAGACGGTAAGATTTTTGAAATGCTGCATGGCAAGAATCCTTGGCAGCCGACGCCTGACAGCTCACAGCTTACAGCCGATAGCTGACAGCTTACAGCCGACAGCTTACAGCTGACAGCTAAACCTTGGGGTCAACTGCGTTGACCTTTACTGCGTTGACAGCATACAGCCGATAGCTAACAGATGAAACCGTCTGATTGCCTCTCAACTCCTACCTACGACGCACGGCATGTACTCTTGCTGTCAGCTGTCAGCTATTAGCTGTCAGCTGTTAGCTGTCAGCTGTGAGCTATT
>DATJVT010000605.1:0-4882 GCA_035501695.1 Terriglobia bacterium | reverse complement strand
AACCGAAGGCTGGAACGCTCCGGGCTTTTTGATACCATCATGGTCACCTCGCGCCGCAGTTTTCGCGGCTTCGAACGGCGCGCCTTCCGGGAAGGACCAGCTCCGGCCGAGAGCCGCCCCCTTGACGAAAACGCGCGCTTGGAGATTGCGCGCCTGCCCAAAGTGCTCGAGGCCACGCCCGACATTCGATTTGTGACCGAGCTTCATTACGAGGGCAAGGGGCACCTCACGATGGTGGCCGGGCTGCCTCCTTCGGCGCGGGAAGATGACGCCTTTGAGAATATCCAGGGCCATTTCTTCTCGTCCCCCGCCGCGGACGAAGCGATTTTGCAAATCCAATTCGTTGACGACCTGCTGGGGGTTCGCCCGGGGCCGGGAAGCCCGCCCTCCAAGTTGAACGCCGGCACACAGGCATTAGTGGGGAAAGAGATCACCCTCAGCTATGCGGAGCGCGTCCCGTCGCCCACTCCGTCACCTGACTCCGGTGAGGCCGCGAATGCATCCTTCTCCGTGGTGCCCAGGGAAAGGAAGCTGCGCATTGTGGGGATTACTGACCAGGATCCGGAGGGCATTCGGGGCGCTTCGGGGGCGCGACTCTTCCTGCCGCTGCAGACCCTCGAGGACCTGCACGTGATGGTGCCCGGAGGCATGCGGGATTCCGAGCCTACCTTCTCGAATGTGCCCACCTATGCCAGCCTCAGCGTGCGGCTAAAGAGCCCCAACGACGTGGAGCCGGTGCAGGACGCCATCAAGAAACTCGGCTTCAACACCTTTTCGATCCTGGATGCCACGCGCAATCTGCGCCGCTTTTTCGCGGTCCTGGACATCTTCCTGGGAATCTTCGGCAGCCTCGCGGTCACCGTGGCAGCGCTGGGAATTGTGAACACGCTGGCCATGGCCATCCTGGAGCGGCGGCGGGAAATCGGGATCATGAAAGCGATTGGCGCCAGCGACGGTGACATCAAAAAGCTCTTCTTTGCGGAGGCCGGCGTGATGGGCCTGGTCGGTGGAATCCTGGGAGTGGCCCTGGGCTGGGCCATCGGCCGGATCATCAACATCGGCACGAATATCTATTTACAACGCCTGGACCTGCCCGCGGAGAATCTCTGGTTCGTCCCCTGGTGGCTGGTGGCGGGAGCGATTGTCTTTGCCATTCTGGTTAGCATGGTGTCTGGCCTATATCCGGCCGCCCGGGCCGCCCACATGGATCCCGTTCAGGCCTTGCGATACGAATGATTCCCTGCACTCCACGTCTCCTTCGTGCGCTTGAGCAGACCATCGCCTTCGCCGCGTTGTGGGCAGCCCTGGGCTCATCCGTGTACGCACAAGGCCGTATCGAGTGCAGCTCAGTCGCCAGCCGCATCCTGAACAGGCCGGTTCGCTACTGTGCCTTCCTGCCTCCCGGTTATGACGCCACCGCGCCCGGCAGGAGCTCGCCAGCGAAGGAGGTGCAGCGCGATCCGGTGCTCTATGACCTGCACGGCCTCGGCGACAATGAGCAGTCCCTGCTGAACACGGGCGCCTGGAGCCTGATTCAGGATCTCAGGGAGCAGCGCAAGATAGGCGAGTTTTTGATCGTCACGCCGGACGGGGGGCGGTCCTTCTACATCAACTCCCACGACGGCAGCGAGCGTTATAGCGATTTCTTCTTGCAGGAGTTCATGCCCGCCATTGAGCGCAAATACCGCGTGCGGCCGGGGCGAGGCTCCCGTGGGATTACGGGAATGTCGATGGGCGGCTACGGAGCCTTGCGCTTTGCCTTCGCCAATCCGCAACTCTTCGTCGCGGTGAGCGCCCATAGCGCCGCGCTGGTTGCCCAGCCGCCGCGCGACACAGGTCGCGAGCGATCACCGCTGGCGGGAATGCTCGGCTCACTATTCGGGAATCCCATCGACAGCGCTTTCTGGAACGCCAACAGTCCTTTCGTCCTGGCCAGAAGGAATGCGTCACAATTGGGCCGCCTGAAGATCTACTTCGATTGTGGAAGCGAAGACACCTACGGTTTTGATGAGGGCGCGAGGGCTTTACATGCGGAACTCAATGGCCTGAAGGTGCAGCACGCGTTTTACATCTATCCGGGCGGGCACGGCTTGGAATACTATCTCGCGCACATCACCGCCTCGATGGAATTCCAGTCGCGCGCATTCGAGGAAGGCGGCAGGTGATTTCGCCGGGAGATCCCTGTCCTTGCCGCGGGCGCACTCACGTCAGCAACAGCACTAACGCGTCCTGGTAGGGGACGGTGATCTGAACTGCGTTGCTTACCACCGGCCGATCGCCGCCGTTCAGCAGATCGGCGGCCTTGCTGTATCGCGGAGGGAGCTTGAGGGCGGCGGTCTGGTCCTGAGAAGTGTCGTTGAAGACCACCAACAGGCTGCTGGCGGCGCCCTCAATCAAGCGGGGACGCACTTTTCTTCCGGGGACAAGAGGTTGCACGGCCCGGGTAATAATGGCCCGCAGCAATTCAATTCCGCCATTGCCTCCCGCGTTGATGCTGGCGCCCAGATTGGTCCCGAAGTAGTAGACCTGCCCCTTCCCGACCTTCTTAGTCGCGGCGACCGTCATGCCTTCGAAAGTTGCGATGGGCTTGGCGGAGGTGGTCTCAATGGGAGTGAGATAGGTCTTTCCAGTGACGCGAGTTGAAAGAGGCGCCGTGAAGGCGATACCCGGCTCATAGTAGACGCGGTCGGAAGCAGGGACATCGGCCGGAGCCTTTTCGTTCTTGAGCCAGAAAGCCTCTCCTTCGCGATACCCGAAGACTTCGTCCAGGCCAAAAGGCGGGACGGTGGGATTGAAATAGAAGTCGTCGTCGTAAAGTCCAAATCCTGTTTCGAGAATTAGCGTTCCACCGTCTTCCACAAAACCTCGTAACCGGTCGCAGGTCTCGCGCTTCCCGATGAGGTGCCAGGGCGCAATCACGACCTTGTAACTGCTCTGATCCAGGCGGGCGGGTTCGACGAAATCAACCCAAAGGTCGAGGTTCCACAGGGCTTTGTAATAACCGAGGAACGAGGAAGTGGATGGTTCCTCGTCCCCTTGGGCGGCATAAGTCAGCAACGCGTTGTCCAGGTCGGTGAGCAACGCCACTTCGGCGCGGGGGTGGAAATCCCGAATGATGTCCCAGTGGGCCTGGATGACGGCATGGTTCTTGGCGGCCTCGCGGGAGCGCTCCGTTGCCGCGCCGTTGCGGGTCACCAGTCCGTAACCGGTGGCCTCGCGCCCGGTGGCCTCTGCCAGGTAGTTCCAGTAGATCACGCCCTTGGCTCCCAACGCCACGGCCAGCCAGTTGTAAACGCGGATATCGCGTGGGCGCATTTTGGGACTGCGCCAGAGGCCTTCGTTGCCGTGACCGGCCTGAAGCTCGGTCAAGTAGAACGGCTTGCCTGCGGCATTGGAGCGCGTGATTTCATACTTGGCGGCGCCGTGATAGATGTCGGGGAACTGCCAGCGGGGGAACAACGACATCCCCCAGGCATCGAGCACTTCTGCCAGCCGGAAGGCGTTCGTGCCCGATGTGACGCAACCATCGACGGGCGGGTGGTGGGCGGCGTGGCTCTCCATGACGTGGACGGGGTCGGCGGCGCGCGCCGTTTCCACCCGGAACTGCATCTCCCGGGTGCTGCGCACCATGATGAACCGCCGCCAGTCCAACCAGTCGGCGTAAGTGCCGAGGTAGGTGGGGGGAGCGACGGCCTCCCAGTTGGGATAGCGGCGGGTCCAGGCGCGGTTCAAAGCGTCGAGGGTTCCGTACTTCTCCTTCAGCCAATCCCGGAAGGCCGCGAGCGTCTTCTCGCAGTAGCAGAAGAGGAGTTCCTGGGGTTGAGCCCAGATGTTGCGGGCCCAGGCGGGCTCGATGTGCGGCTCATTCCAGCAATCGTACCCAAAGAGGGACTTGTGGACCGATACGACCTTGACAAGTTGCCGGATGTACTCCGCGCCCGCTTCGCGCACCGGCTCCCAATCGAAGCAAAGTCCCGGCCATCCGCCGGTGACGTTGTTGGGACTGCCGACGAGGCTTAGAGGCTGCCCCTTGGCATCGACGAAGCGTGCTCCGGGAAACTTTTGTTCCAGCCACCAGGGCGCCAACTCGAAATTGAGTCCGCAGAGCACCTGCAGGCCGAACTCGTCGCAGTAGCTCATGACCTCTTCGACTTCATCGAACAGCCACTTGTCCGGCTCCGGGTTGACGTAATCCCAATTGGGCCAGATGCGGACGATGTTGAACTTGTACTCTTGCGCGATCGTCTGAATCATCTCGCGGCGCCGGGCGCGCGGCGGGCTGGGAGGGCGGTAGAACTGCGAGCCATAGAGAAACCTGTCCATGGGGACGGCCACAGCGGCGGCAGAGTCCCGTGGTGCGGCCACACTACCGCTCGGTTCGGCGGCGATGCGGATTCCGCTCCAGGCAAAGCCCGCGCTGGCTGCAGCTGACTGAATGAATCTCCGGCGTGATGATTCCATTCCGACCTCCCAATGCTCGTAGTGGTGTGGCGTGATGTCCGCAGGAAGGCCGGCCCTTCGACAAGGCCGTCTCCCTTGCTTCCCGCACTCGCCTGGTTCCTGCTGCTTCCGGCGGTCGTTGTGCATATGCCTCTGGCCAAGCAAGGCGCTGAGTATACATCCATACGTGGAATCAAGGGAATCCGATGAGGGGGGCGATACAATCGCCTGTGATTTCACCATCCATGCCGGGTAAACTTCCCCGTATAGAGAACTTTCCTAATTCGGGAAGGTTTTACCAGATTGGAGCCGACACTTCCCTCCTTCTCACCCAGTAAGGCATTGATTAATAAACAGTTGTTTCAGATGTCGGCTGGCAATATTCGTGCGGTGTTTTGGGATTCTCTGGACACCCGCAAGCCCAAACAATCATTAAGTGGTG
>DATJVT010000604.1:0-4150 GCA_035501695.1 Terriglobia bacterium | reverse complement strand
AGTCGCCAGCGAGAGCTGTAACTGGGACGAAATTACCTGTGATCCCCTGTATGGGCGGGTAGCCCATTCGTGCTCTCCTAGCTTTGACCGAGCCTCGGAGAGTGAGTGCCCCATTCATGACGCGCACTTTGCGTCATGAGTGGGAGTGCGATGCCGCCCGCACGTTCCCATCTTCGCGCCGTACCCTCCGACTCGATCTTCACCGCACCCGACTCTTCCATGGAGCGGTGGCGAAAATCTTCGCTCCCATGCTTGCAAGTTGATAACTCCAAAGCCCTGCAGGATGACTTGAGAATAAACATCGCCGGAAGAGGAATGAGCGTAGCATTGAGATGGAGTGAGTCATTCATCTCCTCTTTCAGATTCTCTGAACTAAGGCAGTTACTCTGAAGCTCCTTCCCTCTTAGCCCTTGATATATGCGAGGGTCCTGATGATCGTTTCCAGAGTTGAAAAACGGCCAAAACTGAACAAAAAAGTTGACGCCCCGGTGATCGCTCCAGCCGTGGAAACAACAACGGCGAAAATCCCCACCTCACAAGACGCAATCCGGGAGCGCGCATACCAGATGTATCAAAAGCGCGGCAGCAAAGACGGCCACGACATGCAGGACTGGCTCCGCGCCGAACGTCAAATCCTCAAGCACTAAAGCAACCGCATTGCAACCGCGATGGGCCTGGCCGAAAGGGGAACTTATGCGCTGCTCAGTCTGCACGCACCTCGAACGGGTTCTCGATAGTAAAAACGTCGAATGCGCCAAGGTTCTTTCCGGCCCCGATTGCCGTTTCCGCGACAGGTTCGTGGCCTATGGCAACATCGAAATGGAACGCGCCAAGAGCGACCTGGAAGTGCACCGCTCAGTCTGCGTCTCAGCCATCCGGGAGGGCTTGCACCCGACCCCTCCCTCGATGAACAAGGATTGGGTGCCCGACACCCGTCGCAAGTAGTCCGTCGAGCGGCTTGGATCTCGACCCAGCCAAAGCACAAATCCGGGCGCCTGGAGCCGGTCGGGCAGGTGGCCCACGCGCGCTCTCCTAACTTTGACCGAACCTCGAAAGAACGGGCGCCCCATCCTTGACGAAGTCAAGGGTGGGAAAACAACACCGTTCGCATCTTCCTGCTCGGCCTCAGTTTCCTGTCCCGGATTTGCGCTCCGCTTCCATCAGGTTGGTCAGAATATCGTTGATCCGCGTCAGGTGGCCCTCGCCCTTCGAGCGCAGCCACTCCAGCACCTGCGGATCGAGGCGCACGCTCACCGGAACCTTCCGCCGCACCTCGCGCAGGCGCACCATCCGGGCAAGCTGCTCAGACGTGAGTGGGGGAATGTCGGAGAAGTCAATTCGCGAATCGTTTCCCGCGGCCTGCGCGGCGGCGATGCGCCGAACGGACCGTTTCTCGGCCTCAGTCCACCGTCTGTTCCTGATATCTTCTGACGTCATTCTTTTGAGCCTGCCGCGCGCTGATGATGCGGATGATTTCTTCGCCATGGTCAACCTCCCTGTATGCGTGCACAACCAGCAGAACCGCACTTATGCCAGTCTCGATGGAGACTCCACCCAGCGCATGCCATCGCTGCTCGCCGCTCTGATCCTCGCGGTCAAACGAGATCAGGCAATTTGGGTCTTCGAAGACCAATGCCGCCACTTCAAATGAGATCCCGTGTTTGCGGCGATTCTCGCGGTTCTTCCTTTCATCCCATTCGAAGCGCATCTGTATATACAAATCGTATCACACTTCGAATATGACTGGGGCATATGGGAGACTGCTTCCCGTGCCGGATTTGCGCTCGACCTTCGTCCGGTTCGTCAGGCATGTCGCCGATCCGCGCCGTGCAGATCATTTCCCCCTCGCGGCGCACAATGAATGCAGAGGTTCGAGCCTGCACAACACCCGGAACAAAGCTGACAGCGGCTGAAGGCAGACGGCTGAAGACCGACAGTGGAAGCTGAGAGCCGCCGTAACTCCTTTCCCAGGAAGACTTTGCCTGTAAGTCAAATAACAAGAAGACTTTGGCGCAATCTCCTATCGTTAACTCCTTTGCTGAGAAGACTTTGGCTCCAGAGGGGGCGGGGGGGTGCCTTCCGGTCCGTCACACGCGGCCGCTCCGCGTCAGGCGGTATCATGTTCCCACTATCCTCGGCAGTCGGTTTTCACTTCATGGCGTGAGGTGCGGCCATGCGGCCTGCAGCTATCGCGGTTGGATGTGTCATCGGCTTCTTTCTCTCTGCGCCCGCGCGCGCCTTCCAGGTTGTCTCTCCCGTGGGGGTACAGCACGACCCGCCATGGTGGGTTTCCGGCGAGATGGGCGCAGGGGAGCTCAAGCTCAGTTCCGATCAGCAGCAGGGCGATCGCGTCTCCACCTTCGCCCTGGGCTTCGCCGGGGGCCGTCGCATTACCCAGTGGGCACGGCTCGGCCTGAAGGTGAACGGCTGGCTCCTCCAGGCCTTCAATCTCAACGATCCCGCCGTGGGCGAAAGCGTGAGCAACGTCGTGGGCATCGCTGACGTCTTCCCGTCGCCGAGGCATCGGCTCTTCGCGCGGGCCGGCATCGGCTGGGCTTCCTACACCAACAACACGCCCACCGGAACCAATGGCAGCGGCCTGGGCTGGGAAGCCGGTGGAGGATACGAGATTCCCCTGCGCGGACACCTCGCCCTCGCGCCCGTCGTCGAGTACGCAGCGGGCGGCCTTGGAAATGCGAATAATCCCCTCGCTCCGCAGACCGGCCGCAAGTACTCCGTGGTTGAGTTCAAACTTGCCGCGGTGTACCACTTCGCCGGCCGTGGAAGATAAGGCCGCTCGCAACGATGCGCCTCCCGGCTGTCTCGTCGGGAAACTGAGCAACCCGTCTCTCGGCAGCCCGTTCCCTGTCCCCTGTTCCTTCGTTCCCTGGTTCCCTGTTCCTCCGTTCCCTGGTTCCCGGCTCCTTCGTTCCCTTGTTCCCTGTTCCTTCGTTCCCTTGTTCCCTGTTCCTCCGTTCCCTTGCTCCCCCGTTCCTGCCACAATATCCTTGACCCAGTTTCACGGTGAACTCCGGTGAAAGCCCCTGTCTTATTCGTTCTGGTCCCGTTCGTTCTTGCCGCGGCCGCTCTGGCCCAGGCGCCCTCCGGCCCCACGGTCGTGACCTTCAACCGCGCCGACGCCGCGCACTGCCACGTGATCGTCGTTGACAGCAGGCCGCTGCTCGAGACCACCTGGGGCGGCACCAGCGTTGCCGTCGGCATGCCCTTGAACGAGGGAAACGGCGAGTTCTCCATCTTCGTCTCCGTCGCCCAGGACGCCTCAGCAACCGGCCCGGCTGAGGTTGCCCCAAAGCGCTTCTCCGCCGTCTACTCTGACCCCGCCCACACCCGCTTTTCCTGGTTCGACAAGGCTCGCGATCTCGACACGCAGGCAAGCATTCGATCAGCGGGACTGATCCCGTCCGGCGCTTCCGCCGGCGGCCCGCCGCCCTCGGGCGCCAATGCCGACAGCAGCACGGCCGCACCTGATCCTACCCACCCTGAGGTCATGGCCATGGGAGCCGTCCGCGAAACCAATCCCGGCACGCGGTCTGAAGAGGAGGCGCGCCAGCTCCAGCAGCGCGGCCAGGCCGGTCCGGGCTCCGGGCCCGCGCACGCCGATCCGTCAAAGCTGGTCTTCCTGCGCTCTGCGACGGTGAAGCCCGGCGCGCACGTCTCCGGCTTTGTCTACTTCAGAAAGCCCAAAGGTTTCAGGCTCGAGGCCTCCTCGAGCGGCGCCCTCGACGAGATCGACATCCCCGTTAACGGGATCACCTTCCGCTTTTGAAACTCCGGAATCACAAACTGCGGGTCTCCAGCAAACGCTGGATGCTCCATCCGTGAAGCGTTCTTCGCGTCATGGGCGAAAGACAAAGACTCTCCGCAATGAGGCGGTCCTGTCCCGTATCATTCTGACCACCAGGCATGATCCAGCCGCGCAAGCTCGCCGCGATCGACATCGCCTTTCTCGGTCGCACGTTTATCATTGCCGAATTCGCCTTTGGAGTGGTCCTGAGCATCGCGCTCGGCGCATTCATCCTGTTCCGGTCCAGGTCGCCGATGCAATTCGTCCTTGGCCTCTACTTCGTGACGCTCGGACTCAACTACGCGCCGATGCTGCTCTGTGCCCTGGCGATCAAAGACCGTGAAA
>DATJVT010000603.1:0-12929 GCA_035501695.1 Terriglobia bacterium | reverse complement strand
GGAAGATCAGGTTGTGGCGCAGCAGGCTGTCAGGGCTTCCGGTGGGAAAAAAGGCGTCACCCGTAAAGGCCACGCGCGCGCCGTCGATGGTGACGAACATGGCCATTTGATATTCCGTATGGCCGGGCGAATGAAAGACCTGGAACTCGAATTCCTCCCATTTGAACGTCTCGCCGTTGCGGAACGAGCGGTCGATCTTGATGGGCTCGGCCAGGATGCATCCCAGGTTGTAGCCGCGAGGGTTCTGGAGAACGTCCACCATGTTCTCATAACACCACACCTTGGCGCCATGATGCCGGACCAAGTGGGGGAAACCGTTCAAATGGTCGTCGTGCATGTGGCTCGGCATGATGACGTCCACGGACTTGAGACCGAAGCGCGACTTCAACTCCGGAAGCGTGTGCTCGACAAAGCCCATGCGGTCATGCACCGGCGCGGGGGTGTTGTAAGAGGAGAAAAAGTTTCCGCTGGCGGAGCCGTAATCCACAAACAGGGCCTTGCCGCTATCGCTGATCAGCGCATAGGAACTGGAGGTGGTCTGGTAGGACGCCACCAGGTGGGGAGTGACGGCATACGGCTTGTTGTCCACGGTCAGGGCGCCCCCGCCGGAATATGCCGTGAACCACCCGCGCAGCTTTCCGATGAGGTCGGCTAATCCCTGTTCTGTTTGGTTGAAGGGATCGCCGTGGGAGGGGCAGATCAACTCCGGTCCCTGCTCCCGCATGCGGGTGAGCGCGAAGATGGCGCAGTCCACTCCATCGGTGCTCCCGTACTGGTATTGCAGCTCGTAGAGGTTCGCGACCTTCCCCGGAGAGTGAATCAGATCCCCCGAGAAGGCCACCTTCTTCCCATCGACCGCCCCAATCAGGCTCACCGAGCCCAGGGTGTGGCCCGGTGTGGGGTGTATCGCAAACGAGTAAGGCCCCCAGCGATAGGTATCGTAGTCGCGCAGTACGCCGCCGACGGGAATATTCCGCGTCACCGTAAAGAAATCGTTGCAGACATAGTACTGATGGAACACGCGGCGCGTCCGCCAGTAAGTCTCCGCGTCCTCGAAGAAGTGCCGCTCATGCTCGGGAACGAAGATGGGAATGCGCTCGGCAACGGCGCGGGCGTCCCCCTGGCATTGGTCGCGATGATGATGGGTGTGCAGCACGGCGTCGACTTTGCTCACCCCGATGTTTCCAAGCAGATTCAGGATGTGCCCGGAGCCAAAATCGATCAGGATGGTGCGGCTCCCGTCTCTGAGCGCGTAAACGTTGCAGGTATCACGCAGCAGGTAGAGATTGGGAGAGATCTGGATCAACCCTCCCGTGGGCGTAAAATGCACGGCGGAATCCGAATTTGCCGGTTCTGTTGCCTTACCCGTGGAAACCCCAGCCATTTCCACGGCCATCAGACCGGTTCCCGCGTTACGCAAAAAGTCGCGGCGGGTTACACCCGATTTCCTTGAGGTATTTCCCTTCTTCATCGTGTCCTCCTCAGTATGAAGATCCAGGGCCTCGCGATATTTCCCTTTTTCGGGTTTCTCGCGCTAAGACTACTCACATTTGTGCCGCTGTCAAGCCCCGGAGCCCGCGGAGAGGAAATTGAGGCCGCCATACACCGCCATATTGTGGAGCTTCGTCGTCCCGGCGGGGGCGAGGACACTTGCCCTGACAGGTTGAGGGCCGGTCATTTATGGGGAAAGTGCGAATCTTGAGGGTCTACTTCGCACTAGGCCGAACGCTTGTAGCCCTTGGTCCTTTGTCGCCGCGTTCCATTTCGAACTCCACCGGTTCGCCTTCCTTCAATCCATCAAAGTCCATTTGCTGAAGGATGCTGCGATGGAAGAAAACCTCCACGCCATCACTTGAACGAATAAACCCGAATCCGCGGTCGCGGATTACACGCTTGATTGTGCCCTGCATAGACACCTCGATTTGCTTAAGGGGCCCTCTGCGGCCAGTCGCTCAAGAATGCCAATGATGTCACCTCTCGCTCCGCTTGGGCCAAATGTACCAGCACACCGAGGGTTTGTAAAGGAATGAAATTAAGAAAAGAGAGTATGGACAGAATGTCAATGCACGAAAGGCAAAGCTAAAGGGGCTCCGCCTTCAGTGACTCTACCGCCGTGGCCAAGTCCTCAAAAATATCAAACACGGTGCTGAGGCGTGTGATCTGCAAGAGTTGCTGGACACCGCGGGGCAAATGAAGAAGCTTCAGATCTCCACCGGCATTGCGGGCCGAGGTGAAACCGGCCACCAGGGTCGAGAGTCCAACGCTATCAATGTAGGTGACCTCCCCCAAATTGAGGATAATTCTACGATGACCCAGATTCAGTAAATGCTTCAGCTTTGAGCGTACTGCTTCTGTTTCGGGCCCCAGGGTGATGCGCCCGCGCAAATCCACCACCATGACGTCGTCCACAACCTTCTCCACCATGTAAACGGGCATCCAGTTCCTTCCCTCTCCGCCGCCTTCACTTGGACTGGCCGCCGCCAGCGCGACAGATTGCCAGAGGCCAAAGCAATTCGTCGCGCATCCTATCATGAGCGTATGCGTTTTGCGAGAGACACCTGCACGAGACATCCGTGAGGGACGGAGCGATGGGTGAATTCCTTATTAGCGAATAGAGAACATCTGCCATGACATCGAGCCCAGGGGTGCGAAAAGGCCAAATCAGAGCGCAGGGATCAGCCACCCATTCGTACCCGGGCGATTATTCTTATAATTGACAATATTTGTCGATCGAAATCGGACAAAACGGCCAGGAAATGCCCCCATACTGCCTCTCCACGGCGTTCTTGAATTAAAGGGGGGAAAAAGTGCTCATTTTGAATGGGTAAGAGGTTGGGGAGAAGGCCCTATTTGAGGTTATTGGCGACCTAGTTGCATGATAGTCTGGGGCGAGAAGTGCCTCGGTCTTCCCTATGACCGCGGCAGAGCGAGGAGCGTTCAATGCATCGGAGTTCCAAGGGATTCTCCCTGATCGAGCTTTTAATCGTCGTGGCAATTATTCTAGTCATCGCTGCCATCGCCGTGCCCAACTTCCTGCGCTCACGGGTTGCAGCCAATCAGGCGTCGGCCGTCGCTTCTTTGCACACGCTGGGAATTGCCGAGGCCACCTACGCCTCCACCTTCGGACAGGGGTACAGCATCAACATGCTGTATCTCGCTTCCCCTTCGACGGCGGGCGCCAGCCCTACTTCCACTGCGGCAGGGTTGATTGACAGCGCCCTGGCCTCCGGGACGAAAAGCGGGTACAGCTTCGACTACTCGCCGGGCGCCGCCGACACCACGGGGCGCATCAACAACTTCAATTTCACCGCCGTCCCTATCACCAGTTCCACTGGAACCAACTATTACTATACCGACGAATCAGGGGTAATTCGGGTGAATGCCACCACCAACGCTGTCTCCACCGACTCGCCAGTGGGAGGATGAGCCTTTCGAGGATAACGTGCACCCTTGCTGGAGGGGAGCCTAAGGGCGCGGCCTTTTGCCGGGGCAAACCCGGTAGGGTCAGGGTTCCGTGGGTGGCAGCAGCAGCCAACGGTTCTTGTGCAGGAATTCACTGACAATATTAATGTCGCGGGCATCGCAGAGCAGCAAGCGGCAGAAGACATCGGCTGTGCCTACCTTGGGTTCAACCTTAGCCGCGTCGCGGAAGGCCTTCTGCGCATTCTTTTTGTTGCCAATCTGCCATAGCGCAATGGCTTGAAGCACCAGCATGGAGCCCGAATTCGGGTCGGCATTGAGGGCAAGGGCGCACTCGGAGAGCGCGCTGTCGAAATCGCGCTGTTTCCAGTAAGCCAGGGCCATGATGCGATGTCCTTCCGGTCCATGCGGGTCCTCCGCGATCATCTTGGAAGCCAAGTCCGTGGCGTCCTGGACATCCTCCCTTCTTAACAGACCGGTCGCCAATTGCTCGCGCGCCCCTGGAAAGTCCGGATTGGCTTGCAGGACCTTCCGGAGAAGGTCCGTGGCGCGGACCGTTTCCCCAGCTTGGTTCAAAAGCACGGCGAGCTGGTATTGGCTTTGCCAGTCTTGAGAATTCAGGGTTACGGCTTTCTCCAGCAAGCCGCGCGCCTCCGCGTTCTTGCCTTCCGCCATGAGCTTCTGGGCAAGCGCGGCATAGGCAGGCCCCAGGTTCGGGGAGACTTGAATGGCGTGGCGTAAGGCCTCTTCCGCCTGGGGCAAGCGGCGTTGAAACATCCGCATTTGCCCCAGTGCAAAAAAGGCATCGCCATCCTGGGGATCAATCTTGATGGCAGTCTCATACTCCGCACCCGCTTTTTCTTCTTCTCCGTTGGCAAAATAGCAACGGCCCAGGGTAAGGTGCGCGAGCGCGCTGTCTGGAGCAATCCGCGCTGCCTCCTGAGCCTGCTGAAGCGCCTCGCGCGGCCGATTAGAATCAAGATAAAGAACGGCCAAGTTGACCCGCAACATGGAATCCTTGGGGTTGAGCGACAAGGATTTGTTGAATTCCAAGTCGGCGAGGTTTTGATAATCCGACGCCGTCAAGCCACCTTTCCTGCCGGGAATGGCCGCGCTCGGGTTGCTCAGCGTCCAAGCCACGGAGCCCAAAGCAAAGTGGGCGTCAGCGTCCGAGGGATTGAGTTGCGTGGCGGTTTGCAGCTCGCGGAAGGCCTCGGGCAGGCGCCCTTGCTCGCGCAGGGCCAAACCCAATCCGCGGTGTGCAGGTTCCACTTCCGGTTGAATTGCGATTGCCTGACGAAAGGCCATCTCCGCCCCCGTGGCGTCTTGCTGGCCCAACCGGTCGAATCCTTGCAAGATGAGGTCGGCCGCTTCTTTCGAGACCTGACCCGTCGCCATTGTGGTGCCGGCAGGTGTCTGGTTGTGAGCGTTGAGTGCCACGCAGCGTAAAGCCGGTGCAAGGCAAATAGCAGCAAGTAGCAGGGCACAGGTAAACGGCGCCTGGAATTTCGGTAAGGTGCCGGTTGAATGCACAGGTGACGGCATGGGATAGCGGGAAGCCACCGCTTTTTCACGAGTTATCATGAACATTGCGCATGGGGCGGCCTAATCTTCTTTTGGGGCCATTACCCGGCCTTCCTTGACCAGTCCCACTGCCTAATACTCTCTGTCTCTTAGGGAGCGCCGCGAACCTGCTGGGGATCGCGAATGACAATTTCCGCGTGTCCCTGGTAATCAACGATGTCGCCTCTGATCTCGACCCGCCGGCCCTGCAATGATTGCAAGTCGCCAAACCTGGTGCTGTCGGAAGCAAAGACGACGCTCGTAAAGGGGCAGTTACGATAATCCGCGCAGAAATCCATGAACGTGTTCCCCGTGCGGGCAATATAGACGCGCTGCACCACACCGGAAACACAGCCCCTTTGCCCTATCAAGGAGGCGGCACTGCGAAAATCGACGCAAGCAGGCAGATTGCCCGATTGGAGCCCCGAAGGGCGGGAGGATGACCGCGGCGCAGGATTGGTCCCGCCACGTAGCGACCTCAGACTAATACGCGAGCCAATCCACATTCCCAGCCCGAACGCTAATGCGACCCCCGCTATGATGAGGATGGCTCTTGGCTTCATATCGCCGCGGCCGCCGGCGCTCCCGGAAATTCAAACCGCCCGGCCCCGGAGAGTATATATCAAATGGACCTCATGAACGCGGGCAATGCCCACGTGGGAAGCAGCAAGAGGGGCCAGGGCAGGAAAATTCGGGGCAAGGTCTTCCGTATTGCCCGGAAGAAACCTGGCGCGAAAACGGCGGGGGGCGATTTCCCCGCCGGTCTCGCCCCTCCGGAAATGATCATCGACGGGACAGCCTCAGTTCACACCGAATCCTACTGTCCAGCCTGGTACTGCCAGAAGGTTCGGGAGGGGGGGCTCGCCGTCGAACTGGCACTAACGGTGCTGGACAGCATGTCGGTTGAGACCGTGGTCGAAGGGAACCATGGGGGAGCAAAGTTGGTGCGCGCCTGGAATCGCCGGTCAAAGTAGATGTTCGAACTGCCGATGCTGACCCCGTGGGCCCGGTTTTCCATGCGTCCGCCAATATTGGTCCAGACTCCCACCGAGTTACCGGTAGCCATGTGCCCGATGTTGGTATTGGTGGTACCCGCTTGGGAGAGCATGCAAACGCTGGCATCCGTCTCAATATTTGCACCGTTGCTCGTGGGACTGAGGACAAAGTTCCCATTGGCCGTGAAAAGGCCCAGAACCTGGTTCATGTTCTGATTTTGCGGAATCAGATAGTCAGCCGGCTCGCCGTTGCAGCATGGCGGATTGCTGCCGGATATGATCTGATTCGCGCTGGTGGTCACGGGGTCCGCCGAATACAGAAGGTTGCCGGTCTGAGTGATGTCACCATTGGCGGTCAGGTTGACCATGCTGTTGTTCTGAATGGCCGCCCCCGAGGAAGGTCCGGTGACGCTCACATCGCCATTGACGTAAACCATCGTCGAGGCCTGGGGGGGGGTGTTCAGCAGGTTCTGGGGAACGCCACTCAGAACAAGGGTCGTGCCTCCACTGACTACCGTGGTAGTGTTCGCCACCGAGTCCACCGTGACCGTGGTTGTGGTGTTGCTCCCTCCGACGTTTTGCTTGATGGTGAAGACCTGCCCCGAGGGATTCGAGGCGCCTCCCGATCCATTCGTAGTGGACATGGTAACCGTGGTGCTCACATTGGAGCCACTCGCTTCAACATAGATACCACCGGCATTGCTGTTGAGCGAGCAGACGCCGCTGGTGCACGTGTACGGCAGGTAGACGCCGGAGGTCGCGCCCCCCGAGGGATAGGGTGTATGGTTGATATTCTCCAGAATCGAGTTCATTTGGGCATTAGTAGGCTGGGGCGGAGCGGGAGAGGAGGTAACGCCACACACATTGCTCCCTTCCCCGCAACCCTTGCCGTCCAATACGGCCCACTTCTGGCTGAAATCATTCGGGGGTAGGGGCACCGCATTCACGCTGAGGTTATAGCCGGACTGGAACGAAGGGTTTACGGAATGCCCGCTCCCAAAAGTATAAGGCACATTGGCGCTATTTGAACAATTCCCCCCGTCGTAATAACTGAATTGGGAACCCGTCTGGGACACGGGATCGGTAAAGGTGTAGCCCGGACTGCTGCCGGTAGAAAAGTTCCATTGGCCCATGGCATACATCGGACCGGTCAGATAACCCTGCACAAGAGGGCCCTGGCAAGCCGTGAAACTGTCAATGAAGGCTCCAAAGGCGGCAAAGCTCGCGTTGGTGGTGGAAGTGCCTGAGCCTTCCGTCACCGTCACGGTGATGGCGCCCTTTTCGATGATTTGGGCCTGCTCGCTGCCCTGAGAGCTACCCTGGGACTGCAATTGGTAGTTATAGGTGTACGTCCATTGGGTGTAGTTGCCGCTGGTTTGGGTGCCGGAGGGCGCGCTGGGCAAAGTAATCGACGCGCTGACGATGGAGAAACTGGCGGGAACGGACTGGGCCGCCAATCCATTGTTCAGCGAAGTTTTGTTGCTGTAAAGCCCCATGACATAGGTACCCGCCCCGGCAGCCAATGTGTTTCCGTCCGTTGTCGCTGCGGATTGCGTGGTGGGCCAACTGGCGGGGGAGTTGCTATTAAAATAGGAGTAGATTGCCTGCCGGGCCATCGCCATTCCCGAATCGGCGGCGTAAAAAGAACCCCGGTAGTTCTTGTAGTACCCGTTGATCATCATGTCGGAACTGCTCGACATGACCGCAGCCAGTCCTACTGCGGAGAGAAGAAACAACAAAAGCAACGTAATGACTAGTGCCACACCAGCATCGGAATTTCTTCGCGGGCGCGGAGGGGGCGGTATTGCATTCCCCGGATCCTCGGAGCCGAAACCTACCAAGCCGAAATCTCTTTTCATGGCGCACCTCATTGGTCGTTCATTGACATATTTCTGATATTAACGACGACTGATCCCCCCTGGACCTGATAGGGCCCTCCATCAAATTGGTTCCGGTAGGAGAGAGTGGCGTTGGGTGAAGTTCGTGCCATCAGGTTCACGCGAACAGATCGAACCAGTGTGAAATCATTGTTATAGCCGCCCGCCTGGTTTGTGGCGGCGGCGGCATTGTAGTAGTAATTGCCGGAATTATCGTCCTCCAGCGCCGCCCCCACCTTAAAGGCCACGACTTGGTCCACGACGGTGGCAGCGGTGCCGGTCCCCACCTGACGCATCAATTTCGGGTCATAGGGATTACTCGTGTCGACATAGTAAGTAATGGGCGCCAGGCGAATCACCCAATCGGTAGTGGGGCTGTTTTGATAGTAGTTCACGCCCAGATAAGTCAAGAGGGCGTCGGTGGTGAGCAACAATCCGGTCCCGAGTGGGGGGCCAGGTGAATCCTTGGGATTAACGCCTGTGGCGCTGGTCGAAGTGAAATTGAGCGTAATACTGGCACCCGAGACTGTCCCGGGGCCGGTCAAGGTTATCGTCGTAAAGGGCTTGCCTGCGCCACTGACCACAATGAGTTCGTCCCCCGCCAAGAAGTTGCCGGCATATGCGGCAGCCGTCCCGGTGCTGGGGATCACATTAACCGTGCTCGCAGTATTGGTATTGAGGTTGGCAGCAAGGTTGCACGTGGGGGTATTGCGGTCCGCAAGGATAAAGGTGATTGAGTCAAAACAGCTCGCGCCGAATTGGTAGTTCGGGGCGCCAGTATTACAGGCAGAGGCGGGATTCTGATTCACAATTGTGGCCCCGACTGGCCAAGCCGGGGCGTAGGCCCCCAGCACCAACCCATTTGCGCCGTTGACTCCATCAATCTGGATTTGCGTAAGGGCGTTGCGGACTCCAATGTTTAACCCTGCCAGCCCTTGCTGTTGAGTCAGCAAGGTTTGCTGGTTGTTGAATAGCGTGAATGCCGCGGAACTGATAATCAGAAAGACCGCGATGGCTACCAATAACTCGACCAGGGAGAATCCCTGACTGGCGGGAAAACGAGAATCACATCGTGAATGGGCACTGTTTCCGGTCATGGTCGCACCGTGCTCATCTGGAAAGTTACTGGAGGACTCATACTGCTGTTAACATATGTAACCAGGACGGTGATCATATAGAGCCCCGTGACGGGGGTGTTGGCTTGAATCACCCATCGCCGGTTGAAGGTCTCGCCCACCGTGGGCGCGGTGCTGGAGGGGGTGCTGGGATACCCGCTTGCGCTGTCCCAGTGCCAGAGGCCGTCGGCGGTAAAGGTCTGGGTTACAAACTGAACGTTGGCGCCGTTCAGAACCTCGTAGGTTTCGCTCATGGCGCCGGTGGCGTTGTTCAGCGTTACGGTGTCGTAGTAATCGACGGATACCGTCCCGCTGTTCCAGGTCTGGTTTGCGGGGGCAATATCCGATGTCAGGCTTCCCCCCGGCAGGTGCGCGCGCGGGTCCGAGAGGCCGTAACTGGACAGATCCTCCAGCTTCTCCGACGCCAGGGTGGCAGCGAGCGACATGTATCGGGAGCGCACCGTGCTCTTGTAAACATTCGCCATGAGCACGGCCATGGACATCAGGCCGATGGTCAGAATCACCAGGGCGACCATGACTTCCATGAGGGTAAACGCAGCCTGTTCATGCGCGTGGCGAGCGCGTCTTTGTTCCTTCATACCCGATCCTCGGTTCTCAGGGCGAAGTAACCGAAACATTTCCCACAGTCGATACCGTGATGGTATTTGACCCTCCCACCGCATTGGTAATCGAGAAGGTCATATCGTTGGAGGTCTCAGTCACCGTGCCGTTGGCACTGAACTGAAATGTTACGCTGCGGCTTAGGGTGGCGTCACCCGGCCTGGAAATAGGAACCGGAGTTCCAACATTGGAGAAACTGGTGGCGGGCGGGATCTGGCTCGCGGCCTGATACGAGTTCGTTGATGGTGTAAAAGTGAGCTGGTATGGATAACCGTGCATGATCGCCGCGTATCGGGTCGACTGAATCGCCCCCGTCGCGGAGGAAACAGCAGCAGTCAGCCGCACGCTCTTTAAGGCATTGAGTGTCAAGGGAACAGCGATCGCCGCCAGCACGCTGGCAATGGCGACGACGGTGAGAATCTCAATGAGTGAGAATCCAGATGTGGCGCGTCGCCTCATGATCGGTGCAACCCCTTTGCGGAAAAGATCCATTGTGGTCCTCTGTTTAATCCGCGTCACAACCGACTTCATGCAACTCTGTACTTCCTAACGGGTCGGACTACACCACGTTAGTATTGTTAGGTCTCCGGCATCTTGAAACCATAGTACTCTGGTACTGTGAGGGGCTGCGTGCGTGTCACGAGGAATCCCCGACGGGGATCCTCAGTTGGAGGAGAGTATACACCCACTTCGCAAATATGGAAGCAAGAAATCACGTCCCACGAAAAAATGCAACGAGGGAGTTGAGTGAATTGGCGGCGCATGCTAAATTGGATTACGCGTTAGCGCTGGAGTGGCGGAATTGGCAGACGCAGCAGACTCAAAATCTGCCGCCGGTCACCCGGCATGGGGGTTCAACTCCCCCCTCCAGCACCAGTTCTCCCTCTGGATTTGAACCGAGTGCCACTGTTCTTCCCCTGGAAGTGCCGAAAGGTCGGGATTCTTATGCCTGAGGTTTGGCCTGCATTGCTAATCTATTCCTTTCGAACACCGAGCGGCAGGGCATAATCCTCCACTGCCCCTTAAAAAGCGCCTTTCGGACGCGGCGGGACTATTGAATCGTAGCTCCCTGAAGTGTATGGTATGAGGTCAGAGGCAAATGCATGGAGACACGGACCGACCGAGCTCAGACAAGCACGCCTCCCACCATGGCATCGGTGCATGAACCCGTAATCCCTCTCGTGTTGGGCGGAACGTGGCCCTCCCGGCTGAGGGACTTCATCGTCCGGCACTTGGAGTTCCTGTTCGTTCTGGCGATGGCGGTGATTTTCGTAGTGGTCTTCTATTTCCTTCCCTACAAGATAGCCTTCCTCAACTTCTTCTTTTTGCCGGTCCTTACGGCGGCTTATATGCTGGGGAGACGCCAGGCAGTTATGGGCGCGGTGCTCTGTCTCCTCTCCGGCGTATTGTTCGCCTACTACCGCCCTGAGTGGTTCACCGTGGCAGGCACGCACCTGGACGCGTTCCTGGTTTTGGGTACATGGGGCGGATTCCTCATTCTCACTAGCGCCTCCATTGGGTCGCTTCAGGAGAATCTCGACAAGGGTTTCCACGAAACACGCCGTCTGTATGAAGATCTGAAGAGGAGCCGTGACACCGAGATCATCAAGAAGAAAGTGGAAGACACACTGTTCCTCTCGATGGACCCCATCGTCGCCAAGCTGGCTACGGAAGGAAAGCTTCGCTTTGAAAAGCGTGAGATCAGCATCCTCTTCGCAGAACTCGCCGACTTCACAACCTCATCCGCCGAAAGCCGTCCGGAGGTCGTGCTGGAAGACATGAACCACTTTCTCGGCCGCGTCGAGCCCATTGTGGAACGGTTTTATGGGCATATCGACAAATACATGGGCGACGGAGTGATGGTAGAGTTTGGCGCCCCCGTGGACCTGGAGCGACACGCACTGCTGGCGGTGCTGGCAGGGCTGAAGATGCAGGAGATGGTCAGGACCATTAAGCTGCCCTGGCGCTTGAGCGTGGGGATCGCCTCTGGCCCTGCCATCGTGGGAATGCTGGGAGTAAAGCGCCAGGCTTACAGCGCGCTGGGCGACCGCGTCAACATCGCCAAGCGCTTGCAGGAGATTTGCGAGCCGGGCAGGATTTACATCGACGAGCCGACTTACAAGGCCGTTGCGCCTTTCATCAACGCCACCAAGTTGCGCTTGCCCGACCGGGATGAATCTCCGCAACCCGAACTCGCAGCGCGACTGCACTTGCTGGAAGAGAAACTCCGTCGTGAGGGGGAAAGCGCGGGACTACTTGAGGAATTGGGTGAGGTCAGCTCGCAACTTCACGATTTGACTGCCGCGGTGGACTATTTTGCGCGGGCGCTCAAGCTGGACCCCAGTTCCAGCAAAATCAAGTTGGCCTATGCCGACGCGACCATCCAACAGGGCGAGATCGGAAAGGTCCAACTCAAGGGTAAACAGGAAAAAGTCACGGTATACGAAGTGGCCGGCATCCGGGATCGCTGGAGCGACTCTGCCCTGATACCCCCCGCGGTCGCGGCCAAGTACGGACGCGCCCTCGACGCTGAACTTCCCCACGACATCGTGCTGGCTACCGAAGCCCTGGATGCCACCGTGGGTCATGGGCGAGTCGTCGCGCTCCTCTCCTATGCCATAGCGGATCGGCTCAATCTGGATGATGAGACGAAGAGAGCCACTCTTCTGGCGGGATATTTCCAGAACCTCGGGAACGAAGTGGTCAACCATCACGACATGAACCTCACGGGGAACCTGACCGATCAGGAGTCCGGCCTGTTGGAGGCATCCGTCCATGCCAGCATGGCCGCCTGCCGGAGATTGGGCTACGAGGACCCGCGGCTGTTGGAGATTGTCCTCCACCATCACGAGGCATGGGATGGCCGCGGTTATCCGGAGAGGCTGCAGCGCGAAGCCATCCCGATGGGCTCCCGCATCACCGCCGTGGCCGAGACTTTCAGCACCCTTACTTCCTGGCGGCCCTATCGCGAGGCGTGGGACGTCCGCGCTGCGTTGAAGGAAATCCGCCGCGATGGCGCGAAAGGCCGCTACGATCCTCAGGTCGTTGAAGCCATTACCGAGATTCTTACACCGAACGCATAAGGTACGCGAGGGCCGAAACAGACACGCTTAACCGCCGCATTTTGCCCCCCTGAATGCGTGTAGGGCCCGCCTTGCGCGAATCGTTCATGGTTCGGAGGACCTTTGCGAGAATCGTCGCGCGATGGTCCCGTTCCGTGGATGATGATCCACTTGGATGAAGAGGGCGATGCAGGCTATAATCAGCAAGCGAGCCGCATCGGGAGCCCGGCGGTATCGCGATCTGCCGAGGCTTTCCCGCCAGGGGCGAGAGTTGCC
>DATJVT010000602.1:0-4365 GCA_035501695.1 Terriglobia bacterium | reverse complement strand
CGTGGGGTCGCTGACGATTCCCGTGATGGAGCCCACAGTGACTTGCGACCAGGCTGGGACCGATAGACAGGTCCACAAAGATACGAGCGCGAGGATTGACAGAAGCCGGCGCCCGCCGCCAACCCCTCTTGCATTTAATTGCATCTACGTTGCCTCCTAATGAATAAGGCCCGACGTCAAATCGCGACAAATTATTCAGGCTTGCAATCGAGGAAGCGTGGTCTGGAGAGGAACCGAAGAGGTGCATTCCGATGGATTGCCCGCTGACCACGCACCTCATATCGGCCGATAAGGACTACCGACGGACAGAGGCTATTGCTACGGATTACCTGTGTCAAGTAAATTAGATTACAACGTGAAAAAAACCAGATAATAACGGACATAAAGTCGCAAAGAATGGATTCATTGTCCATTCCCGTAATATGTAAATGTCATTTCTCCGATCATTGTGGACCAGCCTGCCATGCCGGGCCCCAAGACGGTGGTCCGAATCAGAATCGACTATCTATTGGAAAGATAAGACCAGGTATTGCGTTGATATCCATATGGGGATTAGAGGGATGATTACCGTGTTTCCTCCACCGTGTCGCGGTACGGCTGTCCTGCCTCATACAACTTGATCCTGGCATTAAGAACTTCCACAAGCTGCCCGAGTTGCCGTTGAGCGGCGAGGTCCAGGGCCTTGCGCGCGGTGGCGATGGCGTCGGGGAACTTTCCCGCCTCTGCATAAGCGGCCGCCAGGGTTTCGAGATAAATGGGGTTCTGCCCGCCGGAAAGCTGCACCGCCCGCTCCGCCAGGCTGACCGCCTCCGGGCCATTGCGATCCGCGGCATTGGGACTCGCCGCCAGGGCGTGGGCGGCATCGTTCAGGGCGGGCAGATAATTCGGGTTCACCCGCAGCGCTTCATGCCATTGGGCGAGTGCCTCCTGTGGGCGCCCCTGCGAATAGTAAAGTAAGGCGCCCAGATAATAGTGGGCTTCCACCAGGTCCGGTTTGAGGGCAACGGCTTTTTCCAAGTGGGGCGCTGCCTGGTCATACTTTCCCTGTGCCGCCAGGAGGCGGCCGAGGTCGGCGTGGGCCTCCGCGAAGCGGGGATTGATCTCCACCGCCTTCTCGAGATAAGGCTCGGCTTGATCGAGTTGACCTGCGATTGCCAATGCCCGGCCGAGGTTGTGATTGGCGTCGGCGTAGTCGGGTTTGATTTCCAGAGCCTTGATGAACTCTGACCGGGCGTCAGCCAGGCGCCCTTTGCTGGCCAGCGCCAGGCCCAGGTGGTCGTGGAGTTCCGCCGACTCGGGATAATACTGCAAGCCTTTCTCAAAACTCACGATCGCGTCATCCGGCCGCCCCGCGGCCAGCAAAGCGCGGCCCAGATTGTTGTGAATGGTGTGAAACTGCGGGTTCAGTTCCAGCGCCTTCTCATACTCGGGGATCGCTTCCACATATCGGCCCGTCAGCGCCAATGCCGCGCCCAGGTTGTTGTGAATCCGGGCGTCATCCGCGTTGGTTAGCAGGAGTTCTCTCCACTCGCTAATCGCCGCATCGTATTGGCCGTTGCTCCCCAATTCCGCCGCGTGATTGAACTTCTTGTACATGTCGACGGCCGGGGTGGCAATGGACATGATCCCGTCCGATGGAATGTTCACAAACTCGGGAAGGTTGACGGCGCGATTGGCCGCCGTGGCGTGTTCAACCAGAATCGCGGGGCTGTCGTTGCCTTCCTCATCGATGTGGGTGAGATACATCTGGGTATAGGGCGAGCGGGCCTTGGAGGAAAACACCAACCACCGCCCGTTCGGCGAGAAACTGTGCCAGGAGTTCATGAGCGCGGTATTGCAGCGCATCAGCCGGGCCTTCCCGCCGTGGGCCGGCACAATATAGAGCTTGCTGTCGGGCCGCATCAACTGCGCGTTGCGGCACTGGACGAAGACGATCCAGCGGCCGTCCGGAGAGACCTTGGGAAATGTGTTGCTCATGCCGTTGCCGGAGGCACCAGGAATGGCCTCCGGCTGGCCGCCTTGTCCCTGGTTGAAGGGCACGCGGTAGAGATCGTACTGAATCTCCACTTCTTCCGGGTCATTGGCGTAGGCGGCCATTTTCCCATCCGCCGGGTAAGGCTCTTTCGCCTCCGCCCGCGCGAAGACCACATAATTCCCATCCGGACTCCATACGCCATCCGCTTGCACGTAGCGGGGATCATTGGCGCCCGGCAGAGGTTCCCGCTGGCGGGTCTCCCGGTTGTACCAGGCCAGCATCCCGCGCGTGGGATAGAAAACCTGGAGAAACCGATAGTCCTTGAAATTGACCACGTAATAGTTGTTCTGCGGGGCCCGGTCCGCAGTATTGACCGTCGTCAGCACATACTTCCCATCCGGGGATACTTGCGACATGAATCCCACGCGGTTCAGTCCAACCTGACGGTCCTGCGTAGGATTCCAATTGACCATGTCGGTGGTGTTGATGACCATCTGCGGCTGGACGGGGACGACCGCATAAAGACCCTTGTCGTTCGCGGGCCCGTCCATGTCCATGCCCATGGTTTTGCCATCCCGGGAAAACGAATGGCAGTTAGCGCAGGTGACCATGTCTTTCAGAACCACTCGGCTGTCGGTTTTCCCGATATCGCGCAGCCGCCACTGGATCAGGGGGATTGCACTCGAGGCCAGCGGTTTGATGATTCCCTTCTCGGTTTCGGAAGGCATCAGCGGCACGTCGCGATAGAAGACGGGAGCGCCGACAGGATCTTGTGACGTATGGATGGTGACGCGGCCGCTCGATACGGCATGCTTGCGATCCGCTTCGCTCCATCCGGTGATGGTTACCACGGCGGCGGCGTTCACGGAGTGATTCTTGACCGCTTCCCAGACCTCGGGGGTGGGAATCCAGGTGTGCGCCTCGGCCTGCTCCGGCGTAAGCTTGGGCGGTTCGTTGGTGGAAGAGACACAGCGCGGGTCAATCTCGCCGATGGCCAGCCGCTCTCCAGCGGATTCGGTGTGTATGGCCCGCGAGCCATCGCCGAATTCGATGTCGATTCGCCAGCGAATCGCCTCCTTTGCAGGGTCGCGCCAGATGAAAGTGGGAGGGATGATTTCGGGGGGGAAGATCGACCCTTCGAGAGGGTAGTCGACGGTGATCGGGGGTAAATGCGCCGGAACCACAGAGGGCTGCTTCGGCGGCCGCGCCAGGGCCGCGCCGAATGCCGCTAGCATCAGGACAAATGCAACCAGGATGACCCGGGAGGCCTTATCCCGGCAATCCGTGAGGACACTTCCGCAGTCCGGGTGGGTGAAAGCCGTATGAGGCAGGAGGGGCGCGAACCGCGAATGGGTCCTCCCCGCATTACCGGATTGGCTTGGCAAATGACGTTGAAACAACTGCATAGGTCAATATCGGAAGGGGTAGACCTCGCACCCGCGATGATGCCCCTCAGCATCCCCAGGGGATTTCGAGCAATTCGGTCTCCAGAGTTGATCCCACGTCCTGGTCCCGCTTATTCACGAATTTCTCCGCGCCACGGTCGAAAAAGAAGCGTTTCTCACAGAGGTCGCAGGGTTGAGGCGCAGAGACCGCGGAGAGGGCTACATCGTAGAGTATGTGCCTTCCCTCCCGCCGTTGTGCGTCACTGCTTCCGTCCTGACCAGTTGTAGCCGGCCACCAATTCGCCCTGATCGTTCACCAGCAGCAAGGCCGCGCGTCCGGGCTCCAGCCTGCCGGAGAAAGTCTTTTCACTTCGTGCATCACGGAAAGATATGTCGGACGCCGACGATTCGGAAGTCAGCACATAGAGGGTGGCATGGTCGAATTGCGTAGGACAGATGAGCATGCCGGGATCATTGAGGTGTGTTGAATAGGCCCCCTGCACTTTGGCCTCTTGCAGCGCGTAGCGATAAATGTCTCCCACCGCCTGGAGGTTGTCATTGAGTTCGATCGGCAGAGGCACGAGCAGAATGCGTCCCTTGTCCAGGGCTTTCTCTATGAAAGTCTTGCCCTGCGGTAGCAAGGCTTGCTCAAGAACCGTCGTCTTCTCGCCCGAGAAACTCAACCGCGCTTCCCCTCCCGGCCAGGTAATACGGTTGTCCCGCGTAGTAAGCAAGCCCGGCTGCAAATCGATCCCCAATTGGCTGGCCCGCGAGGTGGCATGAAAATGCTCATCATTGTCGAAGCCGCCAGTGACGAGGAGCGTGGCGCCTTCCCGGACTTTTGCCAGGATGGCCTGCCAGGCCGGCTCGCTGAGCGTCCAGGGGGACGGCAGCAGAATGAGCTTTGGGTTGCCGAGGTCATGGATCTGGTACTCGCCCACCGCATACGCCGAAGCGCGGGCGTATTGGTAGAGCGCCCGCACGCAGTTTTGCTGGGCTTCGAGC
>DATJVT010000601.1:0-4877 GCA_035501695.1 Terriglobia bacterium | reverse complement strand
TCAGCCTCTCTCTTGCCCAGCAGCCGGACGTTCACTTGAACGATGGGGAAATACCGGCAGGGGCGGCCATCAGTTTCTCGCTCCTCGCCCATAACCTTGATGCGCACCCGACACTGAGTCTCACATGCGCCAATGATGGGTTTGATAAGACGCCCTTGGTCTTGCACCCGGGAGACAGAACCCCCTACGCGCAAATGGACTTCTCCGGGGAAGACGGGCTGTTCCTATCCGTCGATCCCGGAGTGGTGGGTCAATCGGGTTGTCAACTGTCGGCGGCAATCACTACCGGGAGTGTGGGGAGTTCCGATCCCACGGTGTTGGGCCGCGTCATCCGCCTGCCGCGGATCGAAAAGTTCGCGCTGACCGAAGAGAAGCTTGGCCCGTCGCTTTACGCCGGGATTCTTACGGGGGTCGACCTGCAAATCATCGAGAAGACGGGTTGGGACGCCAAGACGGGATTTCCAGTTCAGGGAATTCCCACGCCCGTACCCGGCAGCCAGCAGGAACAAACACTGAAAGTGGAGCTTCCCTGGCCTCCGCCTTCGCCGCACGCGCCCATATACGTATGGCTGCGAGGGGAAAGCACGGGAAGGCTGACGGACGTGAAGTACTGAAAGAACAGTAGTCAGTTGTCGGTAGTCAGTAAGGGCAGGTTGGCCCTTCCTGAGGACTGAAGACTGACAACTGATAACTGAAGACTTCTTCTCTCAAACAATTTCTTCCTTGGCCGGGTCCCAGCGGACCTTGCGGCTTTGCTTGTACGCCTCCACCGACATCAGGATGGCTGCGGCCTCTTCGAAGGCACGATCTACCCCGCAGCGCGGCACGGCGCGGCTGCGCGTGCAATCCAGGAAGTCCTGCATGTGGGAGGTGACGGTAACCTCTCCCGGCTTGAGGGCATAGTCCGGAAGCACTACCGCGTCCCGTGGATCCAAACCGGATTGCCAGGCCAGTTCCTGCGCCTTTTTCACTTTCAGTTGATACTCGGGTTTCCACTCCGCCGAATAAGTACGGCACTTCCCCGGATTGACTTCCAGGCTCATCTCCCTGCCGAGGAGTTGAGTGATCTCGCCCACATGGGTATTCTGAAAGGCACACGAGAAACTCACTCCGAGGTTCTGGCCGGGATAATCGAAGAGCACGGACCACTGGTCGGGAACATCGCGATCTCCAGTCCAGAAATAGGTTCCGCCCTGCGTCACAGCGCTTTCCGGGATTCCCATTCCCACGATCATGTTGACCCCGTCCCAGAGGTGACTGAGCAGGTCGCCGGCGATGCCGGTCCCGTAGTCCCACCAGCATCGCCAGGTAAAGAAACGCTCGGCGTCGAACGGACGCTTGGGGGCATTGGCAATCCAGCGGTCCCAGTCGATCGTGTTGGGACCCGCATCGGCAGGCATGTCGAGGATGTCGTAATCGGTATAGAACTTCCACATGGGGCGCGGGCCCGCGCGGTCGATGTAAGTCCGGATCAGCGGCACCTTGCCCAAGGCCCCCGAGCGGTAGATTTCCCGGGCTTTGTGATAGGAGGGCAGGCTGTTGTAGTGGTGGCCCAACTGCATCACCACCCGGTTATCCTTCACGGCCTGGCGCATCCTTTTGGCGTCCGCCATTCTGGTGCACCAGCCTTTTTCCACGTAGATATCCTTCCTGGCTTGCGCCGCTGCGATGACCATGGGGGCATGCCAGAAATCCGGCGTGGCGATGGTTACGGCATCAATCGCGGGATCTTCCAGGACTTTTTCCCATTCGTGCACAATGCGAACCTGGGGATTGGTGCACTGCCGCTGGGCGCGTGCCACATTGCCCGTGTAAAGATCACAGATGACGCGAACCTCGGTTTTGGGGACGGCCTGCGCTTCTTGAAGAAGCTGATGCCCGCGCGTTCCCACACCGATGCAGGCCACGCCGATGACATCGTTGGGAGATTTCTGGCCCAGAAGAGCAGGGCCGGAGGGGAATCCCGCCGCCATGCCGACCCCCGCTGCCGCTACGCCTTTCAAGAATTTTCGTCTCCCCACGTTTTTTTCAGTATGCATAAGTTCTCCGTTGCCAACTGCCGACAGATTTCTGCCTACCCGCGTTTTTCCATCGGGACCACATCGCGCTGTTCGTATCCAGTGTAAATCTGACGTGGCCGGGCGATTTTCTGTTCCGGGTCGGTGATCATCTCCTCCCATTGGGCCAGCCAGCCGGCCGTGCGGGGAATGGCAAAGAGCACGGTGAACGTCTCGGGGTTGAAGCCCATGGCCTGGTAAATGATGCCGGAATAGAAATCGACGTTGGGATAGAGCTTGCGCTTGATGAAGTACTCATCTTCCAGCGCGATCCGTTCCAGTTCCAGGGCGATATCGAGCTTGGAGTTCTTGCCGGTGACTTCAAAAACCTGCTCGGCGGCTTGTTTGATGATGCGTGCGCGCGGGTCATAGTTCTTGTAGACACGGTGGCCAAAGCCCATCAGTTTGCCCTTGCCCGCCTTGATGCTCTCGATATAGGCCGGGACGCGGTCCTTCGAACCGATTTCGTCGAGCATTCGCAAGACTTCTTCATTGGCGCCGCCATGCAAAGGGCCGGAAAGCGCCGCGGCCGCCGCCGCAATGGCCACGAAGGGATCGGCCTGCGAGCTGCCCACCGAGCGCATGACGTTGGCGCTGCAATTCTGCTCGTGGTCGGCGTGCAGGATAAAGAGAATATCGAGCGCGCGCGCCAACACGGGGTTGGCCTGATATTTGGGCTCCGCCATCCTCCACAGCATATTCATGAAGTTTTCCGGGTAGGAAAGATCGTTGTCGGGGTAAACGTAGGGGTATCCCAGGCCATGGCGATGAGTGTAGGCCGCAATCGTGGGGACCTTGCCGATCAGCCGGTAGATCTGGAGCCGTCGCGTCTGAGCGTCGTGCACGTTGCGCGCTTCGGGATAAACCGTGGAGAGCGCCGCCACCGTGCTGATGAACATGCCCATGGGGTGCGCGTTATAACGGAAGCCTTCCAGGAAATGCTTGGTCGTTTCGTGCAGCATGGTGTGATGCGTGATGTTGTTGACCCACTCTTTCAATTGCGACGCATTCGGTAATTCTCCGTTCAGCAACAGGTAAGCGACTTCGAGAAAGCTGCATTTCTCCGCCAACTGCTCAATGGGGTATCCCCGGTATCGCAGAATGCCCTTGTCGCCGTCGATGTAGGTAATAGCGCTGTGGCAGGAAGCGGTGTTCATGAAGGCGGGGTCGTAGGTCATTAGACCGAAGTCGTCCGCCCCGGTCTTGATCTTCCGCAGATCCATCGCGCGGATGGTTCCCTTATGAAACGGAATCTCGTAGGTGGCATTGGTGCGCTTGTCCAAAATGCTCAGGCCATCGTTATCCATAGGTTTTCCTCCGTGGTTTGATTGCTTGGCGGCCACTGCCTTGGTTGCCCCCCACTTCGCCCGGCCGCTGCGGCTGGATGGAAATTATATTTGGGTTTGCAGCCATTTGTGGCAGAGAATTACGGATATTTTTTCGCCCTCCCAAATTGGGACAATTTATCCCTGTGTGCAAAGGATGCGCGGACCGCCGCCTTTGCGGTCCGCGTCTCTTGCTTTGGACCGCGAACCCTCCGCCGCCCAATCATAACGCGCTACCCGCTTTACGCGGCGAGGGCTCGGGCAATCGTCCCCAGTTCCGCATCGTTCCAATCGTCGCGTGGTTCGGCCGCGGCGCGAGCAAACGTCCAAAGCCGGACGCGCTCCGTATCGACACCCAGGAGGTCCGCCAGGCCTTGGATCGTCCGGCCCGGGTCCGATCGCAATCTCGAGCGACAGTTCAACAGATGCTGGGTTGCGTCGTAAGCGGGGTCTCCCACAAAAGGCTTCGGGTCGATTACCAGCCAGGGCTGGCGTTCCGCCCGCAGGACGTTGCCCGCGTGCAAGTCGGTGGCTAGCAGCACTTCTCCTGCCGCCATACGCGGCAACTCCTTGAACAGGCGCAGACCTTCGCGGACCAAGCCCGCGTCGGGCCAATCATCCACCTTCGTGAGGGTTTCGTTAGACCAATACTCCGTCAGCATTGATAACGAACGGAAGGGGTGCGGCGCGGAGGGCGGGCGCCACAAGCGGCGCAACAAACCGGCAATAACCACGTCCTGATCGCACTCGGCCAGAGCGCGCAGCGTCGTGCCGGGGGCGCACCGCTCCAGGAGCATGGCGCCGAACTCCTCCTCGGCCGCCAGCAGGCGCACGGTCGGGTCCCCGTCCCAGAAGCGCAGACCGTGAATCTCGTGCTCGCCCTCCATGTGCGGCAGGGCGATCTTCAGCACCGCGGGTGTTCCATATCCGGTCCGCACGGCGGCCACGTAGGAGCAACTTGCCTCCTCGCCCCGCAGCAGGCCATCCGGCGTCAACCCCCACCGGCGCTCTAGCTTTCGGGCGAGAGAAGGCAACTGTTCGAGCCACGCCGATCGCTCCGGAGTCTTGCGACAGATCGCCGCCAGCACGGCAGGGATTCCGATTGCCATGACCCATTATAGCCGCTGCCGTGATTCCTTTCCGGCGGAGAGCGAGGCATCTTGAGGGCACAATGTAAGCGAACCACAGAGACACCGAGGCACAGAGGGTTTCAAGGCATGACTTCTCAGTGCCTCGGCGCCTCAGATTTTTGCGGCGGGTGAAGCCGGGCCGTAGCGCCGGGCCTTTAGCCCGGCACTGCCGCGTGAAGGCGACTCGTCAAGGTGACCGCGAGTTGGGGGAAATGAAGCAATCATTGGGTGGCGCAGACATCGCCTTTTATGTCTGCGTCACTCGGGCAGGTCGCGGCGCGAGGTTCGGGTCGCATACACGCACGGGGATATATGCGCCACCCTCGGAGAAGGAAAAAGGCTTTTCTTGCGGCGTGCCCCCCCGC